>JBEKQS010000233.1:0-10715 GCA_049519475.1 Bryobacteraceae bacterium | reverse complement strand
GTCATCAAGGGCAATCCGATGCTTGTGAAAGCCGCCATTGATGCGGTGAACGAGTGGAAATATAAGCCGGCCCAGCTGAACGGCAAGCCGGTGGAATCGCCCGTGCAGATCAAGCTGAATTTCACGCCGGACCGGTAGAAAACAGCCAGTGTTTTGAACCGCTAGAAGTTGTTCCGTCGGCCGGCAACGCTCTCTTACGTTCGCGGCTCTGATCCGAGCCGCGCGCGTTAGCGGTATTCCAATCAGATCAAATCGCGCCGCATGGAACTAATCGACTTGATTTACCGGTTCACTACTTCCGAGCCGAAGTGAATGCTCGAATCGACGGTGTAGATTTTCACGCCGACGCCCTGCGGCTTCAGCATCTGGAGCACGATGGCCGCGCCGCGGGTCCGCAGAGAAAAGTGCGAGCTGCCGTCTCGCTCCACCGGGAACTCCCGCGCACTGAACGGCGGGATCTGCACGGCGAAAGACGCTGTGCAAACCGGCGTCAATTCCCCGCCCCGCCGGCCGTCCGGCACCGAGTAGAAAGCCCCGGCCGAGTAACACAGCGACGCGGTGACAGCCTGCGCGGAAGTGTTCACCAGCGCCAGCAAATCGCCGGGCAGTTCGGATACATCTCCTTCGAACCATGGGTTGCGCATCGGAAAAGCCGCCTCGCGCGCCGCTGTAAGCAGTTCGTTGCCCGCCACACACTCGGTCGAGCCACTCACCGTCACTACCGGAGAGAATGGTGCGGCCGCCAGCGTCTCCCGCACCCGCACCCAGGCTCCGGTGGTTTCGTCCGCGAGTTCCAGGCGGTACGTTTCCCGTTCTCGCTGAGCTAACTTGACGGCGATGGCCGTCTGGCCCTTCAGCGCCACCAGCGCTCCGTTTTCGCCATACGCCTCCACCGCCAGGGTGACCGGCCGATCGCCTAGATTTTGCAGTTGGATTGCCGACGTGCACGCCTTGCCCGCCGCCAGAGCCGGAAGCACGCGATCGATAGTCCGCTCCTGCGCGCATGCCGGCAGCGCCGCCGCCAGCAACACCAGCAGAACCGATTTCATACTCCTACAAGAAGGCGCTCGAACTACAGTCGAATTATCCAGAGGCGTCCGGGGCTTTGGCGGCAATAAAGAAATAGACAAGGCCCCGCGCAGGAGCGGGCTCACAACAGACGCTCCAACACCAGCGTTTCAAATGTCTTCACCCGCTCGAAGACCGCATCGTTCGTGATGAAGCCGGTCGCTCCGGCATGTTCGGCGGTGGCCGCCTGGAGAGCATCCGGAGTCTGCAAGCGATGGAGGGCGCGCAAGCGTGCCGCCACGTCCGCGATCTCCAGGTTCGGCGCGATCCAATCCAGGTTGGGATACGTAGATAGCAAACCGTAAAACTCATCCACGCGTTGGTCGTCGGACTCGCGGTAGGGTTGCACCAGCAATTCCGTCATGGTGATGGTGGACGTGACCGCCTTCGAATGCGGCCCTTCGAGCCAGGAAAAAATGTGATCCGTCAGGGGAAGATATCGAGCGTTCGATTCCAATTGGTAAATGAAGACGCTCGTGTCCAGCGAGATGAGGCGATGCCGCCGGAGAAAAGCACGGAGATGCTTCAATCCCAACTCTGGCGTTCCTTTTGAAGATAAGCGCTGGAGTAGACGCCGCGGGCCAGGCCCCGAATCGCCGCATGATGGGACTTGGGCTTTTCCAGGACAATCACCTTTTCTCCACGAACTACCACGATCAGCTTGTCGCCAGCCTTCACCTGCAAGGCTTGGCGAGCTTCTCGCGGGATCACAATCTGGTTCTTTGCCGAAAGGGTTGCTTCCGCCATCGCTTTACATTTTAGCATGAAGTAAAGGACCGGGCGCCGTAGCCGCACCGCCCGACGCGTGCTACAGTAGTCCGCCATGGGCCGCTGGTTGTTCGTGCTGGTGTCGTTGCCGCTTGCTCTCTCCGGCCAATACACACTCTACACCTGCGGGGCCAGTTCCAAAGACTACGTGGTGGGCGCCAAACTACCGGCCAGCGGCATCTTCCTCAAGGCCGCGAGCGGTGAGTGGCGGCACGCCGGTTTCAATCACCCCTTCATCACCGCATTCGATTTCGATGCGCGCGACCCCTCGGTAGTCTACGCCGCTGCCGGGAATGGCCTGCTGCGCATTTCCGAGGGCGGCGAGCGCTGGAAGATCCTCACCGGCAGCGACGTCACCGAACTGCTCGACGTCGCTCTCGACCGCAACGCTCCCGGCGCCATCTATTTCGGCCACACTCACGGCATTCAAGCGAGTCAGGATGGCGGCGCCACCTGGCACGACGCTGCTTCCGGCCTGCGCCGGAAATACACCGCGGCTCTCCGCGTGGATTCGCGCCGCGCCGGCTTCCTGCTTGCCGGCACCGAGCAAGGCATCTTCCGCAGTGAAGACGGCGGAACGTCCTGGCGCCTCGCCGGCGCCGCCGGAATCCAGGTTCTGCACATTGAACAATCGCCCCACGATGCCTGTTATTGGCTGGCCTCCACCGAAGGCGGCGGCCTGTTTGATTCCACCGATTGCGGCGTCAGCTTCGAGAGCAACGGCAACCTGGGCGTGGGCCGCAACCTCTATGACATCGCCTTCGATCCGGCCTTCCCGAATCGCATTGCCGTGGCGGGCTGGGGAACCGGCGTGGCCGTCACCGAGGACCGCGGCAAGACCTGGCAGCCCCGCAACTCCGGCCTTCCCGCCACCACCGTCTGGAGCGTGGCCTTCGACCCCGCCCAGCCCGGCCGCATCTACACCAGCGTCCACGAGGACGCTATCTATGTGTCGACCGACAACGGCCGCACCTGGTCGAAAGACGGCCTCGCGGGCAGCTCCATCTTTCGCATGAAGTTCGTCCCGGAGGCGCCGCGCCAATGACCCGTGTCCGCTGGCTGTGCCTCATACTGCCGCTGGCCCTGCCCGCGCAGACTCCGCCCTTCGAGCAGCGCGTCCGATCCGTGGTGGAGGCCTACGCGCACCCCGCCGGTTCCGGGCCGCTCGGCTACGCCAATATTGCCGCCAAGCTGTGGCTGCGCGAAGACCCGGCTTTGTGCTCGCGCCGCCTGGAAGAATTGCTCGCCGCTCCCACCGGCGACATGTTCTGGATGTACCCCATCGCCGCCATCGCCTATCTGGACCACGGCCAGCTCACCGATTCCGCCCGCCACGCGCTCCGCGATTCGTTCCGCACTTACATGCCCTACCGCGGCGACACCGAGAATCACTGGGTGATGTATTACACTTCGCTCTATCTCGTGGCGCAACTCTGGCCCGACCAGGATGGCGACCAATGGTACACCGGCAAATCCTCCGCCGAGAACATGCGCGAAGCCGCCGGCTGGCTGGAACAGTGGGTGCATCTCACCACCACGCGCGGCCAGGGCGAGTACAACAGCCCCAACTACATGGGCCTTTACTTGCTCTCGATGTCTTATCTCTCCGCCTGGGCCCGCGATCCCGCCATGCAGAAGCGCGCCACTATGATGCTCGACTATCTCACCGCCGATTACGCCGCGGAAGAAGTGGACGGCGTCTACATCGGCGCGCATTCCCGCGTCTACGATCGCGAGGTCCTGGAAAAGTGGAATGTGGCCTCGAGCGATTTCGGCTGGGTGCTCTTCGGCCTCGGCCATCCGCTTTCACCGCCCGCCAACCCTATCCTCTTTTATGTGGTCGCGAGCGCCTACCAGCCGCCGGAAATCCTCCAGCGCATCGCCACCGACCGTTCGCAGCCTTACACGGAGTACGAACGCAAGCGCACCCGCAACCGCTGGCGGTTCTTCGACGAGCTGCACGGCCCGGTTTATAAGACCACCTACGTGCGCCGCGAATACGCCGTCAGTTCCGACCAGGGCGGAACGCTGCAGCCCATTCAAGAACACTCCTGGGACGTCACCTGGCGAGTTCCCGACGCGCGCGGCGTCCAGAATACGCTGTTCACGCTGAACCCGCATTCGTCCTTGCACGAGCTGGAAACCTACTTCACCTTTCCCCCCGATATCGGCATCTCCGGCGTGGTCAGTTCCAAGAAGAGCTACGACTCTCCCGACAAGTTCGTCGGCGGCTCGCCCTACGAAAAGATCTTTCAGGACCAGGACACCATCGTCGCGCTGTACGATATCGCGCCCGGCGCCCGTTTCCCGCATATCAACGGCTTCTTCTCGAAGGACCTCGCCGAAGTGAGCGAAGATCCCTCCGGCTGGATCTTCGCCCGCGGCGGCGACGCCCTGATTGCGTGCCGCCCCTTGCAGCCATACACCTGGAAGCCCATCGATGGCGGCGGCCGGCGCCTTTTCAGCCCCTACCTGAAGAACGGCATCGTGGTGCAGGTAGCCGCCCGCAGCGAGTTCGCCGATATGCCGGCGTTCCGCCGCGCCATCCTCGCGCTGCCGCTCGAATTCCAGCTCGACCCTACGCCTTCCGTCCGCTTCCACTCGTTGCGCGGCCGAAGCCTGGAGTTCACCTACGGCGAAATTCCGCGCGTGAACAGCACTCCCCTCGACTACGCTCACTGGCCGCTATTCGGTGGACCCTTCCTGGAAGCCCCGGTGGATTCCGAGATCCTCATCCTGAAGTACGGCCCACTGCGGCGAACCCTGGACTTCCGGCGGCTCACCGTCACGGACACGAGGTAGGCAAGCCGCCGGCGGCAAAGACCGAATGAAACTCCTTCTCGCATTTACCTGGATAGCGGCCGCCGCCTTGGCGCAGGACACTCGCGTGATCCTGCTGGGCACCGGCACGCCCAATCCGGAACCGGAACACTCCGGGCCGGCGGTCGCCATCGTCACCGGCCAGAACGTCTACGTGGTGGACTGCGGTCCCGGAGTGGTGCGCCGCGCCGCTCAGGCCGGCATCGGTATGGAGCAACTGACTCGCGTCTTCATCACCCACCTGCACTCCGACCACACCACCGGGCTGCCCGACCTCATCTTCACACCCGCGGTCACGGGCCGGAAAGATCCCCTCGAAATTTATGGACCGCCCGGCATCGCCGCCATGACCAACCACATCCTGAAGGCCTGGAAAGAGGATATGGACATTCGCCTCCACGGCCTCGAGCCCGCGGTCAAACAAGCTTATGTGGTTCACGCTCACGAAGTGCGGCCGGGCATCATCTACCGCGACGATGCCGTCCGCGTCTCAGCCATCCCCGTGATTCACGGCGCATGGAAGTACGCCTATGGATACCGCTTCGAGGCGGGCGGCAAGGTGATCGTCATTTCAGGAGACACCACCTACAGCACCTCCCTGCTGGAAGCGGCCAGGGGCTGCGACATTCTGGTCCACGAATTCTACTCGCAGAAAGGCTGGGATGCCCGCACCCCGGATTGGCAGCGCTATCACGCGGCCTATCACACTTCGGCGACCGACCTCGGCAAACTGGCGGCGGCGGCAAGACCGAAGAAGCTGGTTCTGTACCACGAACTGCCGATGGGCCAACCGCCCGAGCAGGTGATCCGCGAAATCCGCGAGCATTTCAGCGGAGACGTGATCTACGGCAAAGATCTCGACGTGGTCCGCTAAGGAAGAGGAAAGCTGACACTATTATTACAATTCAGGCCCTTTAAAGCCTGTTAAAGTTGGATTGGCCGTTCATCGGATCGCATCACCCTCCTTCGATCTGCCTCTTCAATTCAATGCATACAACTCACCCCAAGGGTGTCCAGGCCCGCGTGCTTCTTTCGTCGGTGTTCGGCCCTTATGCGCAGGACGATGAATTCGGCAGCCGCACCATCAATCCGATGGAGCTCTACCACAACCAGGTAACCCGCGCGCAGGGATCGTTCTCCGTGCGCCGGTTTCACCGCTCCTGGGGGATCCTGATGATCCAGGAGAATATTTCCGCACCCTGCACGGTCCTGGATTTTCCCACGCGCGAAGCCTTCGCCCGCGAGCTCACGGCCCAGCATTACGACATCGTGGGCGTCTCTTCGATCATCGTGAATGTCGGCAAGGCTCGCGAGATGTGCCGCATGGTCCGCGAACTCTCGCCCCACTCCACCATCGTGGTGGGTGGGCACGTCGCCGCGATTCCCGGGATCGAGCACATCCTCGACGCCGACCACATCGTGAAGGGCGACGGCATCGAGTGGATGCGCTGCTACCTGGGCGAGGACCCCGAGGCCCCTATCCGTCATCCCGCCCTTTCTTCCGGCTTCGACCTCCGCGTGATGGGCGTGAAGATTCCCGATAAGGCCGACACTTCCGCCACCATCATCGCGTCCATGGGATGCCCCATGGGTTGCAATTTCTGCACTACCTCGTCCTTCTTCGGCGGCAAGGGGAAAATGCTCAATCTCTACTCCACCGGCGAGGAACTGTTCCGGCTGATGGAAGAAGCCGAAGCGTCCCGCAACGTGAAGTCATTCTTCATCATGGACGAGAACTTCCTGCTCCAGCGCCAGCGCGCCATGGACCTGCTTCGGTGCATGAAGGCCGCCGGCAAGAGTTGGGCATTCCACATTTTTTCTTCGGCCAACGCCATCCGCAAGTACAGCTATGAGGAACTGGTGGAACTGGGCGTTTCCTCCATCTGGCTGGGCCTGGAATCGGCGCGGTCCGGCTACGCCAAACTGGAGGGCGCCGACACTCTGCAACTGACTCGCGAGTTGCGCGAGCACGGCATTGTTCTTCTCGGCTCCACCATCCTGGGGCTGGAACATCACACGCCGCAGAACATCGGCGAAGAGATCGAGCGCGCTGTCGCGCACCAGACCGACCTCCACCAGTTCATGCTCTACACACCGGTTCCGGGCACGCCGCTCTACGACGAGATGGCCGGCCAGGGCAGGCTGCTCGATGATGTCGACCTGGCGGACATCCACGGGCAGGACCGTTTCAATTTCCAGCACGCCGCCATTTCGCGCGAGGAGTCCAAGCAGTTCCTGGACTCGGCTTTCCGCTGGGACTTCGAACGCAACGGCCCCAGTCTCTTCCGCATCTGCCGCACCACCTTCCAAGGCTGGATGCGCTACAAGGACCATCCCGACCTGCGCGTGCGCGAGCGCTTTCACCGCGAAACCAGGACGCTGCGGCACGCTTACGCCGCGGTCCTCTGGGCCATGGAGCACCGCCTCAAGAACGCGAACCGCTCGATGGTGCCGCAGATACGGGCCCTGCGCAAAGAACTCGAGCACGAGTTCGGATTCGTCGCCGCAGCCGCCAGCCGGATCCTCGGCCCGGTGCTCTGGTGGACCAGCCTCCGGGAGGACCGGCGCCTGGCGCGCGGAAATCGCCACGAACCGCCGACTATCATCGGCCGCCGGAACTGGGCCGAAGCATAGTAAGTGGTTTGAGAAAGCTCGCTCGTGCATCGCCAGACCGCTTGCTTACGCGCGCGGCTCCGATTTATTTCGCCGGCCGGCTGTGGTTCAGGCACAAGTCCAACAGGTCCGAAACATTCGCCTCTCCCACGCACATCACCGTGTCCGCGGCGCCCCAGTAGATCTTCACGGTTCCATCCGGTTCGGGAACTGCGCCGCACGTGAACACAACGTTGTGGACATAGCCAGTCGTCTCCCAAGCGTCTTCCGGCTGCAAGATCCAGGAGTCGCTCACACCGATGACTCTGGCCGGGTTCTGTAAGTCATGAAGAGCGACTCCCAGCCGGTAAATAGCGCCGTCCATGGTCCGGAAGACGCCATGGTAAATCGAAAGCCAGCCCCGCTCCGTTTTGAAGGGCGGCGCGCCCGGACCGATCTTCATCTCGTCCCAGTGATAGGGTTCCGGCTTGATGAGAAGCTCGGATCTTCCCCAATAGCATAGGTCCGGAGAATAGGAAATCCAGATGGACCACGGCGTGATCTCCGAGTGAGGGCGATCCAGGCGCGCATAGAATCCGTCGAACGTTTCCGGAAACAGAACCACGTTCCGGTGATCCGCCTGGGTGATGAGCGAGACCCTTTCCACCTGCGTGAAGTCTTTGGTCTTAGCCAGCGCGATCCGCACGCCGCTCCGCGAGTAAGCGCTGTAAGTAATGATGTAGTCGTCTCCCAGACGAGTTACTCGCGGATCTTCCACGCCGAACTCTTCATATGCCGCGAATGGGCCGTCCCGCTCGGGGACCAGAAAGGGCTGCGGGTCGGCTTCGAACCGGAATCCGTCGTGGCTGCGGGCCAGACCGATAATCGACCGTCCGGTGCGAAGATGCGACCGGAAGAGCATGATGTAAACGCCTGCGTGCTTCACCACGGCCGCATTGTGAACCGTCTCAACCGCGTACGGGATCTGGTCTTTCGTGAGGATGGGGTTGTGCACGTATCGTCTGACAATGTTCCGCTTCATGCCATTTTCCCCGCTTCCCTCTCAAGAACCATCGAGTACACCCGCTCGTATTGTTCCACCATCCGAGCCACGGAAAAGCACTGTTCCACTCGCTGCCGGCAGGCGCTCCGGTCGATTTGAGGAACCCGTTCCAGGCACCGCGAAGCTTCCTGGGGCAGGAGCCCAGGTCCATCGCGATCACGGGCACTCCGGCTGCATTGGCTTCGGCCAGCACCAGTCCGAACCGCTCCGGGATGGTGTTCAGATGCAGCAGCGCATACGCGCGCGCGAACAGATCGTTTTTCCCAGCGACGTCCACGGGCCCGATGAACCGTATCTTTACGCCATCGAGATGCGGTTTGACCTGCTCCTCAAAATAGGCCGCATCCTGAATAATGCCTGCAATGATAAGCGGCCGTCCGCTCAGGAGAGCCACTTCAATGGCCAGGTGGACGCCCTTGTCGGGGTGAATCCGGCCTAGGAAAATCAGGTCGCCGCCGCCCCCCTGCTGAAAGGGATACAGCGACAGGTCGATTCCGTTGTACACCGTCGCAACGTAGTTCAGCCCCGGCATCCGGTCTGAGTTACTGATCGAGACAAAGTAGCCGTCGCTATACTTACGGTACACCGGCAGGATCTTAGGCGACGAGAATCCGTGAATGGTAGTCAGCACCGGCGTCTTGACCAGCCGGCTGTATGCCAGGGCCATGAAATCGTAGTGACTGTGTATGAGGTCGAACTCCGCGGCGTGTTCGAAGACTTCCGGGATGTGAAGATACTCAGCCACCTTCGGGTCGATGGAACGGTCCTCCTCATAGCCGTGCTCCACTACGGCGTGCAAGCGGGCGGAGGTGATGGAGTCCCCGCTGGCAAACAGAGTCACGTCCCAGCCGCGGGCAACCAGCCCTTCGGCAATGTTGCCCGCTACTGTCTCCCAGGCGCCGTATTGCCGCGGAGGCGTTCGCCATGCCACCGGCGCCAGGATCGCCACTCTTCTTCCAGTTTTCATGGTAAAAAGACTTCACCGCAGAGGCGCGGAGGCGCGGAGAAAAGCAGAGATCGATAACAAAGGACCGATCTGCGGTGATCTGTGTTGCTGACCATTAGTTCCTTATTCTCTCGCTCGTTTTTCTCCGCGCCTCCGCGTCTCCGCGCTGGATTCTTCATTTCGGTTTCTTAAGCATCCTGCTAGCGCATGGCGCCCAGCACTTCGTCTAGTGCCACGGTCGCGAAGCTGGTGGCGTGGTCGGCATAGGCATAGGGAATGATCAGCCGGCCGCGATGGACCAGGGCGCCGCAGGTGTACACGACGTTGGGCACGTAGCCCTGCCGCTCCCGCTTGGTTGGCTTGAGCAGTGGTTCCCGCAGGCGCCCGATCACCTTGGTAGGATCGTCCTTATCGAGGAGAAACGCGCCGATCGCGTACTGTCGCATGGGTCCTACGCCATGGCTGAGGACCAGCCAGCCAGCCTCCGTCTCGATGGGCGAGCCACAGTTTCCGATCTGGACTATTTCCCACGGGAAAACCGGCGCCAGAATCAGCTTGGGCTCATACCAGAAGTGCACATTATCGGAAAAGACCACGTATAGGTTCTCATTGTCCTGCCGGGAGAGCATGGCATATAGGCCGTTGATCTTACGTGGGAAGATAGCCATGCCCTTGTTCCGCGCAGCCGGACCGTTCAGAGTGATAAACCGAAAGTCCAGGAAGTCGGAAGTTTCCATCAGCCCCGGCATCACCACCCTGCCGTCATAAGCGGTGAACGTGCCATAGTATACAGGCGCGCCATGATCGCTCTGAAAGCGGACGAAGCGGGCGTCTTCTATGCCGTTTCGTTGCGAGGGAGCCGACGGGAAGATGATGCGCTCGGAGAGTTCCTGTTCGGGCCCGAACTGGACTTCGTAGTTCGACTCAGCCAGCACCCGCATGGCCTTGGCTGCATCGCGGCGCTCCTTTTCCCCACCCGGCTCGCAGGGCCGTTTCAATTCCTCGCTGATCTGGCGTTGAAGCTCATTCAGGTTGAACGACTCCGCGAGCCTCTCAATCGTACGACGTGTGAATTCATCGTCCAGTTTGAGTTCGGAGAGCTTCCGCTCAAAAAGCACCCTGTCGTAGTGCGGGTTGGGAATTCTGCGCGGCTCGGTGAGAAACCCGGATGCCGCCTGGACCTCGATCCGGCCATTGGGGTGGATCATCCCGGTACGAAAAGTGACGGAGGAAACGTGTCCTTCACCGGTGGCTCGCAGGCTCAGGATAAACCGCAACCCGTTGCGCGGAACCCTCGACTGGTCCAGGTGCGGCACAATCGACGGATTGAATAGCGCGGCCGATTCGAGTGAGAACTCGGAGGTAAAGTATGAGCCGATCAGCAGTTTTCTCGGCTCGGAGAGCTTGCCATTCAGTGACAGCAGTTTCCGCACCTGTTCGAATCGTTCGAGAAAGAAG
>JBEKQS010000232.1:0-8516 GCA_049519475.1 Bryobacteraceae bacterium | reverse complement strand
AATGGGAAGCTCTACCATCTGACCTATACGGGAAAATAACCGTTTGCGAAGGCTTCTTCTGATTGGATGTGCCTGGGCCGCTGCGTGGGGCGCCACGCCCTTTCCGCATAGCACGCACCTCGCCATGGGGATGAAGTGCGTCACTTGTCACGCCGCGGCGACGACCAGCACGAAAGTTCCAGACAACCTGTTGCCGGCCAAGGAAGTCTGTCTGGGATGCCACGACGACGCCGAAATTCCAGCGCCGCCGGCCACCAACCTCACGCATTTCAGTCATGCCCTGCACCTGAAGATGGGTGACGTCGCGCCGTTCTTGGCCGCCGCCATCGACCACAAGAACTACCTGCAGACGCCGGGCGATCGAACCGCGTGGATTCGCCCGCGCCTGGGAACGCGCGATCCCTGCCAGGCTTGCCACCGCGGCCTGGAAGAGTCGGACCAGGTAACGCGCGCCGCGCTGCCTCAAATGGCCGACTGCCTGGTCTGCCATACGGTGATTGAAGCCCCATTCTCCTGCTGGGATTGCCACGCCCAGGATGCCGAGTTGCGCCCGGCCAGTCACACCGAAATTCCTCATTTCATGGACGCCCACAGTTCCGGAAAAGTGCAACTGGATAAGGCCACCTGCGCGCTGTGTCACGGGCGCAATTTCCGATGTATGGGATGTCACTGATGGGCCGCTCTCAGCCAGCCCAGCCGTGTAATTTTGACCGCTGGACGCCAGAATGTCACAGGCGCAACGCACAATCCGTTTGATAACAAAGAACGTACTTTCTGGTAGCTGGATTGCTAAGATTACAGACCACAGGAGGAGCGAGCTATGCCGATCGTCAAAATTACAGGACCGGGTTTATCTGCGATTGGGCTTTCCGTCGCGCTCCTTTGGGGTTGCCTGATCTCGGAACGGGTTATCACGCGGGATGCCATCAGAGAGCGCACGCGCGTGGTCCGGGAACTCGAGCAGATGCGGCTCGAACGGCAGGCGACGCCGGTATCCGTACCGGTACTGCGCCGCGTGTTGCGCGCACCGATGGCCCTTGGATAGGATTTTTCCCCAAGCGACGCAAGGCCACGGGTTGTACAATTGCAACGATGGTGAAATTCGTTGCACTTCTGTCCCTGCTGCTTGTCGCTGCGGGATGCGGCAAGAAACCGACTCAACAATTTGCCGCGCTCTCCGAAGAATTCGTTTACACCACGTTGTCTTTTTCGCCATCCGCGGCGACCGCCGCGGGGCTGCACAAATACCGGGATCGAGCCCTGGACGGCTTACTGGACGACCTGAGTTCCTCGATCATCGCGCGCCAGCGCAACTTCTACGTGGGCTTCCGCGAGCGTCTGGAGCGCCTCAAGCCGGATGAGCTTTCGGCCGAGGACCGCGCCGACTGGCAGATTCTGGAAGACCAGATTTCCCTAGCCCTGCTGGAATTCGACGAGATCCGCAACTACATGCACAACCCGGCGACGTATGTCGAGACGCTGGGGAACGCTCTTTTCACGCCGTACGTTCTGGAGTACGCGCCCAAGGGCGAGCGCGCCAACCACATCATTTCCAGGCTGAAGGCGGTTCCTCTGTTTTTGGACCAGGCGAGGAGCAACATCACGTCCGCGCCGGCCCTCTGGGCGACCGTGGCGATGGAAGAGAATCAAGGCAACATCGACATGGTGGACAAGACCATCCGCATCTGGGTGCCGGAGGCCCAGCGCGAGATCTACTCGCGCGCCGCGCAAACCGCGCTGATGGCCATGCGCCAGTTTCAGGATTACCTCAAGGGGAACCTGGTGCCTCGCAACGATTACAGTTGGCGGCTGGGCGGCAAGAGCTATCCCAAAAAATTCCGTTACTCGCTGGAGAGCGGGATCGAAGCCGATAGCGCGTTGCTGATGGCGGAGACGGAGTTGAAGCAGGTACGCGAGCGGATGCTGGCGCTATCGCTGCCGTTGCATAAGCAGATGTATCCAGGCCACCCGGAACACACCGATTTAGCCGGCGAAGCGCGGGAAAACCAGGTGATCGGCGAGGTGCTGGCGAAAATTGCGGAGCGCCACTCGACGCGCCAATCCTACATGGATGACGCGCGACAGGATCTCGCCGAAGCGCGCGCCTTTGTGGAGAGCAAACACTTGCTGACGCTGCCGTCGCGCGCCAATCTCCAGGTGATTCCGACGCCCGAGTTCATGCGGGGCGTGTACTCGGTGGGCGGGTTCAACGCCGCGCCCGCGCTGGAGCCGCAACTGGGGGCCTTCTATTGGGTAACTCCGATTGCGCCGGACTGGCCCCAGGAGCGGGCCGATTCCAAGCTGCGCGAATACAATTTCTACAAGCTGAAGCTGCTGACCATTCACGAGGCTATGCCCGGCCATTACGTGCAGATGGAGGTGGCCAACGATGTGCAACCCCCGGTTCGGCGCCTGCTGCGTTCGGTCTTCGGAAACGGACCGTACATCGAAGGTTGGGCGGAATTCGCCACGCGCACCATGATCGAGCAGGGCTTTCTGGATCACTCGCCCGAGCTGGCGCTCACTTTCGCCAAGGAGGAATTGCGCGTGCTGGCCAACACGATTCTGGATGTGCGGCTGCACATGCTCGACATGACCGATCAGGAGGCCCTGAACCTGATGGAGCAGCGTACCTTCCAGGAGCACGAGGAAGCCGTCGGGAAACTGCAGCGCGCCAAGCTTTCCTCCTGCCAGTTGCCCACGTACTTCCTGGGCTGGCGCGGCTGGAGCCAGGTCCGCAACGACTACCGGCAGGCAAGAGGGGAGTCCTTCAGCATCTCCGGCTTCAACGACCGGGCGCTCAAGGAAGGGGCCGTGCCGCTGGCGGTTTTGGGCGGACTGCTGAAGTGATTCATGCGGGCCAGGCAAACCAGCCAGCCGCCTGAAGCGTCTATAATTGAGGAAGCAGACGTCTGGGATGCAGGAAAACCACAGCCCCGATCTCACCCCGCCGCCAGCCCCCCGGGAAGAGCCGCGCCGGTCGCCTCTCGCCGTGCTGTGGAACGCCCTCTCGTGGCTGCGCGACCTGGCTTTTTCCGTGCTGATCGCGGTGGTCTCCATCGTCTTTATCTACCAGCCGGTAAAGGTGGAAGGAACCAGCATGACTCCGGGGCTGGACGACCAGGAACGGATTTTCATCAACAAGTTCACGTACCGTTTCGGGCTGGGAAATATCGAGCGCGGGGACACCGTGGTATTCCGGGCGCCCGTGGATCCGGACAAATCGTACATCAAGCGGATCATCGGCCTGCCCGGTGACCGGGTGCGCATCGAACGCGGGCAGGTATATGTCAACGGCCTGGCGCTGGTGGAACCCTACATCCAGGACAACTATCGGGACTATTCCAGCATGGAGGAAAAGGTGGCGCCGCCGGGCAAATACTTCGTGCTGGGCGATCACCGCAATTCTTCGAGCGACAGCCGTGTCTGGGGCTGGGTGTCGCGGGACAAGATTTACGGGAAAGCCGTCTTTGCCTACTGGCCGCTGGCCAGGATGGGCCGCCTGAAATAGCCGGGTGGGGCGGACGCCCTCGTCCGCGCGCGACCCCCTGGTCGCGCTCTTGCCCGCGCTTCCTTACCGGCGCACCAGCCACAGCACCAGCGTAAGCGCCAGGCTGAGCAGGATGCAGGTGGTGAGGGGAAAATAGAAACCGAAGTTGCGCCCGTGGATCCGCATATCGCCGGGCAGCCGTCCGAGGTGCACAGGCAGGCGTCCGGCGAAGGTCACCAGCAATCCGGCAGCCAGCAGCACCAAACCCGTCGCGATGAGGAGTCGGCCGAGCGGCATGACTTCAGTATGCACCCCGGCGCTCTGCCGCGGCTTTCGCCCGCCCGGATCGCCGGGCCCAGGTTTCCGAAAACGGCTTATCTGATCCAAGCCCGCTGCCCAACCGAGCTTGAGTTGCGGAATCCGTTCAGCAGGTCCAGAATTGGATACGAAGTATTCAAATTAGCCGGAGTTTTCGCCATGAACACCTGCCTGGCGTCGGCCATCGCCCTCTCCGCAATCAGCGCATTCGCTGCCCAGAACGCCCCGGACCAGCCGAAGTTTGAAGTGGCGTCGGTGAAGCGGGCGGACCAGTGCCTCTTCGACAGCTCGGTGGATCCTGGGTCGGTCGTATTGAAGGGCTTCCCTCTTAAATTGGTTCTTACGGAAGCCTTCAAGGTGAAGACGGACCAGATCGTGGGACCTTCCTGGCTGGATGAGGATTGCTTCGAGATCGTCGCCAAGATGCCGGCAGGCGCGACCAGAGATCAACTTCCGGCGATGCTTCAGGCGCTGCTGGTAGAAAGGTTCAAGCTCGCTGCCCACAAGGAGGATCGCCCGAGCGCGGGGTATGCGCTGGTGGTGGACAAGAACGGCCCGAAATGCAAGGAGTCCGACCCGAATTCGAACTTCATGGGCGCGCACCGTGGCCAGATGGCGCTCCGGTTTGGCGGAGGCGGGATCAAAGCGTCCATGACCATGGCGGGGCTTGCCAGTTATCTTTCGGGCCGGGGGTACGGTCCGGTGCAAGACTTCACCGGGCTCAAAGGAAAATACGACATCGACCTCTCCTGGGCGCCGGATCCGGCCTTCGAACGGCCGGGGCCGTACGCGGCAGCTTCCGCAGCCGCACGCGCAAATTCGGCAGACGGGGGAGACGTCCTTCCCGCGGCGCCAACAGCCGACATGTTTACCGCCGTTCGGGAATCGCTAGGATTGAGGCTGGAGCCGCGCAAGCAGCAGGTCGAAATACTGGTGATCGATCACATCGAGCGCGTCCCAACCGCGAACTGAACCGGCGGCGAACAGGCCCAAACGGCGATCCGGTCAGCGTGTCGGGAGGACTGTCCCCCTTCAAATCCAAGTGAACCGCATGCGCCCTAGCGTAGTGCGGCAAGCAGAATAGCGGGTATCCACCGTTTGTGGGGCAGCCAATCCTGGCTGCCGCCGGCTTTCAGCCGGCGCTCTTCGGTGATCGAAAACGCTCGCCGGCCCCGAAAAAGCCGCCTGAAAGGCCCTAGCAGGCCAGGTCTTCCCGCTCCAACTTGAACTTCTCCAGCTTCCCCAGCACGGTCACCGCGATCTGGGCGGGGTTGAAGAAACTCCGCGCGATGGCCTGCACGTCTCGGGCGGTGACCGATTCGATGCTCTCCACCAGTTCGTCGAGCGTGAAGAACTGGCGGAAATACATCTCCTGGCGGGCCAGATTGGACATGCGGCTGGAAGTGGATTCCAAACCCAGCATCAGCGAGCCCTTGAGGTGGTCCTTGGCGCGGCGCAGTTCCTCTTCGGCAACTGGCTGTTCTTTGAGGTCGCGGAATTCCTTCAGGATGGCATCCACCACTTTGGGAGTGGATGCGAGCGACGTCCCGGCGTATATGGAAAGGCAGCCGGTGTCGCGATAAGGGCTCAGTTCCGAGAAGACCGCGTATGCCAGGCCCTGGCGTTCACGGATGTTTTGAAACAGGCGCGAGCTCATGCCGCCGCCCAGCAGGGTGTTGAGCACATAACAGGCGAAGCGTTGCTCGTGCGGCAGCGGGTAAGAGGGCACGCCCAGGCAGAGATGCACCTGCTCCAGCGCTTTCTTGTTGCGCAGGGAGATGCGCGCGTGGGTGCTAGGCACGCTGTCTTCCACCGCGGGCGCGCCGGGCGCAAGGGATTCGAAATGCTCGCCGGCCAGCTCCACCAGCCGGTCGTGCGTCAGGTTGCCGGCCGCCGTGATCAGCATGTTGGCGGGCGCATAGACCGCGCGATAGTAACCCTGGATCGCGGCGCGGTCGAATGCCTTGACAGTCTCATTCGTTCCCAGAATCGGCTTGCCGAGGGGGTGATCTTTCCAGAAATTGGAAGAGAAGATCTCGTGCACCAGGTAATCCGGGCTGTCGGCCTCCATCTTGATCTCTTCCAGCACGACGCCTTTTTCCTTCTCGATGTCCTCTTCGTCGAACCTGGGGTGCAGCACCAGGTCGGCCAGAACATCGAAGGCCAGCGACAGGTGCTCATCGAGCACCTTGGTGTTGAAGCAGACCAGTTCCTTGGCGGTATAGGCGTCCAGGTTGCCGCCGATGGAATCCACGGAACGCGCGATGTCTTCGGCGGAGCGCGAAGTGGTGCCCTTGAACAGCATGTGCTCGATGAAATGGGAAATGCCGGTCTGCCGGGGCGTCTCGCGGCGCGAGCCGGTGGCGATCCACACGCCCACGGAGACGGAGCGCACGTGCGACATGGCTTCGGTGATTACGCGCACGCCGTTCGAGAGCGTGGTCATTTCGATGTCCCTTGCGGGACTGCTGATTGAATTCATGCGGGAAGAGACGGAAAAGCTCTGCTTCTATTGTGACACTTCCTGGCGGGGAGGCGCCAATCGGGTACACTGATCCATAGGATGCCGCAGCCGCTGGTGGGGATGGAGCTTTCGGATTTGCGCGAGGCCCTGGGACCGGAACGCCCCGGATATCGCGCGAAGCAGATTTACCAAGCTCTGTACCGCGGGCAGGCCGCGGATTTCGTGCAGATTTCGACGTTGCCGGCGGCCCTGCGGGCCGATCTGGCGGCGCGCCACACCGTGGGGCTGCCCCAGATCGCGAGCGTCTACCAATCCACCGACGGCACGCGCCGCTACCTGTTGCGGCTGGAGGACGGCAAGACCGTCGAGACGGTTCTGATGCCCGAAGGCGAGCGCGACACCATCTGCATTTCGAGCCAGGTGGGCTGCCCGGTGGATTGTAAATTCTGCATGACCGCGCTGCTCGGCCTGGAGCGCAGCCTCACCGCCGGAGAAATTGTCGGGCAGGTGCTGCTCATCGCGCGCGAGAATCAACTTCGGCAGGACGGCGGCCGGCTGAACGTTGTGATGATGGGGCAGGGCGAGCCGCTGCTCAATCTGGAGAACGTCACCAAGGCCACGCGCATTCTGCTGGACCCGGGCGGCTTCGGCCTTTCGCCGCGGCGCATCACCGTATCGACCGCGGGAATTGTGCCCAAAATTGCGGAACTGGGGCGCGAGCCGGTGCGGCCCAAGCTGGCGATTTCCTTGAACGCCTCCACCGAAGAATCGCGCCAGGAACTGATGCCCATCACGCGCAAGTACCATTTGAAAGACCTGATGGAGGCCTGCCGGCGGTATCCGCTGCGGCCGTGGGAGAAGCTGACGTTCGAGTACGTGTTGTTGAAGGGCGTCAACGATAGCGACGCCGACGCGCGGCGCGTCGTGAAATTGCTGGCGAACATAAATTGCAAAGTGAATCTGATTGCGCTCAACCCCGGACCGGAGATTCCGTATGAGACGCCGGCGGCGGACCGGGTGGCCGGTTTCCAACAGATTGTGCGGCGGGCCGTGCCGTGTTTTGTGCGCAAGCCGCGGGGCCTGGATATTTACGCGGCCTGCGGACAGTTGAAGCGGGCCAGCGGCAACTGAGCAGGGTGGACACCCGGCCGGTCGACGCACCGGACGCGCGTGCCCCCTCGACCGGCCAGGAGGCCGGTCCCACAAACAGTTCAAATCTTCTGCACTCGTCTCAGCGTGTACAGCTCCGGCTTCATATTCTGGTTTTCGAACCGCTTCCAATCGTCGTTTACATGGATCAGCTTGCCGCTGATGTGGTTGGAGCGTTCGGAGGCCAGAAACAGGGCCAGTTGCGTCTGCTTTTCGGGCGGGATGCCGCCGGTGATGCGCACCTGCTCGGCGTCTTCGATCTCCTTGCGGCCGGCTTTCTCTTCACCCGCCTGCAGGATCTCGTCGGTCATATGGCTGTAGACGCTGCCCGGCGAGATGCAGTTGACCTGGACGTTGTGGTCGCTCACTTCGACGGCCAGCCCTTCGGCGAAGCGCACCACGGCGGCCTTGGATGCGGCATAAGCGCCGAAGTTGGGACGGGTATGGCCGGAGCCGCCGCCCACAATCAGGATGATCTTGCCCGAACGTTTTTCGATCATCGGCGGCAGCGCCGCGCGGCATGCGTTCACCGCCCCGATGAGGTTGGTCTGGATGGTGTCGGCCCAGGCGTCCGGCTTGGTGGCGAGCAACGGGCCGATGGGTCCTTGCACGCCGGCGGAGACAATCAGAACGTCCAGGCGTCCGAATTCCTTGAGCATGAGGGCCACCGCGTTCTTCACTTCGTCCAGGTTGCGGACGTCGGCGGGAAGGCGGAGCGCGATGGCGCCGGCCTGTTCGATCTCGAGTTTCGCTAGGTCGAGTTCGGCTTTGCTCCGGGCCAGCAGCCCGATATGCGCGCCGGCTTGGGCGAAACCCATCGCCAGGCGTTTGCCTACGCCGCGGCCGGCGCCGGTGATGAGAACGCTTTTGTCACGAATGGTATCCACAGTATGCACCGCCATTATAAGGCCGCGCGGGGGTTGGTGGACGCAACCGTTTTGCCCTGGCCTCCTGGCCTCTCCACGACCGGCCAGGAGGCCGGTCCCGCTTGGCCCCCATTCGCCAAAAGAATGTCGCCCGTCAAAGAATTGCCATCCGGGCCGCTCTTCAACCGCGTGATTTGAATGGCCTTGCGAGTGGGCTGAAAACTGCCCG
>JBEKQS010000231.1:0-8596 GCA_049519475.1 Bryobacteraceae bacterium | reverse complement strand
AGGTCGCTATCAATTACGGCTATCGGCAGTTTCCCGCCGGCGCCGACGAAACGGCCGCGCTCACGAAAATCCTCGACGACGCCTGGGCACGGGACATCCGCTATTTCACCAACCAGGACACCGACACACATCCGCGCGTCGACCAATGGTCGAACGGCGTCAACCAGGCGGAGGAATTGAACCGCATCATGAAGGTCCGGCGCGCGGCGCTCGACCGGCTGGGCGAGCACAGCATCCGCAACGGCGCGCCTATGGCCACTATCGAAGAGCCGCTGGTGCCCATCTTCATGTATCACCGCTACTCCGTGGAATCGGCCGCGTCCATGGTGGCCGGCCTCGACTACATCTACGCCATGCGTGGCGACGGGCGCACACCCGTGAAATACGAATCGGCCGCCAACCAGCGCGAGGCGTTGGAGGCGCTCGCCGCCACGCTGCTGCCGTCGGAACTGACTGTGCCGAGCCAGGTGCTGGCGGCCATCCCGCCGCGCCCGCCGGGGTTCGGTATGCACCGCGAGCTGTTTCCGCGCACCACCGGATCCGGCTTCGATCCGCTGAGCCCGGCAACCATTGCGTCCGATGTAACCATCGGGTTCGTGCTGCAACTCAACCGCGCCGCCCGCATGGTGGCGCAGCACGCCGTCGATCCAACTCTGCCCTCGCTCGAAGAAGTGATCGACCGCCTGACCAAAGCGGTTTTCGACGCGCCCACCGCTTCGCCCTACGAAGCCGAGATCCGCCGCGCCGAAGAGCGCGTGCTGGTCGATCGCGTGATATGGCTCGCCGTCGGTGCGCCGAATGCACAGGTCCGGGCCGTGGCTTCGCTCAAGCTTTCGAATCTTGCCGCGCGGCTTGGCGGCGAGGCGACAAGCAGCGATGCCGAACAGGCGCAGCGCTCCCTGCTGGCCGCCGACATCAAGCGCTTCCTCGAACGTCCCGCCGAACCGGCGCGTGGGATGCCGGCCCCTGGAGCCCCTCCCGGCGCCCCCATCGGCGGCGACCCCGGTTGGGATTGGCTTGCTCCCGTCCCGCTCTGCACCTGGAGCGACGCGCACCCGGACTGGTGGACCACCGCGGACTGGCTGCCGATGTAAGGGCCGGCCGATCACCCTGCGCCCGGAGTGCCTGCACGGATCTCGTCGAAGAACGGGGTGCGCTGCTGCTGCACGCACTCAGCAGCGTAAAGGTACATGGCAGCCGACCAGGTCTGCCAGTCCCGCCCGCTGGGCTGCCCGCTCTGCGCCTTTATCCACTCGTTGAAACCCCACTCCGCCTGGTTTTCGTGCCACGGCTTGACCAGCTCGGTCAGCGCCAGCAGCTTCCGCCTCGCCAGCCCCATCTGCCCCGCTGCTACGCATGCCGCCACATAGAAACCGCAGACAAATGGCCAGACGCCCCCGTTGTGATACTCGCCGGGCCGGTTATATGTCTCGTATCGCGGGTGCCAGTCGGGATCGTGGGGCAGGATGTACGGAAACAAACAGGGCGGCAAATCCATGGCCAGTTCTCCGCGCTTCCGCAGTCGCTCGCACTCGGCCTCAATCCAAGCCACCAGGTTTCGTGACCGGTCAGGCGAAGCAATCCCAGTCAGGATCGCCAGGCTGTTACCCAACAGGTCGAAACGATCGCTGCTCAGGACCTTGTAGGAGTAAAGTGCGTAATAAGGCTTGGACGGCACCACAAAACCTTCGTGCTCATGGGGGTTCTTCGCCTCACCACGGACCTCCGGACGATTGATCAACTCGCGCAGTTGACCGGCGGACTCGTGCTCGCCATACAGCACCAGATACGCGTAAACCAGCGCATTCACGTACAGCCCATAACCGAACACCCACTGCTCGTCACGCCAGTCGCTGGTCGGTAACTGCGAGACCATCACCGTGTCGTCGGGGCTCTGGTACTGCATCCACTTCAGGGCCTTCCGCGCCGCCTGGTTGAGGAACTCCGGCTGATTGGCCGATTTCCTGTAGAGCGCCAGGCCAAAGAGGAACAGCGGCGTCGTATCGCTGGAGCCACGGTCAGCAGGATCGTGCGCGAGTGATGGGACTAGGCCGCGCGGCGTCTGATTCGTTTCGAGCGCCACCAGTGTGCACCGCAGCGCGTCCGCAAGTTCCTGGTTGCCGGTGGTCAGAAAGCCCAGGGCCGAAATCATGAGGTCGCGCGTGTAAGGTTCCGGGTATCCCCACCCGGCGGTCCGGGGCAGTCCCTGAAACGGCCCGCGCGCGTTGTGGAGCAGGACGCGGAGGGCCGCCTCTTTGGCCTGATGGATGGAGGCAATCGACTTTTCGTCCATCGACATGGCCGCTCTACTGAATTCCCAATCGGTCGGACACGATCTGCAGGAAACGCCTGGCCACCTGGCGATAGTCGAACAACTCGACCACGCGTTTTCGGCCCGCTTCGCCCATCCGCTGCCGCAGACCGCCGTCTTGCATCAGTGTCAGCAGGTACCTGGCGATGTCGGGCACGCTGGCCCGGTATTCCACTGTCCGCGGGTTTGGAAAGACGATGCGATGGGTATTGTCGATGCCGTGGCCTTCCCCGAAAACCGCCTCACCGATCTTCCTCTCCTCCGCCACTTCCGCCAGGAATGCCGTTTCACCGTGGACCATGGTGTCGAGAAAAGCCATCGCGCGAATCGCGATCACCGGCTTGGCGCAGGCGTTCGCCTCCACCTGAATCATTCCGAAACCCTCCAGCCGCGACGGCGCGGCGTAGATGTCGCAGGCCGCCAACAAGTAGGGCATGAAATTATGCGAGACCACGTTGGTGGAGTAGATCACCTTCTTTTCGATGCCCAAATCCGCCGCCAGTTGGAGGTCGATCCGATTCTGTTCGACCGTACGGGGCTGAGGCCAGACTTTGCAGACATATCTCCAGTCGGGCGCCTCGGCATCAATCAGCGCCAGCGCCTGCATCACCGCCTGCGCGCCCTTGGACGCCGCGTCGCCGCCGGCGGTCAGGATCATCATCTGGTCGTCAGCCACTCCCAAAGCCTCGCGGATCGAGCTGACCTTCAGATCGTCGCGGCTGCGCGGCGCGAAGCGGTCCGTGTCGCAACCCACCGGCAGCACCTCGATATTGTCCCCTTGGATGCCGTCCCTGATGTATGTCTCCTTCACCCAGTTGGATGTGACCAGGATCAGCGGCAGAGCGTTCAGCACATCCTGGTGCGCCGCGATGTAACCATCGGCCACCAGCCATGGGATTGCCGTTATCCCAAACTGCTGCGGGTGCAGGACCAGGTGCGGAAGATGGCCCCAGAACCCTATACCGACCACAACGTCCGGCTGGAACCAGCGGTAGTACCACTCCTTTTCCAAGGGCGATTCGAAATGTACCGGGTAGACCTCCACGCCGATTTCGCGCAGGCCCTTGCACAATAGCTGACCCTGCGTCGCCAGGCCGGCGGCCGATGGCGGGTATTCCGTCAACACAAGCACTTTCACGACGGTTGCTCCCGGGGCGCCGCGCGCTTTACCGCTGCTGGTGCCGTGTCAAAGCACCAGAACCCTTCTTCCCGCGGAGTGGTTCGCGCTTCCCAACTGGCGGGCCCAAACCCGTAAAGATCCGTAATCAGCCGGCGCTTTTCGAGCCAGACGTTGTCCGCCAACACGTCCCGTCGATCGGCATCGTCGCGAACGCGAGGCAAGTACGCCCGGCCCCCGTCCTCATAGGCAAACAGCCACAATCGCGTGGTATCGATATTGCCCGATCGCCAGAGCTCAACCACGGCCTGGCAGCACTCCGCATGCCGGCGGTGCCATGTGTACTCGCCGTTCGGGCCGTGGGTCAAGATCAGGTTGTAGCTGGTTCCAGCCAGTAGCCGAACGATGGTCTCCCGAACCTGCTCGGCCGCGAGCGGCGCCTGGCCCGGTCCATCGTCCAGATCCGCCATCTCACCCTCCGCCCCCCATCGCTGCAAGAGCCGGCGGAACTTGGGCGCGCGGTCGGGATCCCCTGCTCTGCATAAGGTCACGATGCGCCAATAAAACTCCGGATGGGTCAGTATGTAGCCGCCGCACCAGAGCGTCTCGTCGTCGGGATGGGCGACCATAACCGCCGCCCGGGGCCGAGGGTTTGACCTGATCTCATGGAGCGGGATGGGGGTCATTGTAGTGTTCGGGAGGAGTCGGAGGATCGGCTCGGCGCACCTTCTCTGGCCGCTCTCGACAGGTTATCACCGAGCACGCGTTCTGCCAACGTCGCGGTTCGGCCCGGCAGGGACCGAAGGGCGGAAGACGCGCACGGCCAAGTGCAGACATTGCCTGCAACCGTGCAATTTTCGCCGCTTCAGCACGTCGTCGCCCTGGACTCCACCTGTCCGCCGCTCGGTCGGAATGGAGGCAAACGTGCAAACTCAGGGAACCCGGCCTCGAGAAAAGCTGAACTGCGTGGCCCGTCCCGACTTCTTATGAACCATTCAACCGGGCCGATTCCCAAGGTGGACCGCAATCCATCGCCCGCGGATGACCGGCGGAAGCGCGGGAGGAGCCCAAACACACCGAGAGCAGGGAAGGCCAAGCCACCCTCCACGCGATCGCTCCGTGGCTTGGACTGGTTGAATTTCTTTCTCGCCGACGTCCAGACAGGAGTCGGACCGTTCCTCGCCATTTACCTGGCTGGCTATAGGTGGAATGAAGAGCGCGTCGGGCTCGCGCTCACGGTCGGTGGCATCGCGGGAATTCTCACGCAGACACCGGCGGGCGCGTTGGTCGACCGACTGCGGTCCAAACGCGCGTTGATTGCCGCGGGGATTGTCGCACTGGCGGTGGGTGCGTTGCTGATTGCGCTTGCGCCAACTTTCTGGTCCGTGATGTCTGCCCAGGTTTTGATTGGCGGCACATCGAGCGTTTTCGCTCCGGCCATCTGCGCCGTCTCGCTGGGTATCGTTGGACGCCGGTTGTTTGATCGCCGCCAGGGACGTAACCAGGCTTTCAACTCGGCCGGCAACGTAGTGGCTGCTGTGTCCATGGGCCTGCTGGGCTACTTCATTTCCGACCGCAGTATTTTTTTCTTCGTGGCTTTGTGTACGCTTCCCACCATCCTTACCCTGCTCATCATTCGCCCCGATGAGATCGATTACGCGCGGGCGCGCGGCGCGAAGGAAGGCGACCAGGACGGCAAACCCGTCAAAGCATACGCACTGCTCAAGGCTCGGCCGCTGGTCATTTTCCTGGTCTGCGCGGTGATGTTTCACTTTGCCAACGCCGCGATGCTGCCGCTCCTGGGCGAGATGCTGGCCAAGGGCCGAAATTCCATGATGTTCATGTCGGCGTGCGTGGTCACCACGCAACTTGTCATCACGTTGCTGGCTTCCTGGGTGGCGCGGAAAGCGGGGACGTGGGGTAGAAAGCCGCTGCTGCTCATCGCATTCGGAGTCCTGCCGGTACGCGCCGTTCTCTACACGTTTACCCACCGCACGGGTACGCTGGTCGCGATCCAGATTCTGGATGGCGTGGGGGCGGGAATATTCGGCGTTGTCTCGGTCCTGGTGATCGCCGACCTCACCCAGGGCACGGGCCGCTTTAATCTCACCCTCGGGGCCATCAGCACGGCGGTCGGCATTGGCGCTTCGCTCAGCCAGGTCATTGCCGGTTCCATCGTGCATCACTTTGGTTCCAACGCGGGCTTTCTCTTCCTCGCGGCGGTCGCCGCGGCCGCATTCGGCATCCTTTATATGTTCATGCCGGAGACTCGCGATAAACGATTTCTGAATTCCATCCAAGGAGCGCCAACCCCGTGAGCACCATCCTTCTGCTGTTTTCCTCGAACGTCTTCATGACCTTCGCCTGGTATGGGCACTTGAAATACGGTCACGCCTGGCCGCTCTGGAAAGCCATCCTGGTCTCGTGGGCCATCGCGCTGTTGGAATACTGTCTGGCGGTGCCGGCAAATCGCCTCGGCTATGCCCAGTTCTCGGGATTCCAGCTCAAGATCATTCAAGAGGTGGTCACGCTCGTGGTCTTCACCGGATTCGCGGTCATGTTCCTGAAGGAGAAGCTCGCGTGGAATTATCTCGTGGCGTTCGTCTTTCTTGGCTTAGCCGCGTTCTTCGCCTTTGCGTTCAAGGCGCCTGGACCGGCCGCCTGAACGATGCCGGAACTAGTGACGAACTTCACAGTTTTAGAATCGCTTCGAAAAAAAGCAAAGGGCATTCGCCACCACCGTTCCGACCCCTGGACTCCGCTTGTCCGCCTCTCCATCGGAATGGAGGCAAACGTGCCCTGTTTTTGCTGATGGAGCCTGTACAGGCCAACCATCCCAGAGTTTTGGAGGAATACGTTGACCACTTTAAAGACAGTAACGGAATCGGCGTCGGAGTTTGGCAAAGAAACCAGAGAATCCATCGACGAGTTAGTCCGGTCCGCCGGCAAAAGACTGGATAACGCGCGAGATGAGACCGGAGACGCGCTCCATGCGGCGGCCTCCTCCGTTCGCACAACGGGACGCCAGAGTTCCGAGGCCATCGACAACCTCGCGACCGGCGCAGCGGACCGGCTGGACGCTACGGCATCATACATCGAAGATCATGACCTGAGAGATGTTTTCGGCGGCTTGCGGAGGTTTGGCCGCCGGCATTTGACTGGCTCTCTGGTGGCCGCGGCCGCGATCGGCTTTCTTGCCGGGTCCGCCTTAAGACGAGCGACACACTCGTGCGGAAGAGCACCTAAGAGTTCTTAACATGCTGGAGGGGTGGCTTTAAGTTCCAGCCGTTGGCGGCTTTTCGATGCGCAGGTATTCCACATCGGAGGTGGCCATCATGCCGGTATCCATCATCTCCTCGACTTCGGGAATCAGCCGTCCCAGGTTTTCCGGCGTATCCACAATGGTGACGACAATCGGCTGATCCTTCCTGGTGAGGTGATGGCGGTGGATTTCCGCCGTCTCGCCGTATCCTTCCAAGCCGCGAAATACGGTGGCGCCGGCGATCTTCAATTCCTTGCAGCGATTCACAATCGCTTCGTACAACGGTTTCCCGTTGTACCGGTCGCTCTCGCCGAAGTGCAGGCGGAGGAGTTTGGCGTTCTTAACCGTTCGCATGCGATGACTCCGCTGCCGGGCGGCTATGCACCAGGCGAATCACATCCACATCGGAAAGGACGATGATTCCGTCCTGCATCATCGATTCAATCTCGGTGATCGCCTTAGTCACCTTCTCCGCCGTGTCCACAACCGAAATCATGACCGGCGGATCGTGCGAGAACGGAAGCCGCCCGCTCTTATGCGTGTGCCCCTTCGCTCCGTACCCCAGAATGCCCCGGTACACCGTTGCCCCGGCAATATCCATCAGGCGCAAACGCTTGACCATCGCCTCATAAAGCGGTTCACCCTGCCACTTGTCCGACTCGCCCATATAAATCCGCATCAACCGGGCTGTGCCCCTGGTTTCCGTATGAGGCCCCTTCGGCGGCGATGGGCGTTCCTTGCTGGCGACTTTGACAACATTCGTATCCTGGACCTCGATGACGCCGTCGGTAACCATGTCATAGAGGGTCGGCATCAGCTCATCGACTTTCTCGACGGATTCGATGAACTCGATGCGAATCGGCAGGTGCTCGGTGAGCACCTCGATCTTGGTTGTGTGCATCGCCTGGTGGGCGCCGAAACCGGCCATCGCGCGCGTCGCGGTAGCACCGGAAACCCCTTTGTGAAGCAGGAACGTCAGGATGGCGTCACAGAGCGACCCAAAGTGGTGCTGTGCGTCCTCATTGACGAAAATGGTGACCTTCTTTGCCGTGCCCTTTTGGAGCATACCAAGTCCTCCCGTAGTCGCCGGCGCCTCGCCAACGTCGAGCCCAGCCAGATCGCTACGTACCCTAGCATAATGCGTGAAACGACGTTGAGCATCCGTACCGCATCAACTCCCGGCCTCCGCGGCCAGAGACTTCCGCGCCTTCTCAAGCCGCTCCAGATCCGCGCGGAGTTGCGGCGCCCGTTCGTTGCTGCTGCTCTCAACCAGCCGTTCGACCGTGCCCATCAATTCATCCTGGCGCCGCCGGGCTTCCTTCTCGACCCCCCACAGCGCGCCATTGATGCTCTCTTCCCACTGCGTGCTGAGCCTGCTGAGGTTCTGATAAACCAGGTAGGAGATGGTGCGCGCAAAATGCCGGTGCACGGCCGCCTTGATCATCCATACCGGCAGGACGGGCGACAGCAGTTCCCAGTTCCGGTCGAACACTCGTCCGACTCTGATATCGGGTGTACCGGGCTCCACGACATGGATCTCGGTTTCCGTGGTGCGCAACGGCACGCCGAACGCCCGCATGGTGCGGTCCGACAAGCGATCCCGAAACTGCTGAAGCGCGCGGAATGCCTGCTTCCGCACTTTGTGCAGGGGCGCCAGAAACGAACTGCGCTCCCGGATCGAAAGCACGGTGAGCTCTTCGCGCAAGGCGTCCGCCAGCCAGTCTTCGAAAGAGGAAAGCATCATGCCAAGGCTCTTGGTCCATTTCGGAAATTCGCTTTCCAGGGCTTCCAGCAGCGCGCGCTCCAGATCGTTCTGGTGCGTCTCGAGCTGATTGCCGACCATCGACCGCGTTCCAGCCGCGGCATGTTGCACCACCAGCTTCACCGACGACTTCACTTCGCCGGC
>JBEKQS010000230.1:0-8618 GCA_049519475.1 Bryobacteraceae bacterium | reverse complement strand
GGCGTTGCGGAACGCCGAGCCATTCGACGGGTCGGCGGCGATCTTGCCATCCGAATTGAAGACCGCGGCCGCGTAGTTCGTGCCACCCAGGATCACCGGGAAAATGCCCGGCGCACTGGTTGTGGCCGCGGCCGTGAGGGAATTGCTCGTCTGGCCATTGTTAATTACCTGCACCGACGCCGTGCCCGTGATTCCCGCCGGCACTTGGAAACTGATCTGCGTGGGGCTGATGTAATACACGGCAGCAGCCTGGTTGTTGACCATCACCTGAACGCCGCTCAGGTTGGTGGGCAGGTTATTACCGAGGCCGGTGAAATCGGATGCCGCCCAGATGCGCGTGGTGGTGCTCAGGTTCGTGCCCTTAACCTGCGCCCAGGATCCCGGCACCAGCCCTCCGGCAACATACGTCGCGCCATTCGCGAGAGTGCCGGATTGCAGGGTTGGCTCTACGGTTGGTGCGATCTTGGCGACAAAGCCGTCATAATTTCCCGCGTTGGCAGTTTGGAAAGCACCCGTTGTAGCCGGCAGAGCAGTTCTGGCAGTGTAGCCGGCCACGTAGATGTTGCCTTGCGAATCGGCATCCACGCCGCTGCTGAATATTTGGCCATTCCCCGTCGGGTCATAAATGACCGTGGAAAAGATCATCGTGCTTCCGGTGGGATCGTACATCGTCACGTACACGCCACTAAAGCCATTCGCGGGTTGCAGCGGATTCACGAGCGGATATTCGGTGTTAGTACCCGCAATCCCGCTTACATAGATATTGCCCGCCGCGTCGAGGCGTGGGGGGCTGATTGTATCGGCACTACTGATGGTCGGATTTGTTACGGTCCCGACAAACGTGGCCCAAACCAGCCCGCTGCCGGCGGGATTGAGCTTGGCCAGAAATCCACGGTTTTCGCAACTTCCGGCAGAAGGACAGGGCGTCGAGTTGTTCGCCCCCGCCGTGGCCGGGAAGTCGTAGGAGGCGTTGCCACTGATATACGCATTGCCAGCCGCGTCGGCTGCAATCCCTGAAATCACGTCCTGATAGCTGCCCACCGTTTTGTCGAACCCGCCGAGGTAAGTGGCATAGACCAGCGCGGCGCCTGAGCTCACCGGGTTGAATTTCGCCACGAACCCGCGGCTGGACGTCCCAAAACCCGGATTGGGATTGCCGTAATAGGTAGTCTGAAACGCACCCGGAGTCACCGGCAGCTGATTGCTTTCCGTGGTTACCGCCAGGTAGAAGTATCCGGACGAATCCACCGCCACATCGGAGCCAAAGGTGGCGTGTTCATTGCCGGCCGGCGAACCGTCGCCGCCGAACAAACTCGAATAGAGCAGGTTGGCGCCGGCAGCATCCAAAACCGAGATGAAGGCAGAGCCCTGGTTAATGTTGCTCGGGTTGGTCGTGTAGTTAAAAGCCGATCCTTGCAGCACCGCATTCGCCGTCGTCGGGAAGCAGGAGTTTGGACCGTTGGAGGCGCAGTAGGCGCTCGAATTTCCCGCGACATAGGCCTGTCCTTTAGCATCGACCGCGACGGCAACGCCGGTTTCGCCGCTATGTCCGAGGAAAGTCGAATACACCAGGCCGCCCGCCGGACTGAGTTTGGTCAGGAATGCGCTCTGCGTGGCCGGGCAGTTGGTTACGTTATTGACCAGGGTTCCGCAAATCGTCTGGTACGCTCCCGCGGTAATCGGAAATTGGGGCGCACTGGTAAATCCGGTGAGATAGGCGTTACCGGAGCCGTCGACGGCAATGGCGTAAGGTCGAGTTATCGTGTCGTCGTTGAAGACACCTCCGCCGATATAAGTGGAGTAGATCAGCTGCGAGCCCGCCGGGTTCAACTTGGCGACAAAGCCCGTGGGCGCGCTCGTGTTATTTACCTTTTGGATAGGGTTTTGCAGCTGGAAATCACTGGACTGGGTGGAACCTGTCACATACACATTTCCAGCTTGATCGACAACCATTCCCTGCGTCGTATTCCCGCCGTAGGTGGTGAAACCCACTATGTCGGCACTACTCCCACCCAGGTAGGTCAAATAGCTCAGTACCGGATCGATCACCAAAACCCGGCTATGGTCATACTTACCCAGACTGAATTGCACGCGCTCGCCGGACAGCTCGTAATTGCCCGCGATCAGTTCCTTCTTGCCCGCGATGGTTTGATAGACCACCGGTTTACGGAAAGTGAGCGGAGCGCCATCTATCATCAGCACCAAACTGCCGTCCGGGCTGAGCGTGGGACTGGCGCCCGAAAACTCCAGTGCAATCTGCCCGGGATCGGCCCCCGGCGCCACCACGAAATCGTATTCAAGTTGGCGTTGCGTTCCGTAGTACACCAAGTCAACTCCCCGATAAATCTGCCGATAATTCACCTTGCCGTAGGTTGTGACGCCTCTGGTCCACTGATTGGGATCGTTGCCCATGAAATAGTTCACCGTCCCGGGGAGCGTCTGCGCGCCCTCGATCCTGGTGCCGGAATTGGCTCCTGCCAGTTTCATGCGCACCACGGCCGGCGGCGAGTTCTTCCGGACCGGGCGGAGCTTGAACACGGCACTGTCCCGGGTTAAGAACAACGCATACCCATTGCCCCGCGAAAGAAACTTCACCGCCCGATCCGTTTGGCCCTGATTGGCCTCAAAACTCAAGGGCACGGCCAGGAGGGCCGCCTTGGCCGGTTTCGCGTTGGTCGGGTTTTCCGGTGAATCCCCGAATATCTGCCCGGCCGTTAAGCTCCAAAGAACCATGCACATCAGGATGATTCCGGCCGTGCGCGCCGTGGAGCCGGCGTGGGCTGACAAAGTTCGTTCGCTCCCCATTTGCTTCCCCTCCGTCTGTCCTTCGAGGAATGCACTGGTGAGCCATTCCGAGGATAGGACAGCTTTCAGTTTCGCACACGCTGGAATTCTCTGCCGCCGGACATTTCCATGCATTGAAATTTCCGCCGCTGCGGTTTGGCTTGAAGGAGGTATCAGGTACTTCATACGGTCAAAAGAGGCACAAATGTTCTCAGGAATCAGTCTCTGTTCCGAAGGCTGCCTATAGCCTGGGCCACTGCCTTCGCCGCTTGCGGGTTCTGGATTCGCCACCGCACTCAAGGCTGGCGATTGGCCAAGTCAAGCGGGGTCTCCTCTTTGGCTTCGCCGCCGGCGGGTATTCCGCCTTAAAGGCCGCGGTGCATAAGGTGGAGCCTTCGCGTGTTTCGCTCGGCTAGCAGGAGTCAACTCGCGATCGTCTCAAGTGTTTACCGACGTCTTGACCTGGCGTAAAACCGTAAGGGGCGGAAAAACAGGTTTTTGTCGACTTCGCTCGACGGCACATCGCCCCCATTTCTTGGGCTGACAGGGGTAGCCGCGGCTCGAACAGTGCCCGTGCGTTATTTGGGGTTATCGGTGACTATTCCGCGTGCAAAGCGAACCTCCCGCGGGTTGATGCGCGCCACGCGACTCAGGCGCTGCTGCGATACACTGGCGAGCCGAAAACCAAGCCGTGTGACTTGTGGTGTGACTTGGCGGCGTGCTTCTGGCACTTTTGGTATTTTGAGAGCTTTGTGTCGTGTATAACTTACGTGTTTTCAGTGTAGTGCGAGAGTTCAGGTCCCCCTCTCCGCACCAGTTTTTAGTACGTGTTTTCATTAGTTTACGGGCGTCATTTTTTCGTGTGACTTTTTTGTGACACGGATTCCCATCGGAATCAGCTTGCAATTCGGGCCAACCCGAGTGATCCATGGGATCGCCGTAATCACCGCCCAAGGAGAACGTAGTAGGAACGGCATTCCAGCAGGAACCGCCAACACCGGAGCCATCGCCCCGGCCGAGGCGCCAACGCCCACCAAAAAGCCGCAGTCTGCGGCACACAGGGCCCACGTTGCGCCGTCCCAGGCCGGGTCAGGCAAGCAGGCCACCCCGGCGAAGAAGGCCAACAAAGGCGCTACATCGGTCAGGTCCCCCAAGAAGAAGGCAATTGGCGCCCGCCAGGGCAGCAAAGCCGCCAAGGTCCTCGACCTGCTGAAACGCTCCGGCGGCGCTACCTCAGTGGGCCAGGTCGAAGGACCGCTGGCGGCGACGAGCGGCGTTGGTGAGTACAGTTCCATTGAACGTGAAGGCCCGAGGTGGCCGAGGGGATGCGCGTCGCACCCTTCGGATCTGTACCCTCCTCATCGACGACCGAGATGAGATGATCGTGAAGGCGCTGTCGTGGGCGCTCCGGGCACTGGTAGAGCGAGATGCCGACGCGGTGCTTCGGTTTCTCAAAGAGAACGAAGCTCGGTTACCGGCATTGGTTCGTCGCGAGGTTCAAAACAAACTTGCGACGGGTCGAAAGAGTCCGAGATCGTCTCACCGAAAAGCCCGCGCGTAGCCGGCGCACGGGTACTACCGGCGATTCCCTTCGGCGCAGTTCGCGCTGTGCGCTGCCGGACCCGATCTCTCCGACCTGCATCACGATCATCAAGCAACCTTCCTGGCATACTCAAGCAACGGCGCGCAACTGCATCGATAGAGTCTGCTGAGCGCTGGTGGACACGCGCGTGCATAGCCCGGCCCGGAGCATTTTCGCTGGCCTGAGTGTCTGCCCAAAACCCAACTCAGTCAGATAATCGAACGGATTGGCACCGTGGCCTTTTTCAAAATCCTCCCGACCAGATTGTTATCGATCGGGGCCCCTGGTTTCCGCAGGAAAAGAGTCAGCGGCAGCCAGTGGCGAAGCAAAGCAGTGCGGGATGGCTCCCAGGACGGGCCGCCCGGTCTGGTCTGCGAACCATTAGCAAGCGCGGCCAAGAATGCAACTCGCCGGATCAAAGGCTGGCGGCTGGGTGCATGCTGAATCGAACTCGGGAGTCCGAAATGGAAATCCCGGCTCGGATTCATCCTCAAGCCGGCTGGGCGCCCATGCGCACTTGGAGGGTTCGCCCCGGGACGCAACTGATCTGCTGGCCGATGAGGTCCCGAAGTACTGGCAAGGGATGGCTCCGCAAATAAGGTAAACGACCAGGGTCATTTCCCAGTAACCCGCAGCAACAGCACTCCGTGCGCGGGGACCTCGGCGGAATACTGCTCGCCGTCGGTGGTGAGATCAGCGTGCGACCACAGGTCGCGCAGTTTGGAAATCCGCTGGAATCCCACGTCCGCGGCACGCAGCGCCACCCTGGCGGAAGACTCGCCCCGGTTGAAGAGTCCCACGGCGTAAGCGCCGCCAGAGAGTGGCTTGCTCCACACTTCCAGGTCGCCATCCTTCTTCACTCGGCTGCCTTGCTTGCCCAAGGAATCCTGATCGATGGCGATGGCCTCCTTGTTGGTGAGAATCTCCAGAATGGCAGTAGGGACGTTGCGCAGATCGTTTCCCGCCAGCAACGGCGCGGCCAGCAGGCACCACAGGCTGAAGTGCGCGCGGCACTCGATTTCGTTCAGGCCACCTTGGCCAACGTGCAGCATGTCGGGATCGTTCCAATGTCCCGGGCCGGCAAATTTCTCCAGGCCCGCCTGGTTATCAAATCCGTCCGTTGCCATCGACGCGTAGTTATCGCGAAAGCTGCCCGTGCGCCACAGGTTGCCACCCGCAGCGAAGGCCCACTCAGGCGCCTTGGGCAGCGCCGCGGAAAAGCTGTACACCATGGGACGCCCCACAGCCAGCAACGCCTCGCCCATCTTGGCGAACGCCGCGCGCATCGAACCCTGATCGTAAGTGGTGCGCGCGCTGCACCAGTCGTACTTCAGATAGTCGGCACCCCACGCGGCGAAGGTTTTGGCGTCCTGTGCTTCGTGCTGAAAGCTTCCCGCATAGCCCGCACAAGTCTTCGGCCCGGGCGACGAGTAGATGCCGAATTTGAGTCCCTTGGTGTGAATGTAATCCGCCAGCCCCTTCATGTCGGGAAAGCGATCGTTGGGGCGGAGGTTCCCCTGCTCATCGCGCTTCCCTTGCCAGGTGTCATCGATGTTCACGTAGACGTATCCGGCGTCCTTCATGCCGTTGGCCACCATGGCGTCAGCGGTGTCGCGGACCAGTTTGTCGGACACCTGCGCGCGAAACTGGTTCCAGCTATTCCATCCCATCGGCGGAGTTTTAGCCTGGCCGTTGTATGCCACGTCTTTCGGCGCCGGCAGCGTGACTCTCGGCGGCGGTGGCGGCAGCGGCTTGGGCTCGTCGGTGGAAATGCGCTTCGCCAGAAGCTGCTGCGGTTGGCCCCCACGACCACCACCACCGCCTCCGCGCCCGCCGAATGCCGGCATGCGGAGCAGGATTCCATCCGCTGTGATCGTGCCCGAGTATTCCTGGCGGCCCGTCACATCGTACGTATCGGTGATTACCACGAAGGTGATCTGATCGCCGGTCACCTTGCCCTCCGCGATGGCGGTGTCGCCGGCGCGGGTGGAGATATAGCCGCTCAGACGGTCACCGTCGGATTTCAGCCACAAGGAGGTTTCGCGGCTTTGGCCGTCCTGCCCCTGTTGCACCGCCACCCAATGCCCGGTCAACTCCGCCGCGGGAATCGATTGCACCAACAATGCGGCGATCAGCATCGCATAAGACTTCATCTTGGTTTACTCCTGAGCAGCCGCCCTCTGAGCGGCCGGCGAGACAGCCGATTGGCGGATTACCAGGTGGGTGCCCAAACGAAACTCGCGCCCCTCCGCCCCGGGGTCGCTGAGCATCGTCCACAGCGCCTGGAATGCCACCTTGCCGATTTCCGTTCGCGGCACCGCTACCGTGGTCAGTGCGGGTTGCGTAAACTCGGCGATCAGAATGTCGTCGAACCCCACCACCGAAAGATCGTCCGGAATGCGCAGTCCGCCGTCATAGGCACGGTGGAGCACACCGAGGGCCGTCAGATCGTTGGCCGCCATGATGGCCGTGGGCGCGTGTCCGTTCAACAGCTTGGAGCACGCGAAATATCCGCCCTTAACCGTGAAATCGGCGTCAATGGCGTAGTCGGGGTCGAGCCCCAACTCCGCGGCACTGTCCATGAAGGCTTTCTTACGGCGTTTCGCAGAGTGCAGGTGCAGCGGCCCTCCGATGTAAGCGATCCGCTGGTGCCCCAGGGTGCGCAGATACCGCAGCCCTTCGGCGATGCCGTGTTCGTAATCCAGCAGGATATTGCTGATGTAGCGGTCCACCCGCCCGAGATCGAGATACACCGCGGCGATCTTTTCTTCGGCCAACATGTCCATCACGCCCGGGTCGATCTGCGACGTGAGGATGGCCACGGCGGGCACCTGCAGCCCGATCAGCCGCTTGACCGAGTTCAACGTGCGGTGCGCGTCGTAGTTCGTGTTGACCACCAGCGCGTCCATGTTATGCATCAGCGCCTGGTCTTGAAATGCAGCCGTCACTTCCGGGAAAAATGGATTGCGGATGTCGGAGATGAGCAAGCCCAGGACCGAACTTCGCCCCACGGCCAGATTACGCGCGGACTGGTTTTGCGTGTAGCCAAGATCCTCGATGGCGGACAGCACGCGCTGGCGGGTTTCCGGACGCACGCCGCGCGTGCCATTCAGCACGTGCGAAACCGTGGCGATCGATACGCTCGCCCGGCTGGCGACATCCTTGATGCGTGCGGCCAAGCTATGTTCCTCCGTTACCGTTCTCTATGACTGCTAAGCGAGCTTCCGACCTGGATCTAGAAACCCGCCTAGTTGTCTAGAATATCAGCTTGAAGCCGAGTTGGATTTCACGGGACGGATACGCCGATCCATTCGCCGACGTCGACTTAGTAATCTGGCCGAAGCTGGCGCTGGTGACCGTATTGTTGAACTGCACCGAAGCCAGCCATGGCGTGTTAAAAGCGTTGAACGCTTCAGCCCGGAACTGGAAGGTGAAACGCTCCCAGATATGGAGTGTCTTGGCAATCGACATATCGGCTACCAGCGCCCCCTGTGTGCGGATATCGCTGGTTCGCAAGCCGGAGAGCGAAGACGGCGCATAAATGGAGGTGGGAATACTCAGGAAGTTAATATTGGAGACGCTGCAATTGTAAGGATTCCCGTTGGCGGTGCTGTACGACTCCAGGGTGATTGTGCCGGTGGCCGATTCGACGCCGACGCACGGCCGCACTCCCTGGATGATGTTGTTCGGTCCCCTCCATTCGGGGGACAGAGCCGCTGCGTATGGCGTCCCTTTCTGCGGGAAGAACTCGATGTTGGCCGGCAGGTTCCAGGGGCGTCCGCCGTTGTACTGCATCAACATGTTGTGCTCCCATCCCCCAAAGATGGCGTCCACAAACCGGTTGGCGTTGGATAGAAAGTGGCGACCCTTTCCGAACGGCAATTGATATACACTGCTGATCTTCACGACATTCTCGATGTCGTACGGCGCCACGCTACGCTCGAGAACCTGTTTCTGGACGTCGACATAGGATTCTCCCGCATCGCTGTTCTGATTGCTGCCGGCGGACGAACTAGGGAACCCGCCGATCTCGGTGGCGCGGGAAAGCGTATAGGACACTGATAGCGTCAAGCCATGGCTCGCGCGGATGCTGTAAGTCAGCTCCATGCCTTTGTACAGGGACGCACCGAGATTCAGGCCGCTTTCCGTGCCGCCGCTAAACTCGGGATAGGGCAAGGCGAGTTGCGCCACGGTTGTGGTTGAGCTTCCGGCCAGAGTGCTGCCCGCAAATTGCGGCAGGTTATAAAATGGG
>JBEKQS010000229.1:0-8623 GCA_049519475.1 Bryobacteraceae bacterium | reverse complement strand
TTCCACCAGATAGAAGCCAACGTAGCCGGGCGCCAGCGTGGCGGCGTTGGTAGAGACCGGATTGCCGTCGAGATAAGTGTGGACGCCGGCGACCACGGCGGGCGGGTTCTCGGCGGGCGCGGGACGCCCGGTAACCCAATCGGGACGCACTTTGCCGAGGCCGGTGGCCATAATCTGAATGCGCTGGCCGGAGTGCGCCGCATTGCCCGTGCCGATGGGCATGCCGCTATCGGCGTCGAAGAGCGCGGGAAGGCCGTCGCGATTCACCAGAATGGCCGGGGAAACGGGTTGCACGCGCAGATCGCGGTCCACGGTGGTACCGGCCGCGGTGTGCAGGGCCAGCGCTACGGTGGGGCCCACGGCTTCAAACGGCACCTGGATCTGCGAGTCGGTTCCGGCGGTGTTCCAGACCGGGTAACTGAGGCCGCCGCCAGTGGCTTCATCGACGCGCTGGCCCACCACGCTTACCAGAGAACCGGGCGCGGCGGGACGAGCCGAATTGTCGGCCGCGTTCAGCAGCCGCAAGATGCGGCCGCGGTGCGGCGCGGGCGCGGCAAAGACTCCATAGCCTTCGAGCGCGGCGTACAACTGAACCCGCCGCGGGTCCAGCCGCACGTCCAGGGCGCGGGCCGCGGGGAGCGCCGAAGAAACGCTGGTCCAACTCTCGGCGGTGGTGGCGGCGGTAAGCCCGGCGTGGGTGTAATAAACCCCGGCGTCGGTGGCCACGTAGACCGCGCCCGAGGAGCGGTCGGCGGTCACGGAATGCGCCGCCGTCTTGGGAAGATCGGAGCTGATGTCGTCCCACACGGCGCCTTCGGATACGCTGCGCAGCACGCGCGGTCCGTCGCCGCTCAGCGCCGCCAGCGCCATTCCGGGCAGCACGGGGTCCACGAAGATCCGCTCGACGGTTTGGCCTTTGAGGGCCGGCGACTGGGTGGGAACAAACGACTCGCCGCCGTCCACCGACTTGAAGATCTGGCCGTCGCTGGTCCCGGCGTAGACCACCTGGGCGCCGCCTCTGGTGAATGCGCTGAAAGTGGTCACGGCGGAGTTGACTCTTGTGGAGTAGAGCTGGCGGGTTGCGGCTTCTTCGGCCGCCTGCACGGTCAGCGCCGGCGCCGGTTGCCACACCGAGGCGCCCGGCGGCAGTTCCAAAACTCCCAGGTTGCCGGTCTGGATGCGTACGCCCTGCGCCCCGCTGGGCGTCGCCAGAATCCGCTCCACCGAAAGGTTAGGCAAAAGCTGATTCAGCCCGGCCCAGGTGAGGCCGCCGTCCATCGATCGCCACACGCCGCTATCGTTGGCCACCGCAATCTGGTCCGGGTCTCGGGGCGAGACGGCCACGCTGTGCATCCCGCCACCGATCACGGATTGCGTACGGTAGGCGGTCAACGGCTCCCAGCTCGTGCCATTGTCGAGCGAGCGGAACAGTTGGCTGCCCAGACCCCACATCTCCGCGGAATCGGACCGCAAGGCAACGAAGGCGGCGGAAGGGTCGGGAGTGCGGGCCGGAACGCGACTGAACGTAGCCGGCGGTTTGGGGTCGCCGGCAGCGGGATCCCAGGATTCAAAATTCAGGGTTTGGAGAAGTTTGCCGGAGGCGGTGCGCGCGTAAAGCAGGGATCCGTCGTCGGAGTACCAAACCTGCATCACCGGCCCGGTGACGGGCGAAGCCAGTTGTACGTCCGCCGAGGAGTTGCCGACTCTACGCCACTCGGTGGTCTGGGCGGAAACCGCGACCACTCCGGCAAGGGCCAAAGCGGCCAGCCGGGCGAGCGTGCGGGTTGTACCCTTGTGACACACAGGCGTGTTTATTATACCTTACTTCCACCTGGGCGGATCCCAACAAACTGCTGAATTAAGGTGATTTGCGGGCAGTGTCTCATTCCGGTCACCTAGTTGCTCTGCATGTTTGGTGCTAGACTTGTGATGTCATAGCCACTGGACAAATGGCGTCTGGGCCATGGTCCGGGTAACAGTGTTATGTACAGGCCCTTTACGCTCTCGCGGACCATTTGCACCCTGCTGACGGCGGTCGCCTTCGGGGTGTCCCTGACGCCGGTTCGGGCTCAATCCGACGATGTCGCGCGCGCCATCTACATCTCCGGCCGCGTATCCGTCTTGCGCGGCGGGGAGCTGGCGCTTTCGGTCAACGATGCGGTGCGCACGAGGGAAATCATCGTGACCGGGCCGGACGGCTACGCCCAGTTCCGGATCGACGATGGCAGCACATTCGAAGTCTTCCAGAATTCGCGTGTGACGTTCCGCGACAATTTCAACCCGATGGAAGTCCTGCAGCTCTGGCTGGGCAAGATTCGCGTGATGATCGATCACCACAACGGCCCCAACCCCAGGAAAGTGTCGACACCGACGGCGGTCATCTCAGTCCGCGGCACGGTGTTCGACGTCACCGTGGAAGACGACGATGGCACCACGCTGGTGGCCGTGGAAGAAGGCCTGGTCAGCGTCAAGCACCAATTGCAGGCGGGCGAGGACAAGTATCTGAAGGCCGGCGAGGCCATTCGCGTCTTTGCGAATCAGCCTTTGGCCAAGATGGCTGGCAGCCCGCAGGGCATGCAGCAGATCGTTGACGCGCTCAAGCGGGCTGCCGCCAACGCGATTTACAACCATCCTGGCGCGAGCGGCGGCGGCGTTCCGGTGGGCAGTGGCGGCGGCGCCACCGCGGGCGGAGCGAACGGCGATGCCGGCAAGAAGAAGGGCACTGGTCCCGGCGGGGCACCCGGCGGCGGCGGATAAGCGGGCTCGCGAAATCTCTCGTGGTATTTTGAAAGAGCGTTATGCATCGCGCCGTGAGAGGACTCATCCTGGCCGCCTGCGCCTCCGCGCTGTGCGCTCCCGCACAGCAGGCTCCCCGTTCGCAACCGCCGGCTGGCCTGGAAACCGATTGGGATATCGCCGTGGTTCTGAATGAAATGAGCGCCCAGGCGGCGCGGTTGCTGCCGCTGCTGGATCACGCCGATTCGAACGGCTGGGTCGCCAAAGGCGTGCCGGAAGCCTATGCGAGGCAACTGCGCGGCAGCAAAGAACAGGCCCGCGCGCTGGCCGACGGCGCCAAGGCCCTGGCGCAGAATCCGGAAAGACTTTCGGCCGGCCTGGAGCTCTTCTTCCGCCTGCACGGTCTCGAAAGCATGCTCGGCTCCGTGGAGGAAGCTCTGCGAAAGTACCAAAGTCCAGCCGATGCGGAAGCTCTGATTGCGCTCGCCGCCGAAAACGACGCCAACCGCGACCGCTTTCAGCAATACCTGGTCAATCTCGCGGCCGAGCGGGAGAAGGAATACTCGGTGATGGACCAGGAAGCGCAGCGCTGCCGCGGGATCCTGACCGCGCCGGCCCCAAGAAAGAAATAGCCGTTTCATGCCTTTTCAATGCAGCATTTGCGGAGAAGAATCCACGCGCATCTGCGCGCGGTGCACCAAGGACGCTTGCGACAATCACCTCTGTGAGAAGTGCCGGCGCTGCAGCGATTGCTGCGAGTGCGAAGTGCGGCTGAACGCGCCGGTCGCGGAGCATGCGCGTGCGGCTGAGCCTGCCGCGCACTTGCCTGTAGAGCCAGCGCCGCCCGAGCCAACACCCGCCGGGCCAGAGGGCTACTTGCCGATGCTGTAGGCCGTGTCGGCGGTTTTGCGGCCCTTGGGCACAGTTTCCGAACGTTCGTCACCCGAGCGGCACGGTAGTTTTTTGCTTGCCTATTTCAGTCTTTCAGATCGATAATTCTTGTTCAGGGCGCATTTCGTTCGAACATTCGCGGATGGCGCCTGTGGCAAGAGGATTGGGCCGTGCCGCACGACCCCTTGGGGGTGTTTCCGATGCGTGGGAAACATTGGCTCTTTTTCCCGCTTCTCCTGGTCTTGGCGCTGACCGCGCAGGACCGGGGAGTGGTGCTGCCCGTCGGCGGCGTTTCGCGCCGGCTGGCGTTGGTAATCGGCAACAATGCCTACCGCGACCGGCCCCTCCAAAACGCTGTCAATGACGCGCAGGCCGTCCGCGCGGCTCTGGCGGAGGTGGGCTTCGATGTCGATTTGAAGCTCAATGTTGGGATAGCGGAGATGGAGGACGCTGCCGGTGAGTTCGTTGCCCGGGTACGGCCTGGCGACGTGGCGGTCTTTTACTACTCCGGCCACGGCATGCAAGTGGGCGATCAGAACTACCTGATCCCGGTGGATTTTGAGGCCCGCACGGCGGTGGACGCCAAGTACAAGTCGTACGCGGCTTCGCGCATCCAGGAGAATCTTGAAGCCGCAGGCGTGGGGCTGCAGATCATCATTCTGGATGCCTGCCGCGACAACCCCTATCTCAGCCTGCGGTCGGGCGCCGGGGGTCTGGCGGCGATGCAGGCGGGCAAGGGAACCTACATCGCGTTTGCTACCGGGCCCGGTAAGACAGCGGACGACAACCCCATGGGCCGGGACGGGCTGTTCACTGGGGCGCTAGTCGAGGCCCTGCGCGAGCCGGGTTTGACGCTGGACCAGGTATTCAACCGTGTGCGGGCACAAGTAGCGGCGGCGCGGCCGGAACAGGTGCCGTGGTCGAGTTCGAACGTGTTGGGCGACTTCTACTTCCGACCGGGGACCACCACCGCCAAGCCGCTTACCGACAAGGACGTGCTGGTGCTCGCCGATTTCACCAACACGACGGGCGACAGCGTTTTCGACGACACGCTGAAGCAGGGACTCGCGGTCCAGCTGGAACAATCCCCCTTTCTCAAGCTGGTTTCCGATTTCAAGGTGAATGAAACCTTGAAGCTGATGGGGCGTCCCGCCGGTGACCGGTTGACGCCGGAGATCACCCGCGAGGTCTGCCAGCGCACGAACAGCAAGGCCATGCTGACCGGTTCGATTGCGCCGCTGGGCAGCCAGTACGTGATTGGCCTGAAGGCCGTGAACTGCGAGACGGGAGAGGCGCTGGCGGATGCGCAGGAGCAGGCGGCGGGCAAGGAAGCGGTCCTCAAAGCTCTGGGCGCGGCGGCAACCCGTTTGCGGACGAAACTGGGCGAGTCGCTCGTCTCGGTGCGGAAATACGACACGCCGCTAGAGGAGGCGACGACGCCATCCCTGGAGGCGCTGAAGGCCTACAGTCTGGGACGAAAGTTGAACCTTGCGAAAGGATTCACAGCCGCGCTGCCCTTCTATCAACGGGCGACAGACCTGGATCCGGGTTTCGCATCGGCCTACGGCTGGATGTCGGATCTCTACAACGGCCTCGTCCAAGGGGGGCTGGCGGCCGAGTATGCAAGCAAGGCTTACGCGCTGCGGGAGAAGGTAAGCGAACGGGAGCGGTTCGACATCGAGGGAATATACTACCTGTTTGGGACGGGAGAACTGGAGAAGGCGGCGACGACTTACGAGCTGTACCAGCAGACCTACCCAAGAGACTACCAGCCTTACAGAAACCTGGGACTCGTTCTCTGCCGCCTGGGAGACTGGGAAAAGGCACTAGAGGCAGCTCGAGAGGCGCTGCGCCTGGAGCCAAGTATGGCGGTCAACTATACCGAACTCGCCCGCGCTTACAAGGCTCTCAACCGGCTGGATGAAGCCGAGGCGGTGGACAAGCAGATGCGGGAGCGCAAGCTGGAGCACGAGGGCCAGTTCCGCACCAGCTATTGGTTGGCGTTTCTGAAGGGCGATGCGGCGCAGATGGCGCGGACAGTTTCAGCCGCCGCGGGAAAGCCGGGCGCGGAAGAACCGTTGCTGGCCATTCAAGCGGACGCCGAAGGTTGGTACGGCAAGCTGAAGAACGCTCACGAACTGACCGGGCGGGCGATGGATTCAGCGCTGCATCACAACGCGCAGGAGGCGGCCGCGGCATATCAGGCAGAGGCGGCGCTGCGCGAGGTGGAATCGGGCTACCGGGAGCAGGCGCGCGCCGAGGCCGAGGCGGCGGTGAAGTTGGCCCAGGGCCGCGATGTATGGGTGATCGCGGCGCTGGCCCTGGCGCGGGCAGGCGATACGGCAGGGGCGGAGAAACTGGCCGCCGAACTCGACAAGACCTTCCCGCTGGATACGCTGGTACAGAGGTACTGGCTGCCCACGATCCGGGCGGGAGTCGCCCTGCAAAGCAAAGACCCGGACCGGGCCATCGAATTATTGAAGGTGGTGAGCCCGGTCGAGCTTGGCGGACAACCAATGCTCGCCGCATACATGAGCCCCGCTTATGTGCGCGGAGAGGCCTATCTCATGCTGCACGACGGCAACCGGGCGGCAGTGGAATTTCAGAAGTTCATCGACCATCGAGGACTGGTGGCGACCTTCTCCTGGGGCGCGCTGGCCCGGTTGGGACTGGCGCGCGCTTACGCCCTGCAGGGCGACACGGCCAAGACCCGCGCCGCGTACCAGGATTTCCTGACACTCTGGAAAGACGCCGACCCCGACGTCCCCATCCTGAAGGAAGCCAAGGCGGAATACGCGAAGCTGCAATGACCGTCAGGTCCTGAGCCGACCACGAAAACCGATGGTCTGTCTCACTAATGCCGTCGGGTGGCGGCAACGTTGTCCGCCGGCTAGCTACGTCGAGCCGATCACATTGACGCCTTGATGCTCGCATAACGCGAGCGCCGAGGCATGAAGGCTCCGCCGACTTGTCGCTCGTCGACTTGTCGCTCGCCTGACGAATCGTCAGGCGCCCGCCTGACATTCTGGCAGGGCACGCCACGCGCCGCCGGACCAACCTTCGGAGAATCAAGTATTTTGGTCTCTTTTCGATATGGCCATTCCCATGCATAGGACCAGCACCGGACAGGAGGACGACGGATGGAAATGCTGTTGATGGGTGCTTGCTTGAGCATGTTCGGTCTGGCAGTCATGTGCCTCGCCTTTGGTGCGGCAACCAGAGACGAGAAGCCGCTAGAGTCGGCTGGGCTGGAGAAACAAATGGAGCCGGTGAAAACAACCGCATCCGAGCGCTTCTTTGTGGAGGGGCCGCTCCCCGTACCGGTTCACGCCAAGGTTCCGATCGAGGCCCTGTTGGCGCAACTGGAAAACCACGTCCGCCTGGAGCAGGCGGCCGCGGAGTCCTACATGCGAGCGCCGAATGCTGCGCTGCTGCACAGCAGGACCATCTCCACGCTGGTGAACTGAGATGGCCGCCGCCACGGTAAAGCCGGACCTGTTGAATGGGCTGACCGAGCAGGACGGAGAGCGCGTGCTGGCGCTGGGCAGGCGCATCCTCCTGGCGAGCGGAGCGGAACTGTTCCACCTGGGAGATGAGGCCGAGTGTATTTATGTGATCGCGCAAGGCCGCTTGCGGCTCACACTACCCATGCAGGTTCGCGGCCAGGACCAGAATGTGCTGGTCGAGGAACGCGTTCCCGGCCAGACCGTAGGCTGGTCTGCCCTGATTCCGCCGTACCGGTTCACGCTCACGGCCACGGCGCCGCTTGAAACGGAAGTGATTGCGCTTCCCCGTGAGGCATTGCGCAAGCACTTTGCCGCGTACCCCGAAGCCGGGTACGCCGTTTCGTTGAACCTGGCCTCGGTAATCGGGGAACGCCTGCAATTGTTCCAGGCGATGTGGGTACGCGAGGTGCAGCGCATGGTGGAAATGCGGAATGCGTAAGGTGCCGCTCGCTGACGCGCGCGGCTCCGATCGGAACCACGACCGTCAGGGAGTGGTTTCCCGTAAGAGCGCAACGTCACGCGGTCGAAGACCCAGGGGAGTCCCATGCGACTTTTTGCTTTAGGGGTGCTGGCGTTTGGGGTCGTGCTGGCTGTCGGCGCGTCGTTGGCCGGGGACGTGGCGAAGCCTCCGTCCCCGCCTTCCGAAACCACCGCGAAAATCCCGCAGGAGCGGTTGGACGTGCCTCCTCCTCCGTTTTCCGAGGGGATCTTCCCTTGTTCCAACTGCCACGCGGGCATGCCGGTCGATCGCACGCGCCGCGAGCTCACAGCCATGCACACCGACATCGTGTTGAAGCACGATGAGACCCATCGCTGGTGTCTGGATTGCCACGATGCCACCAACCGCGACTTCCTCCATCTGGCCAGCGGTGAGCGGGTTCCGTTCGAGGAGTCTTACCGTGTCTGCGGCCAATGTCATGGGGAGAAGCTGCGCGACTGGCGCGCGGGCGTGCACGGACGCCGCACCGGAAACTGGAACGGAGCCAAGGGATACCTGCTGTGTGCCCACTGTCATAACCCGCACCAGCCGCGATTCCACGCGCTGGCGCCCAAACCGGCGCCCCAGCCGCCGAGCCGCACCATGAAGTAGGAAGCGAGAACCCCGATGGAAACCGACGGCACACCTACCCATCCTTCGCGCCGGCTGTTCACCATCGCCGCGGCGTCCACCGCGGCGAGTTGGATCATGACGGCGTGCGGCCCCAAGCGCCTCTACGAGGCGCCCAAAGACCGGCTTCGCGCCGCCATCAAAGAGATGGAAGCGAAGTACAGCGCCAGCCACGGCAAGAAAGTAACCGTCTCGGACGCAGGTCCCATGTCCGGCGTGGAGTTTGCGTATGCCTTGGATATTTCCCGCTGCATCGGTTGCCGGCGTTGCGTCTATGCCTGCGTCGCCGAGAACAATCAATCGCGCGACCCGCAGATCCAATGGATTCGCGTGATGTCCATGGAGAAGGAGAAGGGCGTCGACTTCTCGCACGCCAACGCAT
>JBEKQS010000228.1:0-11237 GCA_049519475.1 Bryobacteraceae bacterium | reverse complement strand
AACAGGCTGGGGACTGGGCCGTGCAGGCGCTGAAGGATTGGGGACTCTCCAACGTGCAGATGGAGGCCTGGAAATTCGTGGGAGCCGGCTGGAGCTGCACGCGGTTCGCGGCCATGATGAAAGAGCCGGAATTCCAACCCATCATCGGGTTTGCGCAGCCGTGGAGTCTGGGCACCGACGGCGACGTCACCGGGCAGGCGATGCTGGCCGTGATTACGACCGCCGAGGAGATGGAGCAGTATAAAGGCAAGCTGAAGGGCAAGTTTCTGCTGACAGCCACGCCGCACGCTTCGGAGATGGTGACGGCGCCCTACGCCCACCGGCTGACGGATGCCGAACTGGCGGCCGCGGAGATCTATCCCGATCCCACGGGAGGGAATCCGGCGGTGCTGCCGCTGGGCTTTCCCGCGCGCGCGCCGGCGGCCGGCGGAGCTCGCGGTGGAGCGGCCGGGCGCAGCGCGGCTGCGGGCGGCGCGGCAGGCGCTCCTGGTGCCCCCGGCGCCGGTGGCCGAGGCGCAGCGGGCGGTTTGCGAGCGCAGCTCATGAAGTTCTACAAGGATGAAGGCGTCCTCGGGTTGATCTCGCCGGGCAACGGGCCGGATGGCGGCACGGTAGTGGGATCGGGTGGGCAAACCACTGAAGAGAATGCGCCCATCGCGTCGGTCATCATCACCAACGAGCACTATAACCGCATCGCCCGGTTGATCGAGCACAACATCCCGGTCACCCTGGAGTTCGACATCCAGACCAAGTTCACGCCGCCGGGCGATTCGTTCAACATCACGGCGGAAATTCCCGGCGCCGATCCGAACGCCGGAAGCGTGATGCTGGGTGGCCACTTCGATTCCTGGACCGGTGGCACGGGCGCCACCGACAACGCGGCTGGCTCGGCCGTGGCCATGGAAGCCATCCGCATTCTCAAGGCGCTGGACCTGAAAATGCCGCGCACCGTCCGCCTGGGACTGTGGACCGGCGAGGAAGAAGGCACTCTGGGCTCGCGCGCGTGGGTCCAAGCCCACATCAACGGCGCCGACGGACCGAAGCCCGAACAGGCCAAGATGTCGGCGTATTACAACCTGGACAACGGCAGCGGCAAGATCCGCGGCATCTACATGCAGGACAACGACGCCGTGCGGCCCATTTTTGAAGCCTGGGTAGCGCCGCTGAAAGATCTGGGCGCGGACACGCTGACCATCCGCGCCACCGGCTCGACCGACCATACCAATTTCGACAACAACGGCGTTCCCGGATTCCAGTTCATTCAGGACCCGCTCGAATACAGCACGCGCACGCACCATTCGAACATGGACGTCTATGACCGCCTGCAGGCCAACGACCTGGAGCAGGCGTCGGCGGTGATGGCCTGGTTCGTCTATAACACCGCTACGCGCCCTGAATTGTTGCCGCGCAAGCCGGCCCGGCCGGGCGGCGGCGGTGGCGGCCGCGGCCGGGGAAACTAGAGTGGCGTAACCCTGCGACGCTTTCGCGCATCTCTACTTAACGAAATGAAAGACCACGCGACGTTCTCCCGGCGCAGCTTGCTTGCTTCGCTGGGGCTTTTTCCGGCGGCGCGGCTCTTGCGCGGCTGGCAGCAGACCGAACCGGCCCAACAGACCCCTCCCACTTTTTCCACCAACGTCAAAGTGGTGAATGTGTTAGCCACGGTGCGCGATAAACAGGGGCACGTGGTCAACGATCTTACGCAGGGCGATTTCCTGCTGGATGAGGACGGGCGCACGCAGGTGATCCGCTATTTCACTCGGGAGACTGATTTGCCGCTGACCCTGGGCCTGCTGGTGGATACCAGCGGCAGCCAGCGCAACGTTCTGGCCGACGAGCGCCTGGCCAGCTACCATTTCCTCGACAAAATGATGCGCGACAAGGATATGGCGTTTGTCATCCATTTCGATTTCGAAGTGGAGCTGCTCGAAGATCTCACCGCTTCGCGGCAAACCCTGCGCAAGGCGCTCGACGAATTGGAAATCGGGACCGGGCGGCGCCAGCAGGGGAATCAGGGCGGCGGGACCGGCGGCGGTGGCTATCCCGGTGGCGGCTATCCCGGCGGTGGCAATCCTGGTGGGCGCGGCGGACGCGGTGGCGGCGGCACCGATCTCTACGACGCGGTCTATCTGGGCGCCGACGAAATCATGCGCAAGCAGCATGGGCGCAAGGCCATGATCATCCTATCCGACGGCGTGGATACCGGCAGCAAGTATCCGCTCACCCAAGCCGTGGAATCCGCACAGCGCTCCGACACGCTGGTGTACTCCATCCTCTTTGCCGATCCGGACGCCTACGGCAGCGGCGGTATGCCCGGCGGATTTGGAGGGCGCCGCCGCGGCATGGGCATGCCGCCCGGTAGAGGCATGGGAAGTGGAGTCGACGGCAAGAAAGTGCTGCAGAGCATCGCGACCGAAACCGGCGGCCGGTTCTTCGAGGTCTCCAAGCGCATGCCGATCGACAAAGTCTACGAAGCCATCCAGGAAGATCTGCGCAGCCAGTACAGCATCGGCTACACTCCCGAGGGCGCTCCCAACAGCAGCGAGTACCGCCGCATTCACCTCACCACCAAGCAGAAGGGCCTGGTGGTCCAGACGCGGCTTTCAGCCGGCGCTCTTCGGTGATCGAAAACGCTCGCCGGCCCCGAAAAAGCCGCCTGAAAGGCGGCTGCAGGCAAGATTGCCTGCCCCACAAAACAGGCATGATTTCGGCCGCACTGCGCTAGTCCTACACACCCACCCCCCGTCGCGGCCGCTCGCGGCGGACGTAGTTGGAGGTGTCCTGGTTGGGCTCGCCGTCGCACTCGATCGCAATCGTCGTCACCGGATCGTCGGGCGCTTTCTCGGGCAGGCCGGTAAAGCGCACGCGGAAATCGTCCTGGTCGAACTTTACGTCTTTGCCGCCGTTCAGCAGGCGCGCGGATTTCACTTTGTTGCGCAAACCACCCAGCGATACCGTCGAACCGGGCCAGAAATGTACGTGCATGAAGAGCGTATTCGCCAGGCGTGAGAAACCGGCGAATTCGGAAGCGTGCGGCTGGCACTTGTCCGATTGATAGATGGTGGATCCGTTATGCTCCATCCATTTGCCCACGGCGGTGAGGATGCGCACGGATTCTTCGGGGATGGAGCCATCGGGCTTGGGACCGATGTTGAGCAGGTAATTCCCGGTGTCGTGGGAGCAAGTCACCAGGTTGCGCACGATGGTCTTGGGGGTCTTCCAATTGTCGTCGGCCTTCTGGTAGCCCCAGCTGCCGTTCATGGTCATGCAGGATTCCCAGGCGCGCGTGGAGGCGCGGATGGTCTGCTCGGGGGTGGTGAAATCGCCGGGCAGGCCGTTGCGGTCGTTGACGATGATCTCGGGCTGGAGCTTGTAGACCATCTCGTTCATCTTTTCCGATTCCCATTCCTGGGCGTTGAGCGGCCAGTTGACGTCGTACCACAGAATATCGACTTTGCCGTAATTGGTGAGCAACTCGCGAACGTGGCCGTGGATGTAATCGACGAAGCGGCGGCGCGCGGGCTCGTCGATCTTGCCGTCGGCGCTCTTGCAACGCGCGCCATCGGGGTGGTGCCAGTCCATCAGGGAATAGTAGAAGCCCACGCGGAGGCCTTCGGCGCGGGCGGCTTCCACGTATTCCTTCACCAGGTCGCGGCCGGGCCCCTGCTGGGCGGCGTTGTAGTTGGTGAGCTTGGAGTCGAAGTTGCAAAACCCTTCGTGGTGCTTGGTGGTCATCACCATGTATTTCTGACCCGCCTGTTTGGCCAGGCGCGCCCAATCGCGCGCGGCGTTGGGTTTGGGTTTGAACAGCTTGGCCTGCTGTTCGTACTCCGCCACCGGGATGCCTTCCTCTTCCATCACCCATTCGTGGCGGCCCAGGGTGCTGTAGAGACCCCAGTGGATGAACATGCCGAAACGGGCTTCGTGCCACCACTTCATGCGGGCTTCGCGGTCGGCGTCGCCGGGTTGGGGTGTGGGGGATGCACCGGGCCGCGTCTGCTGTTCGGCGGATGCGTCACTCGCCGCGGCCACTGCGGCGCCGGCCGCCATCCAATTGAGATAATCGCGTCTGGTCATGGGATGCGCTCCTGAGCGAATAGGTTATCATGCCGTCCGGCCGCCGGGGGTATCATCAGGCATGCGGTATTGGTTGCTGCTGTTCTGCGCGGCGGCGGCATTCGGGCAGGGAACCGAGCCCAAGCCCAAGGCCGAGGATTACGAAGCACACGCCAACACACCCACCGCGACCATCGGCGCCGAGTACATGGTGCATAGCTTTTCGCGCGGAGACAAGGCGTTCCTGGCGAAGGATTACCTGGTGGTGGAAGTGGCGCTGTTTCCACCGAAGGGCGAGACCATCGAAGTTCAGAACGCCGACTTCTCACTGCGCATCAACGGCAGGAAGGCCGTGGTGCCGCCGGAGGCAGTGAGCATGGTGGCCGCCGGTTTGCAGCATCCGGAATGGGAACAGCCCGGGCCCAACGGGGAAATCGGCGCGGGCGCGGGGAATGCGGGAGTGATTTTAGGCGGCCCGCCGCGGAATCCGAATCCGTTTCCGGGGAGCAATCCGCCCGGGAGCCAGCTTCCGCCGCGCGTGCCTGTGCCGCGGGACAATCCGAGCGGCCTCGAAAAGGAGCAGGTGAAGGCGGAAGTGATAGCGGTGGAGACGGCCCTGGTGGAAGGCCCCCACCATGCGGCGTTCAGCGGGTTTCTCTACTTCTCGTACCGCGGCAAGCCGGGCTCCGTCAAGACGCTGGAATTGCTGTACCAGGATGCCGTGTTGAAGTTGAAGTAGAGGCTCCCACGCTCCCTCACGGTCGCGGCTCTGTAAGCAGCCGTGTGGGTCACGTCGGAGCCGCTACCGTTGCAGTAAGATCCGAGCCGCGACCGTGAGGGAGCGATCTTCCTCTGCCATTGCGCCGCTCGGCAACGTGCAGTACATTGGTGCGGGGGTGATAGTAATCATGGCCTTTTGTTCTTCCTGTGGCGCTAGCATGACCGGCGCGTTTTGTGCCAAATGCGGAACACCGGCGGGCGCCGCCCAGGCGCAGCCGCCGGTGGCATCGACGGGAGCGCCTTTGGCTCGGCGAACCAGCCCGATTGTGTGGGTGCTGGTGGTGGTTTTAGGACTGATCGTCTTGTGCGGGTTGGGTGCGGCCGGCATCGGGTTTCTGGTGCTGCACCGCGTGCGGCAGGCCGGCGTGAGCTTCGACCGGACGCGCGGCGGCGGCTTCGCCATCACGGGGCGCGACGGCAGGGTGGAATTCGGAAGCGCGGGCAAACTGCCGTCGTGGATACCGTCCTATCCGGGATCGAAGCCGGCCTTTGCCGTGCGGGCGCAGGGATCGGGCGGCTCGAATGGCTCCGGTGGCGAAGGCGGCGAATTCACTTTCACCACCCCCGATGCCGCGTCGCAAGTGCTGGCTTTCTACGAACAGAAGTGCAAGGACATGGCCATGAATGTCAACATTTCCACGGCCAACGGCGAAGGCGGCACGGTGGTCGCGGCCGATGAAGGCGACCAGCGCAGCCTGACGATTGTGGTGGGCGGCACATCGGCCCGCACCACGGTCATCGTTACGTACGGGCGCAAGTCAAACTGACCCACTACCCACTTTTGCAGTTGCGCTCAGCCGTGCCCCAGATACATAAGCCATCCCAGGCCGAACAGCGCCACGAAAAAGCACAGGAACGTATAGATGCCATAGTGCACGCGGTCTTTATCCGTGCGCTTGGTCACCACGCCCAGCACCACCGAAGTGAACAGCGAGAACAGGAAGGCCGCCTCGAAGTGCGAGAGGTTCATCTTCGGCATCAGTCCTTCCTCCCGACCGCGATATCGAACACGTCCACCATGGCGAGGATGTTCAGCAGTCCGGCGGTCACCAGGAACTTCGTGCCGTAATCGTGGACCGCCCCGGCCACGTCGGGCTGGCTGTATCCCAGCCACACAGTCAGCAGATAGAGGATGCCCGAAGCCAGGTCGCCGATGAAGCCGCCGGTGTTAATCAGAGTGCTGAGGAGATCGCCCGATTGCGGCGTGAACATCGCGCCGCGCATCATCAGGCCGCAGACGAACATCGAACTGATGGAGGCCATCAGCAGCAAGCCGCGGCCGGTTCGTTTGAGCAACAGGTGGCCACCGCCGGGAACCAGCCAACTGAGGGCCAAAGCGGGGGCCCAGGCGCCGATGGGAGGCAGAGATCGCTTCTCTTCTTTTTCAATGGCCATGATTACTTTCTGAGTTTAGCAGACCGGGCGCTCTCGTCTCCGCTGCTCCTCGAGAGCCTGGCGGAGGAGCGGCAGCATGGCCCGGTCCTTTTCTGTACCCAGGTCTTCCTTGAGCGAAATCAGGGTTTCCAGATTGAGGACGCGCACGCGAATTTCGTCGCCGATGTCCATCTCGAGGGAGTGCGGAAACAGGTCGGCGTAGGTGAGGCCGCGGCCGATGCTGCCGAGAACGTCCAGCGGGCCAAAGCGAGTGATGAGGTTGAGGTGGCCGGGGCCGGAGAGGTAGCTGGCGTTCGGCTTGATCCGGCGCTCGGGCTGAATGCGAAAGACGGCATCCAGGGATTCGAGCACCGGAAGAAGGCGCGCGACATTGGCGGCATCGCGGGAGTGGACGATGTCGAGGTCCAGGGTGTTGACGGGCGCGCCATTTAGCACGCCGGCCACCCCGCCCACGATGACGAAGTCGACGCCGGAATCGCGCAACAGGCGCAAAATCTCCAGGAACTTACCTTGTTCCATTGAGCGCGCGCATTTCTTCCAGGTTGGCGGAATGCTGTTCGAGGACCTGCAGGCGCTCAGCGGGCGTGAGCGAAAGCATCCAGCGGACCAGCGACAGATCCACGCCGTCTTCGCTATAGTCCGGCTGGAGTTCCGGCGGCAGATCCTGTTCTTCGGGCGGCATGGCTCAACTTCAGAATAGCGGATTTCCCCAATCCGAGCCGCGACCGTAAGGGAGCGTTTGCCGTCACGGGCTTAAGCTAACGCTCCCTTACGGTCGCGGCTCGGCCTGAGATTCGCTACCGCAACTGCGTCTCCACTTCGTTGAGCCAGTCGGGCCGTTTCAGCACTTCGCGCGGTTTGCTGCCGTCGGGCGGGCCGATGATGCCGTCCCGCTGCATCAGGTCGAGGATGCGGGCCGCCCGGCCGTAGCCCAGCCGCAAATGGCGCTGCAGCGTGGAAGTGGAGGCCTTGCCCATCTGCAGCACCAGGCGCACGGCGTCCTCATACATGGGGTCTTGCTCCACGGCGGCTGCCTCGCCTTCGGGGGCGGCTTCGTCATCGTCGGTCGGCGGAGCAATCAGGAACGACTGGTCGTAATCCGGCACGGCCTGTTCCTTCCAGAAATCCACCACGCGGTTGATCTCGTTCTCGGTGACGAATGCGCCGTGAACGCGCGTCAGGCGCGAAGAACCCGGCGGGAGGAAGAGCATATCGCCCTTGCCCAGCAGGTGCTCGGAGCCCATCACGTCGAGGATGGTGCGCGAATCCACGCGGGTGGCCACGCGGAAGCTGATGCGCGCGGGGAAGTTGGCCTTGATGAGGCCGGTGATCACATCCACCGAGGGACGCTGCGTGGCCAGCACCAGGTGCATGCCGACGGCGCGCGCCATCTGCGCCAGGCGCGTGACGCTTTCCTCCACGTTGCGGCCTTCCAGCATCATCAGGTCCGCCAACTCGTCGATCAGCACCAGGATGTAGGGCAGGGGACGCAGATCGTCGGCGGTCTCGTCCTGATCGGCGAAGAGGCTGCGCGGCTCCTCCTGGAGCTTGCGGATTTTCTTGTTGAACTGATCGATGTTGCGCACGCCGTATTCCGCCAGCAGCCGCAGGCGCCGCTCCATCTCCAGTACCGCGTTGCGCAGCGCGTTGGTGGCTTTTTTCGGATCGGTGATGACCGGCGTGAGCAGGTGCGGGATGCCTTCATAAAGGCCCAGTTCGAGCCGTTTGGGATCGACCATGATCATGCGGACTTCGTCCGGCGTCGATTTGTACAGAATCGACATGATCATGGAGTTGATCATGACGCTCTTGCCTGAGCCGGTCGAGCCCGCGATCAGCAGGTGCGGCATGGTATCGAGCGCGGCCACGCGGATGCGGCCGTTGATATCCTTGCCCAGCGGAATGGTCAGCCGCGAGTGGGATTGCGCGAACTCGTCGGATTCCAGCATCTGGCGCAGCGCGATCACCTCGCGGCGCGTATTGGGAACCTCGATGCCCACGGTGGGCTTGCCGGGGATGCGTTCGATGAGGATGCTTTCAGCCTGCAGGCCGAGGCAAAGATCCTCGTTGAGGCTGATGATGCGGCTGTACTTGATGCCGGCCTCGGGTTTGAATTCGAAAGTGGTCACCACCGGCCCGGGGTTGATCTGCACCACGTTTCCGAGGACGTTGAACTCTTCGAACTTGGACTTGATGCGGACGGCGGTATCTTTGAGCTCCTGCTCGTCGTAAGCGCTGCGGGCCGGGATTTCGTTCAGCAAATCGGTATTGGGCAAATGGAACACGGCGTGGAATGCCGGTTCGGGCGCGGCCGTCGAGAGAGCCACCGGCATGGGAGGCTCGACCGGCGGCAAATCTTCCACGGGGCAAATCGGAATCTCTTCGATGGGGGCGTAGGCGGCGCCCACCTGCTGCCCGGTGGGGCAGACGCCCTCGTCTGCGCGCGCCCCCCTGGTCGCGCTTTCGCGGGCTTCCCACGGCGGCGTATCGATTACCGCGGCCGGCGCGGGAGCGGCTTCGCGGGTGGGAATCAGAGTGCGGGTCCGTTCCTTCTGTTCCTTCTTCTGTTCGCGCCGCCGGCGGTCGCGTTCGCGCGCTTTTTCCACCGCGCGGGCCTGTACGCGGGCGCGCCAGGCTTGCCACGCCGCGCCGCGCCGTTCGAACCAGGCAATCGGCCGGGCGAACCATTCCGGTAGCTTCGCCAGCGTAAAGGAGGAAACCAGGTAAATGGAAATCACCACCGTGGTTACCGTGGCCAGCAGGGCGCCCGCCAGGTTCAAAGTCTCCACCAGGTAGCGGGCCAGCACCAATCCCAGGGCGCCGCCGACGGTGACGCCGCCGCCGAACATCCTCCAGGGAAGAAAGGAAAGCGCGGCGCATGCGCCCAGCGTGAGCAGAACCGAGCCGAGCATTTTCACCGCGCCGGCCTCAATCTGTTCGGATCGGATCCATCGCCACGCCAGCAGAAAAATGAGCAGAGGGAAAAGCAAGGCCGCGGCGCCAAAGGCCTGGAACAGGATATCGGCCAGGTAAGAGCCGGGATAACCAATCAGGTTGAGAGGGCGCGAGCCCGCGGCGGTATTCCAGGAGGGGTCCTGGGCGTGGTACGAAACCAGGCTGAGCAAAATCACCAGACCGGTAGATAGCAGGAGGAACCCGGTGAGTTCGTTCCACCTCTTGTGCTGAGTCGGAGATAAGAGCTTCATCACGCTGGCCGGCGGATGAAAGCCAGAGCAAGCACTATTATGCCAAAAACCAGACGATAAATCACGAAAGGCCGCAAGCTATTGCGACGCAGATAATGCAGAAACCAGGCGATGACCGCGCAGCCGGTGACGCCGCTGACCATCACTCCGATCAGAAACGCGGGCTCGGCGAGGGAGTGCAACTGGTGTTGCTTGTGCATGTCCCAGAGGGTTTTGGCAACCGCGCCGCCGATCGCCGGGGCCGAAAGCAGAAACGAAAAGCGGGCGGCCGCTTCGCTGGTCAGGTTGCGGAACAGCCCGGCGGAGATAGTGATGCCGGAGCGCGACGTGCCCGGCACCACGGCCAGCGCCTGCGCAACACCGATAACCACCGAATCGGCCAGGTTCAAGGAAGCCAGGTCGCGGACCTTCCGGCTCGCGTTTTCGGCGAGCCACATGAGGATGCCGACCGAGATTAGCGCCCAGCCCATCACCTCGGGTGCGCGCCAGGCGGTCTCAGCCTGCTTATTGAACAGGAACCCGACCACGCCCACGGGAATGCTGCCGATCGCCAGCAGCCACAGCAGCATGTGGTTGTGGCGGAGCTCGCTATCGTGGCCGACTTGCAATCCAAAGCCCTGGCCGACGATTTGCAGCCAGTCGCGCAGAAAATAGAGCAGCACCGCAACCAGCGTGCCCAGATGCAGCATGATATCGAAGTTGAGCCCTTCGGTATTCCAGCCGAGCAGCCAGGAAGTGAGATAGAGATGAGCGGTGCTGGAGACGGGGAGGAACTCCGTCAAGCCCTGGACCACGCCCAGGACGATGACCTGCAGGATAGGCATAAAGGCTAGGGTGATGGATGGGACGGAGGGATGTCAAGTGGCGGCGATGGGCGGGCGCTCTTGCTTCCGAGGGGCGCCGCCCCTTGGTTTTCCCGGTCAGCGGGGCAGGGAAGCACGTAATATTCGATTATCGGTGGCTTTCACAATTCTAAATCGACAAATAAGAAAGGCGCGGCCACCCGGCACTCTTCAGCTCAGTCCTGTGGAGGGAAGATACCTTCGAAAACCCTACGTTGAAAAGAACTTATCAGCCGGGTGGGACATTCTGTGATAGACTTTCCGGGTAATCGGACGAAAGAATGGCGAGTCTGGTCAAAAGGAGATGAGTTATGCCTGACGATTTCCCCACTTTGGAGCCGGGTTACCGGCGAATTCGCGGATATGGCTGGAAGCCGGATCTGCCCGATCAACGAGATTTCCACTATGCCGCACCCCACGCCACCGCGGTGGCTTTGCCGACCAACAAAGACCTTCGGCCCGGTTGCCCGCCGGTATACGATCAGGGGGCGCTTGGCAGTTGCACCGCCAACGCCATCGCCGGGGCACTCGAATTCATCCAGAAAATGCCGGCTCGTTTTACTCCGTCGCGCCTCTTCATCTATTACAACGAAAGGGTCATGGAGGGCACATCTCCCACCGTGGACGGCGGCGCGCAAATCCGGGATGGCATCAAGAGCGTTGCCTCATTGGGCGCTTGCAAAGAGACCTCCTGGCCATACGATGACACCAACACCGACCCCGCTCCGTGCGCCACCTGCAAGTTCGCGCAAAAGCCCACGCCAGCCTGTTACAAAGAAGCGCTGAAATACAAGGTCAAGGCATACCAGAGACTGACCTCCTCGCAGTTGAATACCCTCAAAGGCTGTCTTGCGAGCGGTTTTCCGTTCGTCTTCGGGTTCACCGTCTATGAGAGCTTTGAAAGCCAGCAAGTGGCGCAGACGGGCATAGTGCCCATGCCCGCGCCAAATGAAAAAGT
>JBEKQS010000227.1:0-8716 GCA_049519475.1 Bryobacteraceae bacterium | reverse complement strand
TACTCACGATTACGCCCTTCATCTTCCCGATTGTGATGACGGTGCTCGGTCTGCTCACGGGCATGGTGCAGGCCTACATATTCAGCATCCTGGCAACGGTTTACATCGCGGCCGCCACGCGAGTCCGTAAGCCCAAGCCTGGACCGATGCAAAGCGTTAAAGCATGAACTATGAGAACAACAGGAGAATATTGTGGATAACACGACTATGATCGCGATGGCATCGATTGTCATCGCAGGCATTACCACCGGTTTCGGCACTATGGGCCCTGCGCTCGCGGAAGGAAGGGCGGTGGCAACGGCGCTAACTTCGCTGGCCCAGCAGCCGGACGCCTCCGCTACCATTACCCGGACTCTGTTCGTGGGCCTGGCAATGATCGAGTCCACGGCCATCTATTGCTTCGTGGTCTCGATGATTCTGATCTTCGCCAACCCGTTCTGGAACCACGTCATCGCCCAAGTCAAAGGCAAGTAAGTTTATGTTAGCCGATTGGTTCACTATCGTTGCGCAGGCGATCAACTTTCTCATCCTGGTGTGGTTGATGAAGCGCTTCCTTTACAAACCTATCCTCAACGCCATTGACGAGCGGGAGAAGCGGATCGCGACGGAACTCGCGAACGCCGACGCGAAAAAGACCGAAGCCCAAAAGGAGCACGACGAGTTCCAGCACAAGAACGAGGAGTTCGACCAACAGCGCGCCGCGCTCTTGAGCAAAGCGACAGACGAGGCGCAAGCGGAACGGCGGCGGCTCCTCGACGAAGCGCGCGAGGCCGCCGCGGCTTTGAGCGCAAAACGGCAGGAGACGTTGCGAAACGAAGAACGGAACTTACATCAGGCAATCAGCCGCCGGACACAGCAGGAAGTATTTGCCATCGCACGAAAGGCGCTGACGGACCTCGCCACGGTGACCCTGGAAGAACGCCTGGGCGAGGTGTTCACGCGCCGTTTGCGAGAGATGGACGGCAAGGCGAAAGAAGGCCTCGGCAAGGCTCTTCAGACGGCCTCGGACCCGGCGGTGGTGCGTAGCACGTTCGACCTGCCCGTGGAGCAACGCGCGGCCATACAAAATGCGCTCAACGAAACCTTCTCGGCTGAAATTCGCGTCCGGTTCGAGACCGCGCCAGACTTGATCAGCGGCATTGAACTCACCACGAATGGGCAAAAGGTGGCGTGGAGCATCGCGGACTACCTGGCGTCGATGGAAAAGAGCGTCGGCGAACTGTTGAAAGAGAAGGCCGAAACTGAGGCCAAGGCCGAGCCGAAACCCGAGGCCAAAGCCGAGCCGAAACCCGAGGCCAAAGCCGAGCCGAAACCCGAAGCCAAGGCCGAGCCTGAACCCGAAGCCAAAGCAGAGTCGAAACCCGAGGCCAAGGCCGAGCCGAAACCCGAGGCCAAGGCCGAGCCGAAACCCGAGGCCAAAGCCGAGCCGAAACCCGAGGCCAAAGCCGAGCCTGAGCCCGAGGCCAAGACTGAGGCTAAACCTGAAGAACCTAAGCTTGCGGCAAAGAGCCAATGAACATGGAACCTGAGAGCCTCCAGAACGATTTCGACGGCGCGTTCGCTGGAATCAGTCAGGTGCTGGAAGCATTCACGCCGAAACTGACGCCACGGGAAGTGGGCACCGTGACCAGTGTCGCCACCGGAATCGCCAAGGTGTCGGGTCTCCCCGGCGTGGGCTTTGATGAAGTGGTGACTTTTCCCGGCGATGTGCTGGGCATTGCGTTCAACGTGGACGCAGACGAGATTGGTGTCGTTCTGCTCGGCGAATATTCCCAGATCCACGCGGGAGATGAGGTCCAGCGCACGGGCCGGGTGATGGACGTGGCCGTGGGCGATGGATTGCTGGGGCGCGTCATCAACCCGCTCGGCCGGCCGCTCGACGGCCGCGGGCCAGTGGCTTCCAGCAAGCGCCTGCCTATCGAACGCCCCGCCCCGGCTATTATGGACCGCGCGCCCGTCACCGTGCCGCTGCAGACTGGACTCACGGTCATCGATGCGCTCATTCCGGTTGGGCGCGGCCAGCGCGAGTTGATTCTCGGCGACCGCCAGACGGGTAAGACCGCCATTGCGATGAACACCATCCTCAACCAGCGCGACCAAGATGTGCTGTGCGTTTATTGTGCCATCGGCCAGCGCGCGTCCGCCGTCGCCAAGGCCGTGGCCACCTTGCGGGAGAAGGGTGCGCTGGACTATACCGTCGTGGTGGTGAGCGAGGGCGGCGACGCGCCGGGTCTCGCTTACATCGCCCCTTACGCCGCCACCAGCATCGCCGAGTTCTTCATGGAAGCGGGCCGGAATGTGCTGATCGTTTACGACGATCTCACCAATCACGCGCGCTCCTACCGCGAACTTTCTCTCTTACTACGCCGTCCGCCCGGCCGCGAAGCGTTTCCCGGCGACATCTTTTATATTCACTCGCGGCTGCTGGAACGGGCGACGCACTTGCGCAAGGAACTCGGCGGCGGCTCCCTCACCGCGCTGCCCGTCATCGAAACCGAAGCGCAGGACATTTCCGCTTATATTCCGACCAACTTGATTTCCATCACGGATGGGCAGATCTACCTTTCGCCGTCGCTTTTCGAATTGGGCGTTCTGCCCGCGGTGGATGTCGGGAAATCCGTTTCGCGCGTGGGCGGGGCAGCGCAACGCGCGGCCTACCGCGCGGTGGCGGGCGACCTCAAGCTGGCCTACGCGCAGTTTGAGGAACTCGAATCGTTTTCCCGGTTCGGAGCCCGCCTGGATGAAGACACCCGCAAGATCATCGAACACGGACGGCGAATTCGCGCTTGCCTCAAACAGCCGGAATTCGCCCCGGTGTCCGTGCCCGCGCAAATCGCCGTGCTGCTGGCGCTGGCGGCAAAACTCTTCGACGGCGTGCCGCTTGACCAGATGACGGATGCGGAGCACGGCCTATGCGAGGCGGCGGCGGATATTCCCGCGGAAGTGCGCGAGCGATTGGATAGCGCCGAAAAACTGAGCCCCGAGGACCGTGAAGCGATTATCCAAATCGCCCGCAAATCGCTGGCGCGCTTCCAGCCCAAGCCTGAACCCGAGCCCAAGCCGGAAGTCAAAACGGACGCCAAGCCGAAGCCTGAGCCCGAGAAGAAGTCATGAGCAACACCACGGGGAGCCTGCGCCGAAAGCTCGGCGGAGCCGGGGATCTTCAATCCGTCGTTCGCACGATGAAGGCCGTGGCCGCCTCGAGCATCGGACAATATGAGAATTCGGTGAGCGCGCTGGCCGACTACTATCACGCCGTGGAACTGGGATTGGGCGCATGCTTCCGGGAAAGCGGGCCGGCGCCCTTGATGGCAGAACCGAAAGGAAAGACAGTTGCCGGTGCGATTGGCGCGGTGGTGTTCGGTTCAGACCAGGGACTGGTGGGCCAGTTTAACGACGTGGTGGCCGATTATGCGGTGAAGACGCTGGCGGCTCTGCCGGCCAAAGTGGAGGTTTGGGCCGTCGGGGAGCGCGTTCATGAGCGCCTGGCGGACGCGGGCCTGCCGCTGGCGGGACTCTTCACCGTGCCCAACTCCGTCAAGGCCATCACCCCGCTTGTCGGGCAGATTCTGGTGGAGAGCGAGACGCGCCAACGCCACGGTGAAGTGACCGAACTTCACCTCTTCTACAACCGCCGCACGTCCGGGGCGGTTTATGCGCCCGTCAGCCAGCGACTGCTACCGCTGGATGAAGACTGGCGGCGCAAGCTGGCCGATCTTCCCTGGCCAAAGGGAAGCTTGCCCGAGGTCATGGGTGGCGGCACTGCGACTCTGCGGGCGCTGGTCCGCGAATATCTTTTCGTTTCGATCTTCCGGGCGTGCGCTGAATCCCTGGCGAGCGAAAACGCCAGCCGTCTGGCGGCGATGCAACGCGCCGACAAAAACATCGACGAATTGCTGGAGGACCTCAACAGGACATTTCATCGTTTGCGCCAGGATGGCATCGACGAGGAACTGTTCGACGTCGTCTCCGGCTTCGAAGCGCTGAGCGCATCGGGAAAATGACCTGCCTTGGAGGCAAACTATGACTAACGAGCAACCACAACAACCGTCTGCAATCGGCATGGTCGGCCTGGGCGTCATGGGGCGCAATTTCGTGCTGAACATGGCCGAACACGGCTATGCGGTGGCAGGTTATGACAAGGACCAAGCCAAAGTCGAGGCCCTGCGCCAGGAATCCAAGGGACGTGATGTTCGCGGCGCAGAGAGCATACAAGAGTTGGCCGGTTCGCTGCGCCAACCCCGCGCGGTCATGATGCTGGTGCCCGCCGGGGCGCCCGTGGATTCCGTGATCGGCGACTTGTTGCCACACCTCGAGAAGGGCGATCTCATCATCGACGCCGGCAACTCCTACTTCAAAGATACAAATCTGCGCGGCCGTAACTTGGCCGCGCAGGGCATTCAATTCCTCGGTGTGGGTGTGTCCGGCGGCGAAGAAGGCGCGCGCCACGGCCCGAGCATTATGCCCGGGGGACCTGAAGAGGCCTACCAGCGGGTCCGCCCGCTGCTTGAAGCGGTCGCTGCCAAGGTCAACGGAGACGCGTGCGTCGCTTACCTCGGTCCCGGTTCGGCCGGCCATTTCGTCAAGACGGTCCACAACGGCATCGAATACGCGCTGATGCAACTCCTGGCTGAGACATACGACCTGATGAAACGCGGCCTCGGGTTGAGCGACGACGAACTGCGCGACGTATACGACACGTGGAATCAGGGCGCACTCAACGGCTACCTTGTCGAGATCACCAGTCGCATCTTCAGCAAGGCCGACGAAAAGACCGGCAAGCGGTTGATCGATGAAATCCTGGATGTGGGTAAACAGAATGGCACCGGCATGTGGACTTCGCAAAGCGCCATGGAACTGCAAGTGCCCATTCCCACCATCGACCTGGCGGTCGCGATGCGGGATATGTCCGTGCTGGAAAAGCAGCGCGAAATAGCCGGCGCGATCTTCAAGCGGCCCATTCGGCCGTTTGACGGCGACCGCAAAGCCTTCCTCGACGAACTGGGCCGCGCGCTCCATGCCGGGATGATCATCGCCTACGCGCAGGGCATGGCGGTCCTGGCGGCAGCCTCCGACAAGTATGAGTATCACCTCGATCTCGAAGCCGTGGCGCGAATCTGGCGGGGGGGCTGCATCATCCGCGCGGCATTGCTGGAAGATATCCGGATGGCGTATCGCAACCAGCCCGGCCTGCAGAATCTGCTGCTGGCACCGGAGCTATCGAAAAAGGTGGCGGCCAACCAGGAGGATTTGCGCCGCGTGGTTCGCGCGGCAATCGAGCTAGGTTTGCCCACACCCTGTTTGATGACGGCGCTAAGCTACTATGACAGCTACCGTAGCGCCTGGCTGCCGGCCAACCTGATCCAGGCCCAGCGCGACTACTTCGGCGCGCACAGCTACGAGCGCATCGACGTCAAAGGCACATTTCACACGGACTGGATGAAGAGCTGAAAGCCATGAAAACCAACGATCGACTTGAACCAAACATATTCGTCATCTTCGGCGGAGCGGGCGACCTGACCTGGCGGAAATTGATGCCGGCCCTGTTTGACCTGTCCCAGAGTCACAGCATTCCGGCACATTTTTCGATTATCGCGGTGGACCGGGTGGCGCTCAGCGAAGGCGCCCTGCGCAAGCGTCTCCATGAGGGAGTCAGGAAGTTCGCCCGCAGCGGGAAAGCCGGACTCAAGGAGTGGAACGAGTTCGCCGGGCACATCCGCTACTTACAGGGCGATTTCAAGAGTAACTCGACTTACAAGGAACTTAGCGACCAGTGCGCCAGCCTGGAAAAGGAGTGGGGCTCCAAAGCCCAACGCATTTTCTACATGGCCACGCCGCCCTCCCTGTTTGGCGAAATCCCTTCCTTCCTGAACTACGCCGGCCTGGCGGCCGACCGGGAGCGGGCGCGCATCGTCATCGAGAAGCCGATCGGGTATGATCTGGATTCGGCACTGGCGCTCAACCGCACACTCGCCGCTGGCTTTCAGGAATCCCAAATTTTTCGCATCGACCATTACCTGGGCAAAGAGACGGTGCAGAATATCCTGGCGTTCCGTTTTGCCAATCCGCTGTTCGAGCCCATCTGGAACCGGCGTTATGTGGACTACGTGACCATCACGGTTGCGGAAGAGGTGGGCGTGGAGCATCGCGGCGGCTATTACGATGGGGCCGGCGCGCTACGCGACATGGTGCAGAATCATCTGATGCAACTGCTCTGCCTGGTGGCCATGGAACCGATGGTCTCGTTCGAGGCCGACGAGATTCGCAACAAGAAAGTGGATGTGCTCCACGCGGTTCGGCCCATTCCGTACGACGCAGTGCATCACTCCACGGTTCGCGGGCAGTATGGCCCGGGATGGATCGGCGGCAAGAAAGTGCGCGCTTATCGCGAAGAAGACGGCGTGCCGCCAGAGTCGCAGACCGAGACGTTCGCGGCGTTGCGCCTGTTCGTGGACAACTGGCGCTGGCAGGACGTGCCGTTCTATCTTCGCACCGGCAAGCGCCTTCCCCGTCAGGTTTCGGAAATCGCCATCCAGTTTCGCGCGGTTCCACATCAGGCCTTTCCAAACGAGGCGACCATCGACTGGCAACCGGCGCGCCTGGTCATGTCGATCCAACCCGATGAAGGCATCGTGCTGCGCTTTCAGGCAAAACACCCCGGGCCGAACATGGTGTTGCAGCCAGTGGACATGCGCTTTAACTATCGCGAAAGCTTCGCCACGCCATCGCCGGAGGCCTATGTGACGTTACTCTGGGATGTGATCAACAACGATGCCACGTTGTTTATGCGCGCCGACCAGGTGGAGGCGGCGTGGCGGCTATTGATGCCGGTGCTGGATGCGTGGCACGCCAGCCCTCCCAACGATTTTCCGAATTATGCAGGCGGCACTTGGGGGCCGGACTCGACGCAAGGCCTGCTGATTCAGCAGGGGCACAGTTGGCCGGCCCCCGTGGATTTAGCCGGGCGCCAGGAATGAGAAGACGCATCGCCCGGCACTGCCGGCTGCGGTATGAGAGAGAGGAGAGCTATTAGCATGCCATCAAACCCGAGGGGCCCTGCCATGGACAAACCCCTGTCGCCCGAACTCTTGCGCAAGATGAACGCGTATTGGCGAGCCGCTAACTACCTGTCTGCCGGCCAGATTTATCTTTACGACAATCCACTATTGAAGATGCCGTTGAAGCTGGAGCACATCAAGCCGCGGCTGCTGGGCCACTGGGGCACCACGCCGGGCTTGAACTTTATCTATGTGCACCTCAACCGCATCATCAACAAGTACGACTTGAATATGATCTACGTCACCGGGCCCGGTCACGGCGGACCTGGATTAGTCGCTAATACGTACCTTGAGGGCACATACAGCGATGTATACCCGAACATCTCCCAGGACGAATCGGGCATGAAGGCGATATTCACCCAGTTTTCCTTTCCCGGCGGCATTCCCAGTCACGTCGCCCCGGAAACGCCGGGTTCCATCAACGAAGGCGGCGAACTCGGCTATTCCCTGGCGCACGCCTCCGGCGCCGCGTTCGACAATTCGGACTTGCTGGTGGCCTGCGTGGTCGGTGATGGCGAATCGGAGACCGGGCCACTGGCAGCCAGTTGGCACTCGAACAAATTCCTGAATCCCGTTCACGACGGAGCCGTGCTGCCCATCCTCCATCTCAACGGCTATAAGATAGCCGGCCCCACCGTGTTGGCGCGTATCCCTCAGCCTGAATTGGAACAACTCTTCCGCGGCTACGGATACCATCCCTACTTCGTGGAAGGCGACGATTCCGACAAGGTTCACCAGGCGATGGCGGGAACACTCGACACCATCGTCGCCGAAATCAGAAGCATTCAAACCGAGGCGCGCACCAAAGGATTCAAGATGCGGCCCGTCTGGCCGATGATCGTGTTGCGCACTCCCAAGGGATGGACGGGGCCAAAAGTTGTGGATGGCTTGCCCATCGAAGGCACATTTCGCGCCCACCAGGTGCCGCTTGCGGAATTGGCGACTAACCCCAAGCATCTGAAGATGCTCGAACAGTGGATGAAGAGCTACAAACCCGAAGAGCTTTTCGACAAGAGCGGCAAACTCATTCCGGAACTGGCGGAACTGGCGCCCAAAGGGGAACGCCGCATGGGGGCCAATCCACACGCGAATGGAGGAATTCTGCTTTGTGATTTGAAGATGCCGGGTTTTCGCGATTATGCGGTTGCCGTGCCACAGCCCGGCACCGTCATAGCGGAATCCACACGGGTAATGGGAGCCTTTCTTCGCGACGTGATGAAACTGAATTGGGAACGCCGCAATTTTCGTGTCTTCGGCCCCGATGAGACGGCCTCCAACCGTCTGACTCACTTATTCGACATCACGGATCGCGAGTCCACCGCGGAGATTTTGAAAATTGACGATCATGTGTCACCCGACGGCCGCGTAATGGAAGTGCTGAGCGAGCATTTGTGCGAAGGCTGGCTGGAAGGCTATCTGCTCACCGGCCGGCACGGACTGTTCTCCTGTTACGAAGCGTTTATCCACATCGTGGACTCGATGTTCAACCAGCACGCCAAGTGGCTGAAAGTGACTCGTAACATCCCCTGGCGGCGCCCCATCGCCTCGCTGAACTACTTACTCACCTCGCATGTGTGGCGGCAGGACAACAACGGCTTCAGCCATCAGGACCCGGGCTTCCTGGATCACGTGGTGAATAAGAAGGCGAGCATCATCCG
>JBEKQS010000226.1:0-8875 GCA_049519475.1 Bryobacteraceae bacterium | reverse complement strand
GAGAAAGTTCCGGCACGCTGCTGCGGTCGCTCGGTCTGGGCAAGGCCGTGATGGTTTCCGACGTGGGGTCCTTCCAGGAGTTCCCGGAGGATGTGTGCCTCAAGGTTCCGGTGGGAGCGGGCGAGGAAGACCTCATCTTCGAGTACATGAACCTGCTGGTGTCGCGTCCGGAAGTGGCGCAAGCGCTGGGCGCGAATGCCCGCGATTACGTGGCGCGGGAATGCAACTGGGGCGCGGTGGCGCGGCAGTACGCGGCATTTCTGGAAGCCGTGGTGGAAGGCAGGGAATACCGCGGGGCGGAACAGCCGCCCGCTCCGGAGGCAGCCGCGCCCGCCGCCAAGTTGCCCGAGTTGGAGCAGTATCTGCGCGGCTGGGCGGTGGATGAAGCGTCGCGCGACTATCTGGACACCCACCGGACGCGCCTCGTGAGAACGCTCGAGATCACGCCGGCGGGCGGCCCCGAGGATCGCGTCCTCGAAATGGGCGCATACCTTCAGGTCACGCCGGCCCTGCGCAACAAACTCGGGTACGGCGAAGTTCGCGGTTGCTACTACGGCCCCGCGGGCCGCATCGACCATCGCACCGTCACTTCCGCGGACGGCCAGGCCTTCACCTGCGAGATCGACCACTTCGACGCCGAAAAAGACCGCTTCCCTTATCCCGACGAACATTTCTCCACGGTGCTGTGCTGCGAGCTCATCGAGCACCTGTTCGAAGATCCCATGCACCTGATGTCGGAGGTCAACCGGATTCTGAAGCCGGGCGGGCACCTGGTGCTCACCACTCCCAACGTGGCGGCGTTGCGGGGCATCTCCGCCATTCTGCTGGGCTATCATCCGGGATTTTTCCACGCATACATCAAGCCGGCCGCGGAATCGGGCGAGGTGGATGCGCGGCATAACCGCGAGTACACGGCGCGCGAGATCCACCGGCTGCTGGATACGTCGGGTTTCGCCGTGGCGCGTCTCGAGACCGGCGAGTTCCGCGACCTGCCGCATCCGGAATTCGGCTGGGTGATGCACCTGCTGCGGCGCTATCGCCTGGAGACGGATCTGCGGGGCGACGGCATCTACGCTTTAGGACGGAAGACCGGGCCGGTGAAGGAACGCTACCCCGGATGGCTGTATTCATGAGCGTAGCCTGGCTCAATCCGCGGGCGGCGCTCGACGCCGCGACACGCACGGTGCGCGCCGAATTCCAGATCCGCAACCTTACGGAAGAGACTTGGCGGGCTGCCGATGGATTCGGCATCGGCTACCACCTGTTCGACCGCGCCAGCGGCACGCTGATGGTGGATGGCGCGCGCGTGCGGCTGGAGCGCGACGTTGAGCCCGGCGGCGAGGCGCACGTGTTCCTGGAGTTCGAACTGCCCGCGGAAGACGGCGAGTATCAGACGGTGATCTCGCCCATGCGCGAAGACGTCTGCTGGTACTACGACCGCGGCTGGCCGTTCCTGCTGGTGGAGACCGCGACCAAGGATGGCGTTGCGACACTCCACCGGACGCGCGTGACGGAGAAGCAGGCGTTGCGCCGCGAGCGCGAACTGCGCGGGGTGGGCCGCGCCTTCCTCTATCCGGTTCAGACCATCTGGCGCAATCGCGCGCTGATCCGCGTGATGGCCAAGCGCGACATCATGGGGCGGTACAAGGGGTCGTTCGGCGGCGCGTTCTGGACCATCATCAACCCGCTGCTGTTGATGCTCACCTATTTCTTCGTCTTTGGAGTGGTGATTCGCGACCCGAGCCGCAGCCGCTCCGAGTTCGCGCTCTACTTCCTGGCCGGAATGCTGCCCTGGCTGCCTTTCAGCGAAGCCGCCGGACGCTCTCCCGGTGTTATTCTGGAAAATCGCAATTTGATTAAGAAGCTGGTGTTCCCGGTGGACACGCTGCCGGTGAATCTGGTGGCGTCGGGGCTGGTGACCGAGCTGTTTGCCGTGGCGCTTTATTGCGCTTTCCTGCTGGCGCTGCGGCACAATATTCCGCTGACCGTGGTATGGCTGCCCGTGCTGCTGATCCCGCAGATCCTCTTTACCACCGGCGTGAGCTGGTTTTTGGCGGGCCTGGGCGCCTACGTGAAGGACCTGGGGCAGATGATCGGGTTCGTGCTGACGATCTGGTTCTTCATGACGCCGATCTGTTACCCGGAGAGTCAAATGCTGGCCAAGGCTCCGATACTGGCCAAGAACCCGATGTTTGTGTTGGTAAGAGGGTATCGCTCGATTTTCCTGGAGAATCAACACCCGGCATTCGGCGCGTTGTGGAAGTTTTCGCTGCTGGCGGCGGTGGTCTTCGTGCTTGGCCACGCGTGGTTTTATAAACTAAGGAAGTCCTTTGCGGACATGATCTAGGATCACCGCCAATTGCTTCACAAAATCACCCTCGCACTGGTTGCGTTTGGAGCGCCGGGCATCTTTTTCCTCGGCGTGATCGATTCGCTGGGGGTTCCGCTGCCCTATGCCACCGACTATTGGCTGTTGACGGTGGCGGTGGACGCGCCGCAGCGGGCCTATTTCATCGCGCTGATGGCGGTGGCCGGCTCCTCGATCGGCAGCATCGCGCTATTTCTTGCGGCGCGCCGCGGGCGCAAGCTGTTCAGCAAAGGCGAGCCCCTCTCAGCCAGGGGACAGAAGTTCCAGCAGTGGTTCAACCGCTACGGGTTGCTGACGGTTTTTGTTCCCGCCGTGACCCCCATCGTTCCGCTACCTTTGAAGGTGTTCGTGGTTTCGGCGGGCGCCTTGCACACACGGACCAGCCGGTTTGCGGTGGTGCTGGTGGCGGCGCGAATCATCCGCTATTTCGGCGAAGCCTACCTGGGCGTACAGCTAGGGAAGGACGTCGAGCCATTTTTGCGGCGCAACGTCTGGCCGCTGGGCGGCGCCGTCCTGGCGATGGCGCTGGCCCTCTACTGGCTGATCCGCCTGAGCGAGCGCCGGCGCTCGCCGGAGATGTAAGGCATGTCCAAACGCATCGCGATCGTGGAAGATGAGGCGGAACTGGCGTCGCTCATCGACTACAATCTCAAGCGGCACGGCTATGAAACGCAGGTGCTCAACGGCTCCAAGGGGACGCTGAAGGCGCTCGAGCAACACAAACCGGACCTGGTGGTGCTCGACGTGATGCTGCCGGATGTTGACGGTTTCGAACTGTGCCGGCAGATCCGCCAATCGGCGGTGCTGTCGCGGACGCCGGTACTGTTCCTGACGGCGCGGTCGGACGAAGTGGACCGCGTGCTGGGGCTCGAGATCGGCGGCGACGACTACATGACCAAGCCCTTCAGCCCGCGCGAGCTGATCGCGCGCGTGAAGGCGCATCTGCGGCGGGAGGACATGGACGTGGAGCCGGCCGCCATGGAGATGGGGCCTTTCCGCCTGGACCGCACGGGGCGCCGCGTGTTTCTCGCCGGACGCGAGCTAGCGCTGACCTCCACCGAATTCAACTTGTTGGAATTCTTCGTGACCCATCCGGGCCGGGCCTACAGCCGCGACCAATTGCTGGAATCGGTCTGGGGCCAGATGCGCAACGTCACGCCGCGAACCGTGGATGTGCACGTGCGGCGGCTGCGCGAGCAAATTGAAGAGCAGGCCGAAAACCCGCGCTATCTCACTACGGTGCGCGGTTTCGGCTATCGCTTCGAGGACCCGGCGTGACCGGCAAGATCTTTCTCAAGCTGATCGCCGGCGTTTTTTGCCTGCTGCTGGCCGCGCTGGTTGCGGTGGATACTTTCGCCACCAGCGTGGCGAAGGATGCGTATCTCCAAGACCTCAAGCGGCAACTGGCGGATGAGTGCCGCCTCGCGGCGCTGGCGAACCCGGACCCGGCGGCAATGGGCGCAGCCGAGGTGCGGCGACTGGCGGCGGCGGTGGGCGGGCGCATTACCATCGTGCGCTCCGACGGCAAAGTGCTGGTGGATTCCGAAGCCGATGCCGGCGGCATGGAAAACCACGGCACGAGGAAGGAACTGATGGAGGCGTTTCGCGGACAGGCCGGCTCGGATCGGAGGCGCAGCGCGACGTTGGGAACGGAATTCCTCTACGTGGCCGTGCCGATGCCCGGCGGCGCGGTGCGCATTGCCATGCCGACCGCGCAGATCGACCGGCAGGTGAGTGAGATCCGCGCGAAGATTCTGGCGGGGACGGCGCTGGCATTCCTGCCGGCGATTGCGATTGCGGCCTGGCTGGCGCGGCTGATTTCGCGTCGCTTCGCGGCGGTGATGGCGCACGCCGGCGAGCTGGCCCGCGGCAACTTTCGCGCGCGCCTGCCGCACCCGGGCGCGAGCGAGTTCGGCCAGCTCGCCACCACCCTCAATCAAACCGCCGAAGCGCTGGAGAAGACCATGGCCCAGCTCCAACACGAGCAGGCCGAGCTCGAAAAGGTGGAGCGCGTGCGCAAGGACTTCGTGATCAACGTATCGCACGAGCTGCGCACGCCGCTGGCTTCCATTCAGGGGTACACCGAGACGTTGATGGACGGAGCGCTCGAAGACCCCGAATACAACATGCGGTTCCTGGGCATCATTCGTCACAATGCCGAACGGCTGGCGCGCTTGACCGAAGACCTGCTGACGCTTTCGCGGGTGGAGCAGAACCGCCAGAAGTTCGAGTTTGGGCCGTTCGCGGTGAACGGGCTGTTGAAGGAAGCGATCGAGTCGATGCGGCCCATGGCGGAGAAGAGAGAGATCCGCGTCGAGGTGGAACCCGGACCGGAGGATGCCACGGCGTGGTGCGACCGCGAGGCGGTCTCGCAGATTCTGAGCAACCTGCTGGACAACGCCATCAAGTACACACCGGCGGGCGGGCGCATCGGCGTCGGCGCGCGGCCGGCCGGCCGATACGTGGAGGTGCATGTGCGCGACACCGGCATCGGCATCCCGGCCGGCGAGCTGCCGCGCCTGTTCGAGCGCTTCTACCGGGTGGACAAAGCGCGCTCGCGCGAGCTGGGCGGCACTGGCCTCGGGCTCTCCATCGTCAAGCACTTGGTGGCGGCGCACAACGGGGTAACCCGCGTCGAAAGCCGGTCCGGAGAAGGTTCGACCTTCTATTTCACGCTTCCGGCGGAAGAATCCGCACTCCGGCCGAATGAGCTTAATCCAGAATTCACGGCGTCGTAACGATTTCGTAACCGGGGCGCTGATAGGTTGAAAGCAGGAACTTGCGCCGACGGATTCCTTATGAAAAAAATCCTGCTGATCGAAGACGACGCGGACTTATTCTCGCTGTTGAAGTACAACCTGGAAAAGGAAGGCTTCTCGCTGAACGGATTGCAGACCGGCAAGGGCGCCATCGAACTGTGTCGGCAGGTGCGGCCGGACCTGATCCTGCTGGACATCATGCTGCCGGATTCGGACGGCCTGGACATCTGCAAAGGCATCCGCAAGACGCCGGAACTGGCGGCCATCCCGATCATTTTCCTGACCGCGCGCGCTTCGGAGACCGACCGCATCGTGGGCCTGGAGCTGGGCGCCAACGATTACGTGGTGAAGCCGTTCTTCGTGCGGGAGCTGATCGCGCGGATCAAGCTGCAGTTCCGCAGCCAATCGGCGCCGCCGCGCGTGCTCGAAGCGGGCGGCCTGGAGCTCGATCCGACCAGCCGGCAGGTCCGTCTTCAGGGCGCTCCGCTGGCCCTGACGGCTACCGAGTTCCGGCTGCTGGAGTTCCTGATGAGCCGGCCGGGCGTGGTCTTCAGCCGCGAGCAACTGCTGAACTCGGTATGGGGACAGGACCGGGCGATCACCGACCGGGCCGTGGACGTGTACGTCTTGCGGCTGCGGCAAAAGGTGGAGCAGGATCCGGCCAACCCTGTCATGATCCATTCGGTGCGCGGTTTCGGCTACACGTTCGAGCCGCGCCGCGCCATGGCGGGGTCGGCGTAGGATTTGGTGGGGCAGGCGCTTCCGCCTGCCAACTCTGGGTTGCCAGGCGAAAGCGCCTGGCCCACGATGCGTTCACAGCATCTCACAAGCCCGCCGCAGGCGGTCCAGCACACCGGCCCACTCCGGGCGATCCGGCGGTTGCTCCACGGCGATCCAGTCGAGATGTTGCGCGTCCAGGCGGTGGAGCGTTTCGTACAGGGCGGCGGCGTAGGCGAGTGGATCCGCTGGCATTTCGTACCCGAGGCGGAGAAGCGCGCCATGGCCCGCTGGCGGAGCCTTGCCGGGAGCCAACAGGAAAAGCGGCGTGGCGGGGCGGTAGTGACGCGGATGCATGCCGGGCGAGGCGTGCGGGCCGGAAACGGGAGCGGCGCCCGCGATCTGGATGGGGCCGACCAGAGCTTCGAGGTCCGCAATTGGAATCACGCCGGGGCGCAGCAGAACGGGGCTGTCGACCAGAGACAGCACCGTGGATTCAATTCCCACGCGCGTGGGGCCGCCATCGAGGACGTAGTCGGCGAGCGCTTCCGGCACGTGCGCGGCAGCGGTGGGGGAAAGCTCCGTAAAGCGGTTGGCGCTGGGCGCCGCGATGGGTACCCCGGCGGAGCGGATGAGCGCGAGCGCCAGCGGATGCGCGGGCATGCGCAGGCCCACGGTGGCGAGACCGGCGGTCACGATATCGGGGATGCAGGCTTGCTTGGGGAGCACCAGCGTGAGGGGACCGGGCCAGTAGCGCTGCGCGAGCGTGTCGGCGCCCCGCGGCCACTGGGACGCGAGCGCGCGCGCCATCTCGATGGAATCCACGTGCACAATCAGCGGGCTCGATTGCGGGCGGCCTTTGGCGGCGAAGATGCGCGCGACGGCTTCGGCATCGAGAGCGTTCGCGCCCAGGCCATAGACGGTCTCGGTGGGGAAGGCCACCAGGCGGCCGGCGCGGATCAACGCGGCTGCGCGCTCCACGCTCACTCCGGAAGCTCGTCCTTGTCGTCGCCGGCAATCTTGCCGGTCTTGCGCCAAACCAGGTAGGCGTGGATGAGCGGCTCCAGATCGCCTTCCAGCACGCGGTCCACGTCGCCCAGGGAGAGCTTGCTGCGCAGGTCTTTGACCAGGCGATAGGGCGCCAGCACGTAGTTGCGGATCTGGCTGCCGAAGTTGATTTCGAGCTTGGTGTCCTCGGTCTTGCGGGTCTCCTCGCGCTTCTTTTCGAGCTCGCGCTCGTAGAGGCGCGCGCGGAGCTGCTTCATGGCGGTCTCGCGGTTCTTGTGCTGCGAGCGCTCATTCTGGCACTGCACCACAATGCCGGAAGGGAAGTGCGTGATGCGCACAGCCGAATCGGTCATGTTGACGTGCTGGCCCCCGGCGCCGGAGGAGCGGAAAGTATCGATGCGGAGATCGTCCAGCTTGATGTCGATCTTGATCTCGTCATCCACCAGGGGATAAACGAAGACCGAGGCGAACGAGGTATGGCGGCGCGCGTTCGAGTCGAAGGGTGAGATGCGCACCAGGCGGTGCACGCCGATTTCGGATTGCAGCAAGCCGTAGGCGTTGTCGCCGTTGATTTCGAAGGTAACGGATTTGATGCCGGCGCCTTCGCCCTCCAGGCGGTCGGTGACCACCACCTGGAATCCGGCGCGCTCGGCCCAGCGTAGGTACATGCGGAGGAGCATCTCGGCCCAGTCCTGGCTTTCGGTGCCGCCGGCGCCGGGATGGATGGTCATGATGGCGCTGCGGCCGTCGTTTTCGCCGGAGAGCAGCATGGCGGTTTCGAGACGTTCGAGCAACTCGCCGTAGGTTTCGAGATCGCGCTCGATATCGGGCAGCACCTTTTCGCCTTCGCGTGCCAGCTCGAACATGGTATCGAGATCGTCGGTCAGGGTGCGGATGCGCTCATCGCTGCCGATGGCCTCTTCCAGGCGCTTGCGATCCTGCATCACTTTTTGGCTTTTTTCGGGCTGGCTCCAGAAATCGGGAGCGGAGATTTGTTCTTCGGATTGCGCTAGCTTTTGTTTCTGAGCGGGGGCGTCAAAGATACCTCCGCACGGCCAGGGCCTGGTCGCGGAGGGGCTGATACGCGCGTTCTAACTCGTCGAATGTCATGGGGATTCAATCCAATTCTAACAAATAGCCGGCTTTGCCGACATTGCGGGCGCGCGTGCGGCCGATTTCGATGCTGGCGCCTTCGGCCTCATGGATGTGGCCGCAGAAGAAATACTCGGGCTGGTGCTTTTCGATGAATTCGAGAACCGAGCGCGAGCCGGCGTGAAGCCCTGGGCGGACCTGGTCGAGCGCCGTGCCGTAGGGCGGCGCATGGCAGACCAGGACCAGCGGCGCAAGCGGCGCGAAGGGCTGCAAGTGTTCCGCAAGTTGAGCCTCGCTGTATTCGCTGGGCGTGTTGAAGGGCGTGGGGTTGGAATAGCCGAGGCCGGCAATGTGCCAGCGGCCGAGCTGCAAATGGCCGTCGTGAAAATAGTGGAGGCCATGGAGCGCGCACATCTCCACGATTTTGTCAGCCGCCTCATGATTGCCGGGAAGCACGTAGACCTTGTCGCCGCGGCGTTCCAGAATCTGGCCGTAGCGCTCGATGCCTTTGTTCCACGTACACTGATCGCCGTCGGCGATGTAGAGGTCGGCTTCCGTCGAGAGCAGGTCCTCGAGACGCTTCCAATCGTTGTGGATGTCGGAAAAGAGGAGGAGTTTCATGGCCTGCGGGAGGATCTCCTCGTCTTCGATGGCGTCGGCGGTCGCCAGAGCCTTATCCCAGGGGAAGAGCAGCTCCGCACCGAGCGAGTAGGTCTTTTGAACGAAGCGCCGTTTGCGGCGTGCACCGGCGGGCAGAAGGCCAGCGCGGACGGCATCGTTGAGCGCCTGCTTGAAGGAGATGCCACGCTGCCGCATGGCGTCTTGCAGAATGCGTCGGACGTCCGCGTCCAGTGTGACCGTGGTCCGCATACCAAAATCATAGCGTTATTTCTGACGCTGTCATGATGCGGGTGCGCGCCCATGTGGGGTC
>JBEKQS010000225.1:0-8883 GCA_049519475.1 Bryobacteraceae bacterium | reverse complement strand
TCGTTCCTCTTCCTGGGACCCACCGGCGTCGGCAAGACCGAAGTCGCCCGCGCGCTGGCCGGCTTCTTGTTCGGCAGCGAGAAGAGCCTGGTGCGCTTCGACATGTCGGAGTACATGGAGAAGCACTCGGTTTCCAAGCTGATCGGCTCGCCCCCCGGATACGTCGGTTACGAAGAAGGCGGCCAACTCACCGAGCGCGTCAAGCGCAATCCCTATTCCATCATCCTACTGGATGAAATCGAGAAGGCTCACCCCGACATTTACAACATCCTGCTGCAGGTTTTTGAAGACGGCCAGTTGACCGACGGCCTCGGCAACCAGGTCGATTTCAAGAACACTATCATCATCATGACTTCCAACCTGGGCGCGCGTTTCCTCGAAAAGCGCGGCCACCTGGGCTTCTCCACGCCCATGGGCGAAGGCATCCCTACCAAGATCGAGGAAATGGTGCGCAGCGAGGTCAAGAAGGCCTTCAATCCCGAGTTCCTCAACCGCCTGGACGAAGTGATCCTGTTCACCTCGCTCACCGACGACGACCTGCTCAAGATTATCGGCCTGCTGGTGAATCTGATCAACGTCAACCTGGTGGCCAAGCAGGTGAAGATTCACCTGGGGCCGGACGCCTGCAAGTACATCCTGGAGAAGACCTGCGGCGACCGCAGTTACGGCGCGCGCCCGCTGCGCCGCGCCTTGCAGAAGTACATTGAAGACCCGCTCTCCGAGGCGCTGATCCAGGGCTCGCTTCCGCGCCCCGCCGATCTGGAAGTCTACCTCGGCGATTCCGGCATCTTCTATCGCCAGGTCAACGCGGAAGGCGAAGTTCCCGCCGGTGAAGTGCCCGCCAATGCCGAAGGCGCCGTCCCGGTGCCGGCCGGCGCCCCCGCGGAGCCGGCTGTGGGCACGCTGTTGTACACGTTCGAGTAAGAGGGGATACCGCGCATGCTGGGGCTTGGCTTCTTATCCCAGCCGTAGCGCCGCCGCCAGTTCCTTGTCGCCGCGCACGCAAAGTTGGGTGCTGAGGTTTGTGCACATCCCACTGAAACAATTGCGGGGATCCCCGGCAGTTGTGATGCTCCCGTTCGCCAGGCGCGGGGCCTTCATTCCGGGCGTCAGAAGGCCATTCAATCCCCATAGAGCACGGTCCGGCTCAGTTCAACGCCGGCGCAGAAAGGGGCCGTTTGTAGCGGCATTGGGCCACTCTGCGATATGCCAAAAATGGTCCTCAGAAGACAGGTGCACTGAAACGGGCAGGAATGCTACGGTTTTTGCGAACTAAAGCGACGCTGCGACGTAGTATGCATCATGAGGGCACTCAAGCATGTAGTGCGGCGGCTGCGGCGCGCCCCGGGGTTCACGGCGATTGTGCTGGTCACGCTGGCGCTCGGGATCGGCGCCAATACGGCCATCTTCAGCGTGTTGAATGGGGTGCTGATCAAGCCGTTGCCGTATCCGCGGAGTCAGGAGCTGGTTGGGGTTTGGCACGTGGCGCCAGGGATCGCCGGGATTTCGGGGAACCTCAACTGCTCGCCTCCGATGTACTTCACCTATCGGGAGGAAAACCGGACCTTTCAGGAGTTCGGGTTATGGTCGAACGATGGCGCCATCATCACCGGGGTGGGTGAGCCGGAGCAGGTCCAAGCCTTAGATGTCACGTACGGCATACTGCAAGCCCTGAACGTACAACCCGTGTTGGGACGTTGGTTCTCCCAGGCCGACGATACTCCGGGCACGCCCGAAACGGTGATGCTGACGTACGGCTATTGGCAGCGGCGCTTCGGCGGAAACGCATCGGCGGTGGGGCGCACGCTCACGGTAGATGCAAAACCACGCACGGTAATCGGCGTGATGCCGCGGGATTTCCGGTTTCTGAATGCGAAGGCGGATGTGATTCTGCCGCTGGGATTCGAGCGCAACAAGATGGTCCTGGGGAATTTCAGCTACCAGGGCATCGCGCGGCTCAAGGCCGGCGTCACGCTGCAGCAGGCCGACGCGGACGTAGCGCGGATGCTGGGGATCTGGCTGAAGGCGTGGCCGCCGCCTCCGGGATTCAGCCGCGCCTTGTTTGAGAACGCGCGGCTCGGCCCCGAGGTGCACTCGCTGAAGCAGGAAGTGGTGGGCGACATCGGCGGCACGCTGTGGGTTCTGATGGGCACCATCGGACTGGTGCTGTTGATCGCCTGCGCGAACGTGGCGAACCTGCTGCTGGTGCGCGCCGAGGGACGGCAGCAGGAACTGGCTATCCGCGCGGCGCTGGGCGCGGGCTGGGGAAGAATCGCGAAGGAACTGCTGCTGGAGAGCGTGACGCTGGGCGTGTTGGGCGGCGGGCTGGGTCTGGGGCTGGCGTATGCGGCGTTGCGCGGGCTGGTGGCCATGGGGCCGGCCACGCTGCCGCGGCTGAACGAAATCGGCATCGATCCGCTGGTGCTGGCGTTTACGCTGGCGGTCTCTCTACTGGCCGGCTTGTTGTTCGGCCTGCTCCCGGTGGTGAAGTACGCGGGACCACATCTGGCTGGAACGCTGCGGGGTGGTGGACGCACCATGAGCCACGGCCGGGAACGGCACCGGGCGCGCGACACGCTGGTGGTGGTGCAGGTGGGATTAGCGCTGGTACTGCTGGTGGGCTCCGGCCTGATGATTCGCACGTTCCAGGCGTTGCGGAGTTTCCGGCCGGGGTTCACGCGGCCCGGCGAAGTCCAACTGCTGCGCATCTCCATTCCCTCAGGCGAGGTGAAGGAGCCGGAGCGCGTGATGCGCATGGAAAACGACATGCTGGACAGGCTGGCGGCAATCGCGGGTGTCACGTCGGTTGCGTTTGCCAATGGCGCGCCGCTGGAAGGATATAACTCGACCGACGTTCTCTTCGCGCAAGACAAGAATTATGGGGTGGGGCAAATTCCGCCACTGCGGCGATACCGGTTTACCACGCCGGGATTCTTCCAGACCACCGGCACGCCGCTGATCGCGGGGCGCGATTTCACCTGGACCGACCTGTATGAGAAACGGCACGTGGCAGTGGTTTCCGAGAACATGGCGCGGGAGATGTGGGGCTCGCCGGGCGCGGCGCTGGGCAAGCAAATTCGCGAGGGATCCAAAGATCCGTGGCGCGAGATTGTGGGGGTGGTGGGCGACGTGTACGATGACGGCGCGCAGCAGAAGGCGCCGGCATTTTCTTACTGGCCGGCCCTGATGGACGGGTTCTGGGGCGATGCGGTGCATGTCCGCCGCGACGGTGTGTTCCTGATCCGCACCAGGCGCGCGGCGACGCACAGTTTCCTGGCGGAGGCACGGCAAGCCATCTGGCGGGTGGACGCAAACCTGCCGGTGTTCGAGGTGCGGACGCTCCAGGATGTCTACGACAAGTCCATGGCGCGAGCTTCTTTTGCGCTGGTGATGCTGGCGATCGCCGGGGCCATGGCGTTGCTGCTGGGGGTTGTGGGGATTTATGGCGTAATCGCCTATGCGGTTTCGCAGCGGGCGCGCGAGATCGGCATCCGGATCGCGCTGGGCGCGCAGCCGGCGGGATTGCAGCGCATGTTTGTGCGGCACGGGCTGCTGCTGGCGGGAATCGGCGCCGCGCTCGGGTTGGCGGCGGCGGCCGGGATGACGCGGCTGGTCGAGTCGCTGCTGTTCGGGGTCAAGGCGCTCGACCCGGCGACCTACGCGGTGGTTGCGGTGCTGCTGATGGCAGCCGCGGCGCTGGCCAGTTATCTTCCGGCGCGGCGGGCTACGGCAGTGGATCCGATGGAGGCCCTGAGGATCGAGTAAGACGGCGGGGAGTGCCTTCGACAGGTCTGATTGGCGCAGCAAGTCGCAAAGTCGATTGAGCCGCACCAATCCGCCAGGGTGCCAGATCGGGACTTCAGGGCCGCTGTGCCAGAATCCGCCAAGCATCCGCATCGCATTCCGGCAGGCCGGCTCACCTGCGGAACGGCTACCAATATGGGCGGATATCGGGACGCCTGTGGGAGATTTGGCGCTCGCTCACCCGGCCGGCAACTCGCGGCTGGTTTCTGTTTGACGTTTCTACCGATTCGGCGTGGTGAAGAGACGTTTGTAATCGACCCAGTGCGCGTTGCGGACCTTTGCTCCGCTACCCGTCCGGCGATCTTCGATACCGACATCGGCAACGACATCGCTGACGCCGTGGCGCTCGCCATGCTGCAGCAAGAGTGCGATACAATCACCTTCCATGCGCATATCCGCGTTGCTCACCATTGCGGCTAGCATTTCCCTGTTTGCAGCCGCTTCCGTGGATCAGAAGGACGTCGAATTTGCGCGTCCCGGCGGCAAGCCGCTTCTGCTCGATCTCCACATTCCCGATGGCGGCGGCCCATTCCCGACCGCTATCCTCATCCACGGCGGAGGTTTCGACGAAGGCAGTCGCAGCACCAACGTACGACCGCTCTTTGAGCCACTGGCCAATGCCGGATTTGCCTGGTTCAGCATTGACTACCGCCTCGCACCCGAAGCCCACTTCCCTGAGGCTATAGCCGATGTAAATTCCGCCATTGGCTGGGTCAAAGCGCACAGCGCCGAATACCGCCTGGATCTTGGGAAGATTGCTCTCATCGGCGAATCCGCCGGTGGATATCTTGTGAACTACGCGGGCACGCACGAAACGCCCGACACGAGAGTGGCGGCCGTGGTTGACTTCTATGGCCCGGTTGATTACGGCAAACTTGCCCTACAACGCCGGGACCATCCCGAAAATTTCAATATGACGACCATCAACCGGCACGCGGCCAATGGCGGCGGCATTCATTTCTTCGGAGCGGACGAGCTCGACGCGCCGGGTTTAGCGAAGCTGCGCGCGGTCTCTCCCATCGGGGTTGTTCACAAGGGTATGCCCCCGTTTCTCTGCATTCACGGCACGAAGGATGATCAGGTTTCTTATGACCAATCGATCACCATGTGTGAGGCCATGCACAAGGTTGACGCTGCCTGCGAACTGATCACCATCGAAGGCGGGGGTCACGGGATGGGGGGCTGGCGAGCAGCGGATATGCAGCACTGGAAACCGGAGATGATTGCCTGGTTGCAGAAGACGCTTAAAGTGCGTTAACTGGTGGAGCAAGCGTGCCGGGGAGACAGGTGGAAAACGCCTGACTGGCGTACGGAGCGGTGCCCCAAATGAAGGAGTTCTCACTCGATGATGAAACTCACCGAGATCGGCGTCGTGATTGCTGTTGGACTGGTGGTTGCCCTCGGCCTCTACCTGTTCGGCCTTGGGCTGCGCAACGTGGGGCGCGCGGTGGCGAGTTCGCGTTGGCCCAGGACCGCGGGGAAGGTCGTGCAGGAAGCAGTACTCGACGAACCTGATTCACTTTGGCCAGACGCTGGGATCGGGTGATGCGTCGGAGGCGGAGTTATCCGTTAGACGGCGAGGTCTCGGTATCGTACGACCCCAGCCAGACGTGGATCGCCGCCGCGCGGCCGGGCCTGCATGTCGAGGCTGCGGCGCGCCATGGGTGGCTGGACCACGACCGGGCGATGATGGAGACGCTGAAACCTCGATCACGCGGGCGGGCGCCAGCATCATTCCGACGTATTTTGCGAAACCGGCCGCGCGGCTGTTGTCATAAGATTTCACCGCGTCGCGAGCGGAGAGCCTGTGCTTTATGTGCGCTGCCGCCGTACCGCACCGGCCAGTAACAGAAGACCCGCTGCGCCAAGTCCGAGCGTGCCGGGCTCCGGTGTGCTGGTTGTTGAAGCGGCGGTCTCGTAACGGACGTCGTCGACTGCAATAAAATCGCCGGCGGAATTATTCGAATTCGGCGTATTGATGGTGAGTGACGTAAACGTCTGACCCGCATCGGTGAAGCCGAGGAACTCGATTCCGCCGCCCGTTCCCGGGTCCGGGATTGTGACCGATTCTGCGGAACCGTCGTTGAAAGTGATGGTCTCACCGGCAAGTTGGACGCCGCTCAGATAGGCGCCCCAGTATGAGGTTGGAGTGCTGAAAGTGAAAGTAACGGTACCGGCATTCACATACAGGAACTGACTTCCGCCGACAGTGGTGTTCCCGCCGCATAGCGCCACGGTGCAAGTGGTTGAGTTTAAGATGTCTTGGGGACTCCCCCCATAGTCCGTGCCATTCACCAGCACGCCTGGCGCGACCGTCAGATTTGTGAATGAGCCGAGTGGCGCGGATTCAAAAGTGATGAGGCCTTCCGTACCGATTGCGGCGGCAGCCGTATCGAAGGTGGCCGCGGCCGCGTCGGACTGTGGAATCGGCCGCCCATTCGCTCCCGCGTCAAAGCCGCTGTAGGTTATAATTCCAGCGTTTGCCGCACTTGCCAGCACAAGTGCAGCCATGATCGGAACCGATCCCTTCAAGCCTCCGAAAGTCATACCTTCGATCCTCCAAATAGCACAAGGCGTCGCGACATTCCTTCCTCCTGATGTGCAATCTAATCCCTGCACACATAGAAAATCATATCCTGGTCCACAAGGGAAATCAAGCCAAATGTCATCCACTCTGAGAGTTGCCGACCATAAAGTGTACTGGTACAAGAGTCACCCTCACGCTTCAAGGCGTAGCCGCGATCGGAGCACGCATCAGAAGCATAACGGCCAGGTGGGAAGCGCCGGCTTACGGGCCGGAGGAAGCGCCTCAGGCGCGCGACCAGCCTGGCGAAATCTGCCCTTTGTGCGGAGGTCAAAGTCAGTGGCTTGAAGAAAGTATGCTCCCGGCGAGCACCTGGTAGCGCCGCGAAGTGGTTCCGCCGCGCAGAGCGGCAATCGGGACGGAGAGCCTCCAGACCGCAACATATGCGCAATGCTTTAGGATAGCGGGGCGCTTTCGAGGCAGTCCGATGCTGTCAACAAAACTGGCCTTTGAGTTCGCAACGGAATGTATAGCTCCCCGGAAACCGCGGTTTTTAACCACCTCTCCGCTGGCGCAGGCTTCCTGCCACTCTTTGTTGCCATCAAGTACTGCCACCGATTCGTGGCATAATGAGGTCAGGAGGAAGCGATGAAAAACTTTCACTTGCCGCTGCCGGAGCAGACATACAAGGGTCTGAGGGCGGAGGCCGCACGGACTGGAGTGCCCGCGACGACGCTGGCGCGCGAGGCCGTCGATTGGTGGCTGCGACAACAAGGCCGAAAGGCACGGCACGACTCAATCGCGGCCTACGCTGCGGAAATGGCTGGAACGCGGCTGGATCTAGACGCCGACTTGGAGTCCGCCGCCGTTGAGCACATTTTGAACACGAGCAAGGCAACAAGATGAAGCGAGGCGAGGTTTATTGGGCCGATCTGGTCCCACGATCCGGCTCGGAACAGACCGGTCGGCGTCCCGTCATCCTGATGTCTCACGACGGTTTCAACCAAACGCCTGGATGGAGGTCCATGATCGTGGTCCCAATCTCTACCTCGTCATCCCAGGGCAAGCGCGGACCTACCGTTATAGAACTTTTGGGCGGTACTGGCGGACTGGCGAAGACGAGCCTTGCCCTATGTCACCAGGTGACTACCCTGGATCGCGCCAAGCTGACCAAGAGGCTCGGCACTCTGCCGTCTGAGTCCCTGCGTGAAGTCGAGGAAGGGCTAAAAGCCGCGATGGATTTCGATTGACCGTTCTCTTGGCCGACGATGCTGTCAACGGACCAGGATTGCAGTTGGGAACTTGAGCCCTTGGGACCCCAAGGACTGGCTCCCCAGGAAACCCGGTATAAAACGACCTCTCCGGGGCGCAAGTTATTGAATCTAAAAAGGCGAATAGATGGCGATGAGAGAGGAGTAGTTGACCGCCATTCGAGCAGATGGAATGGACAGATCCTCGGACAAAAGACCATATGTCACCGTCGGAGTGACAGCCAAAACGGACCACTCGTCTTTCGCTGGGCGCGAAAGGTGTCAGTCGTTAGCCTTCTCCTCGCCGTGTTGCAGTGACGGTTTGGCCGCCCGTTTCAACGCCGACTTCCTATGCGCGATCTTCGGTGCCAGTCGCAAGAAAGGCAACGGCGGAATCGGTAGGCCCATTCTCATCGTCATGTTCTGGACGAGTTCGCGTGAATACGGCCAGCAGTGGAAGACAGCGTTCCCTTCGCCGAATGCATCCAGCTCTTGCGTGGAAGGATTATAGCCCGGACGCAGGCCGTAAGCTAAAGCATACCGGCAAGCGACTTCAAAGCGGTGGTGTTCTGGCTGCTCCGGCCCATCTGCAGGATCGCCGAAAATGCTAATGCGCACCCAGAACCGGGCATTCTCTTCGGAATGACTCAGGACGCCAGTCTCCATCGTCAATCCCAGACGCAGTTGACCCTCTAGCTCCAATTTGGCCTCTGAAACGGACGCCGTACAGTCAAGCAACTGTAGGTTCTGCAGCATCGCACTCACTTGGAAGCGGTGTGCGGCCTGTACCGCATCCTTGTCCTGCTCGATCGTAAATCCCATTTCGTTCGCCACAGTTTGAACTACGCGGGGTAGCAGGTGTCCTTAAGAAACCCTGGCGCGAAGCGTGCTCCGCCGATAGAAATAGAGTCGCCGGGCGCCCGCCACGTGGATTCGGCTGCTTCTCGTCGTGGCATCTGGACGACGATCACCTGTGCTACGGGAGCCGCCGATGCCAGACCCAGACGGGACTCCAATTGCCTGACATTATTGCGAGCCGAGGGAAGATCCGCTTTCAGTCGGATCAACTCGTCCATCGCCTCATCTTGAACCAAGCCGGCCTCCCATCGCTTTGGACTCGCCTCACCGACCTTTAGGTATTTGGCGAAGGCGCGGAAGCTCATTCCTAAACGTTGCCGTATTTCCTTGAGCTCCTTCGTTGTGAGGAGTTTATGCCTCTCGCGGTAGGCGTCCGCACTCGCAATGGTGTAAACGGCCGACTGTTCGTCACTGAGAACCTGGAATCCGCAGCGATCGCAGACCGTC
>JBEKQS010000224.1:0-8883 GCA_049519475.1 Bryobacteraceae bacterium | reverse complement strand
CCCGACGACTTCTCGCCCAAGGGCCAGGACTGGGGCTTTCCTCCGCCCAACGTCCGCCATCACCGCGAAGACGGATATCGCCTGTTCGCCGAATCCATCCGCAAGAACTGCCGTCATGGCGGCGCCCTGCGCATTGATCACGTGATGCGCCTCTTCCGCCTCTACTGGATTCCCGATGGCTCCGACGCCACCCAGGGCGCTTACGTCCGCGAAAGCTCCGAGGATTTCGTCCGCATCCTGGCGCTCGAAAGCGTTCGCAACCAGGTGGTGGTGATCGGGGAGGACCTCGGAACCGTGGAGCCGGCCGTGCGCGAAACGCTGGCGCGCTTCGGCATCCTCAGTTACCGCCTGTTCTATTTCGAGAAGAACGAACGCGGCGAATTTCGGCGCCACGAAGAGTACCCGCGACAGGCGCTGGTCTCCTCCACGACCCACGACTTGCCGACGCTCGCAGGCTACTGGGTCGCGTCCGATATCGCAGCGCGCCGCGCCGCCTCGACCATCGGCGATGCCGAATTCCGCCGCCAGTCGGAAACCCGCGCCGCCGAAAAGCAGAAGATGCTCGACGTATTATTCGCGCAGGAACTGTTGCCGCCCGGCGCGCCGCGTTCCGCCGCTGCGTGGCCCGAATTGAGCGGCCCGCTGCACCACGCCATCGTCGGTTTCCTGGCGCTCACTCCTTCGCAACTGCTGGCGATTAACCAGGAAGACCTCACCAAGGAACTGCACCAGCAGAACCTCCCCGCCACCACCTGGCAATATCCGAACTGGGGAAGGAAGATGCGGTTCACCGTCGAGCAGCTTCGCGCCGACCCCGAGGCGCGCGGCTACGCCGCCATGTTCCGCGACTGGATCGAGCGCTCGGGAAGGCGCAATCGGGCGTAGACGGCATGAATGAGAAACACACTGGAAAACTCCTGACTTACCAGGCCTCTCGCGCCTGTCCGGCCGCGGGGCCTCCGCTTCCTCAGCGCTCTCAGATCTTGACTTTGCTTCTGTTTTCCTCCGCGTCTCAGCGCCTCCGCGTTAAATCCATTTCCTGTTTGGCGGAATCGCGCCCGGCAGGGAGTCTCCGCTCCGCGGCGGTTTTCTCTTCTTATTTCCTCTTTCGGTCGAACCGAAATTCCTCCAGCTCCCGTTTGAGGGGAGCCCAATATTCCCGATCCTTGCGGCGCTCCTCCCGTTCTTCGGCCTGCAACGCTGCGCTCACCTCATCATGCCGCCCTGATTGCGCGGCTTGAACGGCCGGCCGCAAGACAGCCTCGGCGCGCGCTAACTCCGGATGCCCGGTTGCGACTTCCACCAGTAACTCCGGAGTGCGCAACTCGCGCAGCCAGAACCGCACCAGTCCCTGGGGCGCGCTACCCGAGTGCCCGAAGTAGCTCTGCTCCACCAGGCGCCGGATCATTGGCCAATCCTTATCACGCTGAGTCTTCTTCGCGCGTACCAGATCTTCCATCGCCAGCAAATCGATGGGCTCACCAGCAACCTCGACGGTCGTGCGGCGGCCCCATAGCTCCTCGAAGCCGGCGACGCCGCGTAAAGAAGACATCAAGTCAATTCGCAGTCCCGCAACATCTTCCCGGCGGCAGCGGAGATGGACCGCGTGCCCGCGCAACAAGTGCCGGGGTTCCAACGGGGGGACGGCAATTACCTCGGCGTCCAGCGCGCCGAACGCCCGCAACAGGTTCGACAGGTTGGCCGCATCCGCCAGGATTAAGAGGTCGAGGTCGCGGCTAAATTCCGCTGCGCCGTAGAATACGCACGCCTGGCCCCCCATGAGGAGCGTTCTCGCGCCACTCCTTTGGATCGAAGAAAGGGCTTTGAGTATCGGGCTCTGGCTCAAGTGATCCTCCCAGCGCGAGATAGGTCTCCCACAGCCTTGCGGACTCGAGAAGACGCTCGCCGGGGCTCAATGCATACCACTCCGCCCACTCATGCCCCACCATGTCTTCCGCGCAAAGACGCTTCACGATTCCTACTGTAGCTCATTCTCCCTGTCGAGATGTTCGAGCACGCCGCTGTGGATGACCGGCCCCGCTCGCAAAACTATCTCACCACCTTCGGCCCGTCCATCTTCACCGAAGGCTTCCCATTGCTTGCCGCGCGTGCCTTGTCGGGATCGAAAATGCGCCGGTCCACGTCCTCCAGCTTGTAACCTTCGAAATCGGGCTGCGATGCGAAGCAGTCGCTCAAGTCCGACGCCGCGGCGTCGAACAGGTTCAGCGGCGGAAGATGCAACAGCCGGAAAATCGTCTTCAGCAGCCCGGGAAAACTGCTGTTCACGTGCGAGACGTAGCCCTTCTTCATCCACGGCCCCGCGCACAGCAGCACCGTGCGGTGCGCGTCGATGTGGTCCACTCCGCCCTGCGCATCGTCTTCGGTGACGAACACCGCCGTCTCCTTCCACCACCTGGTGCCCGATAGAAACTCCAGGATGCGCCCCAGCGCGTAGTCGTTATCCACCACGTACGATTCTTCGAACGGGTAGCCGTCTTCCGGACGCGCGTCCGTCATGTGGTCGTTGGGCAGGTGCATGAAGATGAACTGCGGCAGGTCCGCCCCGGGCTTGACATACTTCTCGTCGATCTCCTTGATGAACTGCGACGCCCGGTACTGGTCCGGGATGTTCATATTGAATCCCGGATATTCGCGCGACGTATTGCTATACAGCGGCTCCGGCATCGGCACGTTGGTCAGGTAGCGCGCGCCGGTCGGTTCCAGGTCCCTGTCTTCGTCCACGCCCGCCAGTTCGAAGCCCTCGCCGAAGTTGTGAAAGCTCACGCCGTATTTCGCAAAGTGATGCCAGATCGTCCCGCCTTCCATTTGATCTTCGGGATGCACCGAGGAATCCGATCCCGCGAACAACAGCCGCCCGGGCGCATCGCCCAACCGGAAGTCCTTCTTCTGGTCGCTGTAAGCGGCCAGCAGCGAACTCTCCGTCCAGACGCTGGGATACGCGCCGGCCAGCCAGTGGTGCCCGTCCACGCTGACGTCCGAATCGGCATAGAAGTTGTCGCTGAAACTCCACTGCTCGGCAATCTGGTGGTGGTTTGGCGTGACGTTGACATCCTTCAGGCTGAGCCGCTTCTTGCGCCCGTCGGCGTAGCCTCGCGTTCCGAACCGCGCCAGCGCCGGCGCGCTCATCGGCAATCCATTGTCGGCTTCCATCTCGTCGCCCAGCACCTCGTCGTAGGTGCGGTTTTCCTTGACAATCAGCACCACGTGCTTGATCCCGGCCGGCAGCGGCGGCGCGGCCGTGCGCGCCACGAATCCGTTGGCCTCCATCACGAAGCTCGAGAGCCCCGCCAGTTCCTCCTGCCGCGGCAGCGGAAAAATGGAAAGCGTGCCTTGTCGGACAGTGCCGGCCACCACGGCTCCCGACGCCACGCCGTAACCGTTAGGCCCGGTTCCAATTCCCCGGATATTGGTGACAAACACCGTGTCGCCGTCCATCGCGACGCGCGCCGGAAACCAGCCCACCGGGATGTGCCCGATCAACCGCCCCTCGCGTGTGTCGATCACCCCTACCGCATTGATACCCGCTTCCGCCACCAGCAGCCAGCCGCTCTTCTGGTGGTATGCCATCCCCACCGGCAGCACACCGCGCAGCGTCTCCAGTCCCGCAATGCGGATCGGGATCTCCGCCTCGACCGCGTTCGTCCTGGCGTCGATCACCGTAACGCTGTCGTTGCCCGCGTTCGAGACGTACACGCGTTCCGCCGTGGCCACCACGCCCGATGGGTTGCTGCCGCCATTGCTGTTCCCGCCGAACGGCACGCCGGTTCGCACATAGGCTTCCACTTTCGGCGCGGTGGGGTTCGAAACATCCACCACCGCCAGCGAATTCGATTCCCGCACGTTGGGATCGCCTAAACCCGGCACGTTGACCGGCCCCTTGGCGGTCTGCCTTTTCGCCCCATTGGCCGCATCCGCGCTGGGAAAGCCGAACGCTGGAAACGGCAGTCCGGTTCCGCGCGCGTCGGCTGGGTCGGCGCCCGGTATCGCCTTGTATTCGAACATCCCGACGTTCGTGACGTAGAGTTTCTTGCGGTCCGGCGACAGCGCTACCGCAAAGGGCAGGCGGCCCACTTTGACCGAGGCCACCACCTGCCGCGTCTTCGTATCGATCACCGCTACGCGGAAATTCGCCTGGTCCACCACGTACAGCATTCCGCGGTCGGCGTCATACGCCAGGTCGGCCGTATAGCTGTCGTGAAAGCCACCCTGATTGAGATCTACCACGCGCCGCCGGTCCGCACCCCAATCGAACTGGCTGACCCTTCCGGAATTCCCCTCGGATGCCCACACGGTGTGATCGTTTACCAGCGCCAACCCCATGAAGACGCCGCGCCAGTCCGTCCCGCCGAACTCATCCACCTTCTCTTTGGAAGAGGCTGCAATCTGCTGCGAGGTCCACCCCCCGCTCGGCAAACGGTCGAAGATCGTGAAGGAATTCCGCCCCATGCCGCCATTGGCGGTAACCACCACTCGCGCGGATGGTCCCACCGCTAGCCCGAAAGGGCCAGCGCCAGTGGTGTGTTGTTCCCCGAGCGGCGCGATGATGCGCCCACCCGGCAGAATTGAAGCAGTGGCGTGCCGCTGGGCCTGGCGAATCCCCGCCGGCGCGGTATAAGACTGCGCAGCCAGCAGAGAATGGAGCGTCAGCAGGGAAAGGAAGGAGCGCCAAACGGCGGGCACCCATCCATCATATATCGATCCGTTGGGCAATCTTTGCCTGTTGCTGTTCCCGAATCGCACTTCGGCGAGTTCCCGCGCCCCCTGCTCACCACTGGCGGGCGCCTTTTCAAAACCGCCTATCCCGCACCGCAGCCATGACTTAAGAGGGCTATTGCATCACTGTACGAAACGAGAGTATTATTTGGCACGTCAAGTGCTCAAGATGAAGCCGAAAATAGCGCTATCAAAAGACGTAGTATTGCACCCGCAGGGCACCAGAGGCACCCGTAACGGGATGCGTCGAAAGTCTGGCGGCGGATGGCTTCTTTCGGGAAGTCTTCGCCCAACAGTTGGGGTAGAGGCCACCGCAGGGGGGATTTTGAATCCCTTGCGGGACTCGGCCCGAGTTAGAAGGCTCGCCGGTTCGAACTTGGCAACCGCACCGGCCTGCTTCGATAATACGCGCTGAAAGCAGTGCGTGTCTTTGGAGGAAACCAATGGCATCCACCACGATGGCGTACGCGCCACCACGACCCTTGGAAGATCCGCTCGCGCATTTGCCGTGCTCCACCATCCTGGAGTTCCGCAAAGGCCAGGTTGTTTACAACCAGGACCAGCCGTCCACCAGCCTGTACCTGGTCATCGAGGGCAAAATAAAGGTTTCGCGGCTTTCCGATGACGGTCACCAGGTGGTAGTCGACATTTATCAACCCGACGAGTTTTTCGGCGAATCGGCATTTCTGAACCTGCCCCATCGTGCCGAGCAGGTCACTACCTTGGAAGACACGAAGCTGATGGCTTGGACCACCGCCGAGATCGAGGATATCGTTCTCAAACGTCCCCGCCTGGCCATGGCGATGCTGCAAATTCTGGTGCAGCGCACCATCAACCTGACGCAGCGCATCGAAAGCTTCTCGGCCGACAACATTGCGCGGCGCCTGGCCCGCTCGCTGCTCCGCTTCTCCGAGCGCCTGGGCACGCCGCAGCCGGACGGCTCCGTCAAAATGGCCGCGTTCACCCATGAACTGCTGTCGCAATACGTCGGCACCTCGCGCGAAATCGTCACTCACTACATGAACCAGTTCCGCCGCATGGGCCACTTGCAGTATTCGCGCCGCGGTATTGTGCTCTACCGCGCACCTTTCGAGCAGTGGCTGCGTGAGAACGGCTAGCGCCCTGAGGCGCGCGCCTGAGCCAGGGTATTACAAGTTGTCTGAATCTTTTGCCGCTGCCAGGATTTGATTTCGCTCGTGGCGCACGCACTTCGTGCGGCCGTGGGTGCTCCCCGAGGCCTGCAAACCCGGAGCCAGGCTGAGGATTTACCGCGGAGGCGCCGAGGCGCGGAGAAGACAATCGGGATTCCGCGCGCTTCTCCGCTTGCTCAAAGCTATCGGGTTTGTGGGCGTGAAATTCATTTCTATTATTTCTTCTCTGCGTCTCCGCGCCTTCGCGGTGAATTCTTCGTCCCCGTCAGTTATAATCCTCGCAGCATGAACAAGCCGTTTCTTCTCCTCCTCCTGGCCTCCTCGGCGGTCGCCCAGACTAAGGTCGATCCCGCCCGTGTAACGCGCCTGCTCGAACGGGCTGTCATCCTCGACCTGCACGACGACACCACCCAACTGATCGTCGACGAAGCCTACAACCTGGCCGAGAAGCACGACTTCGGCCAGGTCGACATCCCGCGCATGCGCACCGGCCACGTCTCCGGCCTGTTCCTTTCCATTTGGACCGACACCGACCGCTTCGCCCCCATCCAAACCATTCGCCGCACTCTGGAGCAGATCGACGCCGTGCGCCGCGAAACCGCGCGCCATCCTGCCGATCTGGCCCTGGCCACCACCGCCGATGACATCCTCGGCGCCAAAAAGCGCGGCCGCATCGCCATCCTGATGGGTCTCGAAGGCGGCTCCGCCATCGATTCCGATCTCGCCGTCCTGCGCATCTACTTCGACCTCGGCGTTCGCTACATGACGCTCACTCATACCAACCACACGCCCTGGGCCGACACCTCCAGCAAACCGCCCGAACACAACGGCCTCACTGATTTCGGCAGGCAGGTGGTCCGCGAGATGAACCGCCTGGGCATGATGGTGGATATCTCGCACGTCTCCGACAAGACCTTCTATGACGCGCTCGAAACCTCTACCGCGCCCATCATCGCGTCGCATTCTTCCAGCCGCGCGATCGCCAACGTGCCGCGTAACATGACTGACGACATGCTGCGCGCCATCGCCGCCAAGGGCGGCGTGGTACACATCAACTTCTATGAAGGCTTTCTCGAGCCCGGCTTCAACGATCGGGAAAACGCCTTGCAAGACGAGCAGGCGCGCCAGGATTCGATCGACAACCAGACCCCCAATTTCGGCGCTCGCAGTCAAAATGGCCCCGCCGTCCGCAAGATCAACCAGGAGCGCAACGCCAAGCTGGGTCGTGTCCCATTGGCTCGTCTCCTCGATCACTTCGAGCACGCCGTCAAAATCGCCGGCATCGACCACGTCGGCCTGGGCTCCGATTTCGATGGCGCCGACGACATGTTCCCGCAAGACATGGAAGACATCTCCAAGATCCCGAATTTGGTCCGCGGTCTGATGGAGCGCAACTTCTCCGACGCCGACATCCTGAAAATACTAGGCGGCAACACCCTCCGCGTGATGCGTGCCGTAGAGCAGGCCGCGCAGCGGGCGAAGTAAGCCGCAAAACGGGGACTGCTACCAATTCCCGCCTTTGGAATTGGATAGCTGTCCCCGTTTTGCCCCCGCCGCCTGACAATTCCCACCTCCCAACGCCACCAACCGGAACTTCGGCCCCCGCCTGATGTACAATAGCTCCGATTCAGGGAAACTCTCATGCCTTCAAGAAAACTGTCACCGATCTCCATCTTCGCCGCCGCACTCGCGCTTTCGGCTTTGGCCGCTAGCGCTTTCGCGCAGTCGCCGTATGATACTGCGCTCAAGAACCTGCGTTTCCGCAGCATCGGCCCCGCCGTCATGGGCGGGCGCCTCGACGACATTGCCGTCGTCGAGTCCGATCCCCGCATCATTTATATCGGCGCCGCCGGCGGCGGCCTTTTCAAGACCGTTAACGGCGGCGCCACCTGGCAGGCGCTGTTCGAAGATCAGCCGAATCCTTCCATCGGCGACATCGCCATCGCTCCGTCGAACCCCGCCATCGTCTACGTGGGCACCGGCGAGGCCAACAACCGCCAGAGTTCCTCCTGGGGAGATGGCGTCTACAAGTCTTCCGACGCCGGCATCACGTGGACGCACCTCGGTCTAAAGGAGACGCACCACATCGGCCGCATCGTGGTGCATCCCACCGATCCCGATACGGTCTACGTCGCCGCGCTGGGCGACTTGTGGGGGCCCAATAAAGAGCGCGGTGTTTTCATGAGCAAAGACGGCGGCGCCACCTGGAAACAGACGCTCATCATCAACGAAGACACGGGCGTCTCCGATATCGCCATCGATCCGCAGAGCCCCAACATCCTGTTTGCCTGCGCCTATGAGCGCCGGCGCACGGCGTTCGGCTACAACGGCGGCGGACCCGGCAGCGGCCTGTACCGGTCCACCGACGGCGGTCTGCACTGGACCAGGCTGGGCGCCGCCGGCCAGGCCGGCCGCGGCTTGCCCTCGGGCGATTGGGGCCGCAGCGCCGTGGAAGTCTATCGCAAGAATTCCAACATCGTGTACACGCTGGTTGAACACGCCACGCTCGGCGGCGTCTATCGCTCCGAGGACCGCGGCGCCACCTGGGCCCGCATGAGCGACACCAACCCGCGGCCGTCTTACTTCAGCCAGCTTCGCATCGATCCCAACAACGATCAGAAGATCTGGCTCGGCGGCGTGAACATCTATATGTCCGAGGATGGCGGCCGGACTTTTTCGCAGGCCCGCTTCCGCAACGTTCACAGTGACGTGCACGCCATCTGGATCGACCCCGCCAATTCCGACCACCTGCTCAGCGGCAACGATGGCGGCATCTGGTCCACCTGGGACAGCGGGCGCAATTGGGAGCACTTCAACAACATCGCGCTCGGCCAGTTCTATGAGGTGGCCTTCGATTTCCAGAAGCCCTACCACGTCTGCGGCGGCCTGCAGGATAACTACTCCTGGTGCGGGCCCAGTTCCTCCCTGCAGTCCACGGGAATCGGCAATTCGGACTGGATTACGGTGGTGGGCGGCGATGGTTTCTACAACCGCATCG
>JBEKQS010000223.1:0-8885 GCA_049519475.1 Bryobacteraceae bacterium | reverse complement strand
GTCGCCGATCTTGACGTCGAGGGCCACCAGTGTGCCATCCTCGAGCCTCTTGCCATGACCTACGGCCATGACTTCACCCTGCTGCGGCTTTTCCTGAGCCGAATCGGGGATGATGATGCCGCTGCGCGTGGTTTCCTTTTCGTCGATCCGCTTTACCACGATGCGGTCGTATAGGGGTCGAATATTCATAGTGCTGCCAGCCTCCAGTGAAATGAGATTGTTCCAAACTACCGTTGGCCGGAGAACGTCAGGCCCTTCTGAAGATGGCGCGGGCGAGCGGAGACGCTCACATAGGGCACCTTCAGGAACGAGTTACTCATAACCTGCGTGATCTCGATGCTGTTACAGTGTTGAGAGGTCACTTTGGCGATGAGTCGCTGCAATGCGGTGCGTAGTGTCTTTTGCCTGTCAAATCCGAAGGCCGTGGTTTTGATCTCACCGGCCATGAAGAACCAGGTCCATCCGGCTTCCTGAAGTTCCTTCTCGAACGTGGAACGAGCGGTTTTGACCACTTCCCATCCATTCAAATCAGGCTCGCTCTGGAGCAGCGGGGAGTTTGGCAAAGTCATGCCTTCTCTCATCAAAATGCTCCCCGCTGGGATTGCGTCCGTCAGGGTGCGCCTTATCGAGGCCGCACGGATGCCGCGCGGGCCCGGTGCGGTTCCGCCCTCGTCTTCCCACGCTTCGATGTCTCTGCTCGTAGAACTGCTCATTCCGGCATTCCTTCCGCGGCCCCGGGGTCAGGGTCGAAACTTCGCTTTGTTCACGCGTCGGGCCTTCTCCAGCCTGGCTCGCTCGGCTTCGTCTTGCTTCGCGATCCGGTCAGCCTCCCTTTGAGGCGCTTCTTTGTCGTCGAGCCGCGCCGCTTCGATGATGGCGGCTTGGGCCGGCGCTTCCAGCTTTTTCAGGACGCCAACCAGCTTGAAGGTGGGCCCGTACGAAGAACGGATCAACTCGAAGCGGTACTGCGAATCCTGCCATTGTGCGAGGAGTTCCTCCTGATCGTCGTAATGCCCGGGCGCGGCCTTCGCCGGAGCTATGGGCCTTGCGGCGATTCCGTATGTCGCCGAGAGCGCTCTTACCAGGTCGTCGGGTGTCAATCCCTCAGTCTCGTAGCGGTCGTAGTTAATCGCGATCCGAAACAGTTGGCTATCATAGAAGCTGAAAACTACCTCTCTTGCCGCTTCCGTTTGAGAAGAGGAGCCGGGGGGTTGGGGGCGCCACTCAAGCTCTTGGATGAGGGCTGGGCGGCGATGGATAATCTTCGCTTGAGATGGGTTTGCGCCCGCCTGTTTCGCAACCGTAAGCAGGTCCGTTCCGAGTTGGAAGTTCCGGTATCTGGAAAGATGGTTTGCCGGTGTAACTGCCGGCACGGCTCCGAACCCAAGGAATGATGGGAGAGCGAATCTCGACAGGGTCCATCCAAAGTTAGACATGGTATTCAAGCCTTGCGTGGCGCTATCTCCCTATTTACCTGGAGGCGATCCAGTGGGGCCGGCAGCAAGCTGCCGGCCCCACCTGGCAAAACGCGGTAACCTCCGATTACCGGTTTGCGATTGGTATGCCGATCTCCGTGCCGATTACTTCGCCGGAGATCACCAGTTCCACACGCCGATTCTGCTGCCGTCCATCCGCGGTCTCATTGGAGGCCACTGGTTGAGTCTTGCCGAATCCCTTCGATGTAACCGAACCTCCCGGCATCCCCTGCATCATCAGGTAATCGCGCACAGACGTGCCGCGATGTTCGGAAAGCTGCTGATTATAGTCATCCCCGCCGACGCTGTCCGTGTAACCTTCCACGTCCAGCCTCAGGCCCGGATGCCCGGAAACGATGCCGGCCACCTTGGCCAGTTTCTCGCGCGCCAGGGGCCGTAACGTAGACTTGCCGGTGTCGAACAGCACATCCGACATGTTCACGATCAAACCGCGCGCTGTATCGCGGGTCTGAAGAATGGCGTTGAACTGGCTCAACAACAGGACTCGCAGATCCGCTCTCTCGGTCTCCAACCGCGCCGTCTGTCTGCCGGCGCTGTCGAGTGCGGCTTGGCTGGTCGCTCTTTCCGCGTCGTTCTCGCGCTTGAGACGATCCGCCTCGGTTCCCGCGGCAGCCATCCGCGAGTCGCTATCGATCCGCTGACGGTCCGCGTCGGCTGCGGCAGCGGCCAGAACTGCGTCGCTATCGCGCTTCTGATGTTCCGCGTCGGCTGCGGCAGCGGCCAGTCGCGCGTCACTATCGCGCTTCACACGAACCGCTTCAGACGAAGCGGCCAGCGTCTGCTCATCCTTCTCGCGTGTCAGGCGCTCCGATTCCTCCCGCGCCTTGATCCGCGCCGCTTCGGCGTCTCGGGTGACGCGGTCGGTCTCGGACTGCGCCACGGCCCGTCCGTTCTCCGCGCGTATTTCGCGGTCCATCGACCCCTGCCGCTCGGCGCTCAGGGCCTCATCTTCCTGACGTTTCACCGCGATGGCCCGCGAGTCTTCCGCCATCTGCACGGCTTCGCGTGCCGTCATGGCTACAGGCTTCTCGCCGGCTTTTTGTGCCTGGTAGGCTTCCGCCTGAGACAGGTCTTTCTCGGCTTTCTGGAAGGTTTCGGCGGCAAAGCGGTCCGCACCCACGGCGCGCGCGATCTGCACCGCGTTGCGCGCTTCGTAGAGTTCCAGCGGCAGTTTGCGCTCCATCTTCAGCGCCAGCGGGTTCGCCAGACGCTGATATTCGCCGCGCTGCAACAGTTCGTACTTGGCGTCGATCTCCTCGATCTTCCCCACCGTGTCCGCGCGCACCACGTTCTCCATGACAACCAGATTACTGGGCTGCCTCACCGCGTAATAAGGTTCCGCGGTGACCACTAATGCGAAGACCTGCAGTTCGGTGGTTACTTCCAGTTTGCTCTTCGTTCCATTCAGGAGGACCTCGCCCAGGTTGGCCGTGCGCCCTTCGGGGGTGACGGCCCACAACACATAAGTGAGATACTCGGCTCCGTTTCTGGTTGCCGGCTGCAAACCATCGAAGTCCACCTCGATTTGCATGCGGCCCTGCTTACTTTGGACTCTGGCCTCGCCACTAGCGCCTGGCAGGAGCTCAGTTCCCCGGAAGTCGATCTTGGTCGAGCCGCTGCGGTGCTGGTAGCTGATGGCCTTTGCGGTCCGTGCTGTTAGGGTGACGCGGTAAATGGGCTGATTCTGCAGCCCCTGAGCCGATAAGACTCCGCATACCACAAGGAATGCTCCGGTAAGTTTCATTTCAAGGTTGCCTCTAGGTTTCTTTCTCGCCGGTTATTGGTTGGCGCCGCTTGTCTTAACGGTGCGCTGCACCGAATACTTGTTGAGTTCCGCCATCAGTCTTTCAGCGCCCGCGGGTGCTGGCATTCCTGAGGTCACAATCTCCCGGTTCTCCAGCCTTTTGCCGTAGAGTTCGGCGTTATCGTCCAGATCTTGCCGCAGCGTAGCTCCTTCCAGAGCGAGGCCGGCAAACAGTCCCTGGGATCGCGACCACGAGAGAATCTCGGCGTGCATTTGAGCGTCGGTTTGAGCGGTCGTCGTACGTCCCACCGGCCCGGCCGCAACTGAAGCTTCCCCGCCCAGAGTGAACTTACTGGAAAGCAGTTTGCCTTTGCCGCCCTCATTCATCACCAGCATGATCAGGTCCGTCTCCGAGGCGCCGATCTGGAAACCAAAGCTGCCACCCTCGATGCGGATTGTGCCCGGTGCCGTCCAGCCGATTCCGTCATGGTTCCGGCACGACAGGTAGCCTTTTCCGTACTTGGCGCCAACCACGAAAGCCGCGGTCTTAACACCAGGGACGATGACGATGCAGTGGGCTTTTGCCAGCAGGTCTTCCGGAATGCCCTTATCCGGCGCCGCCATAACCTCGTTCAACACCACGGCGGATTCGTTCAGCCGCTTGATACCGTCGTTGTCTTTGGCCAGCAGGGGCACAAGCGCCAGAGTAGCCACCAGAATCATTCGCATATTGACCTCTTCTGTCGGCCCGGTGAGCCCCTCAGGAGCTTTGGGCGACGATATTCCCAGTGCACGAGTCGCGCCATCGCTGTGTTTTGTTGAGCCGATTCGCCGTGGATGCGTCGCGGAGTTGGTTGGGAGGGAACAAAGTGTCGACCGAGTGACCACCGATGGTCAAGTGACGAGGTGCGGTCAGGGTCTTTGGCGCGGCCACCAGCCGGTGGGCCGTTTTCGCTGGTCCAAACGCAAACTCATATGGCGGCCTTCTGTTATGTGGCATTAGACACATGCACGCCGGTGGCCGCGTAAGCGGGGCGCCGCATAAAGGCCCGCGCTAGAGATCCTTGCGAGAGATGCCAAGCTTTCGCATGATGGCGTTCAGGGTGGTCCGGTGCAGTCCGAGACGGGTGGCTGCGGTGCTGACCACACTGCCGCTCTCGCGAAGCACGCGGACGATATGGTCCCGTTCCACTTGCTCGAGCGTCGCGGTGCCGGCGGATTCCCGGGAATCCTGCCGTATTTCGGCCAACGGAGCACGCAGGCTGGAACCTGTGGAGAGGATCACCGCCCGTTCAATGAAGTTCTCGAGCTCCCGTACGTTGCCCGGCCAATGCCAGCTCACCAGAGCGCTCATCGTGTCCGACGGAATCTTATCGATCTGACGATCCATCTTAGCGGCATATTTCTTGGTGAAATGGCGGGCCAGAATAGGTATGTCCTCAGGCCGATCGCGCAACGGAGGCGTCGTGATCGGAAAGACTTTCAGCCGATAGTAGAGATCGCTGCGGAAGAGTTTATCCCCCATCATCTGCGCGAGATTCCGGTTGGTTGCCGCCACCAGCCGGACGTCAATGGGAATGGTCTTAGTGCCGCCCAACCGCTCAAACTGCTTCTCCTGTAAGGCGCGGAGTAACTTCGGCTGCAGATCCAACGGGATATCGCCCACCTCATCCAGAAATAAGGTGCCCCGATGGGCCATTTCGAAACGTCCGATTTTTTGCGACAAGGCGCCCGTAAAGGCGCCTCGCTCATAGCCGAACAGCTCGCTTTCGAGAAGCCCGGTGGGGATGGCCGCGCAGTTCAATGTGACGAAGGGAAGATTCTTGCGCGGGCTCATCCGATGGACCGCGCGCGCCACCAGTTCCTTCCCCGTGCCGGTTTCCCCCAGGATCAAAACGTTCGCGTCCGTAGGCGCAACCACCTCGGCTTGCCGCAGCACGCGCTTCAGAGCCGCGCTGCTGCCCACCATCTCCTCGAAGTCGTGTTTGACCGCGACCTCGTATTCCTCAATGCTCTCGATCCGATCCCGTTCCCGGAGGTCCTGCACAAACGTGATCCATCGGAAGGGAGAGAGCTTCAAGACCGCCGTGGCAACCAGCACCGGGACTCGGGTCCCATCCTTGCGAATCAACTCCTTTTCAAAAGGCGTGCAGGCTCCGAACCGCAGACCTTCTTCATGCGCCAGTTCATCCAGTAGGGCGAATTCCGGCGGAGTGAGATCGGGCCAGTTTAGCCGGCCCGCCACCAAATCTTCGCGGCTGTATCCAATCAGGTCGAGAAACGCGTCGTTCATCTCGGGGACGCGGTCAAACTCACCGGAAGCGACCCCGGCGATGGTCGATTGCGTGGAGATGGGCCGGATGCGCGGGCGGCTGCGCCGCAACTTTTCGTCCCTCTCGTGACGATCGCTAAAGTTGCGGACCACTCGCGCAAAACCCTGCAATGTCCCGCTTTCATCTTTGAGCGCCATGGTAATGACATTGGCCCAGAATCGCGCCCCATCTTTTCTGGCCTGCCAGCCTTCAGTCCCCAGATGGCCTTCGGCCGCGGCCCGCTTGAGCTCCTGCTGCAGCTTGATCCGTAGGGTATCGTCGCCGGGATAGAGAAAAGATATGTCGTGGCCCATGGCGTCATCGGCCGCATAGCCGTAAATGCGCGCTGCTCCCGAATACCAGGCCGCAATTCGTCCCTCGGTATCCAGTAAGTAGAGCGCGTAGTCCTGCACCCATGACGGAATGCCGTGAGTGGCGGCAGACTCGATTTCCTCGGGTTCGTTCTTGTCGCGCAGGACCAGCACGTGACGCACGGGCAAGACGTTCCCTTTGGCCGTGTATTCAACCTCCCGCGGAGTTCCATCCAGTCCCACCAGCCGGAGCGTACCTTCCTGTTCCCCTTGCTCCTGCAAGGCTCTCCAAAGCTGCGAAATCTGAGGCTTGAAGCCGGGCGGTGCAAAGTCATCGACCCGGCGGCCGATGATCTTCTCTCGCGGCAGCCCCAAAAGTTTGCCCACGCCGACGCTGGCGTCCCGGGAATTGCCATCGTCGTCGGTGATGAGGATGGGTGCGGACGGGTGATAGACGATCGCCCGGAACAGCAGCTCAAGCTCCTTCGGACCGTTCTCCACCAGCCAGCGGGTGGCCGTTGACTGTGAGCCTGCGGAGCTCATCGCGTTTCCACCTTCCCGCCGTCGATCCGAGCAACTCAAGCCCGCCTGAAAGACGGAATCGGCTCATGCCGAATGAGTCCAGCAAACAGTGAGAGGCTTGAAAACGGCAGCCATAGTTATTTTACCACTGGCAAAAAGTGTTGCTCCTCACACTTCGACCGCATTCGGTCACGGGCGCCTGAGGGGCGCCGCAGCGATTTGACCGTATCCGGTCACCTGACGCGCGGGTGGCACAGCGAACCGGAGCACACAGTTCCAAAGCCTGGCCGAACAAGCCTTGCATGGCGCCCAGCGAACGGCCAACCGATTGCTACCCCCTGATGCGAGGAGCACCAAAATGCCTTTGCTGAATATTGTCGTTCTGTTAATCGTAGTCGGCGTGGGGCTGTACCTGATCAATCGGTACATTCCCATGGCCTCCAGCATCAAATCGATTCTGAATGTGGTCGTCGTGGTTGTGGTTTGCGTCTGGCTCTTACAAGTCGTCGGATTGTGGGGGAATGTAACCAGTTTCCGGCTTCACCGATGACCAATTGCTGAGAGCGCAAGAAGAATGCCTGTGGCCCAAACGGAACGACACCGCACCGCCCGCGTCGGCTGGCTGCGCGCGGCGGTATTGGGCGCCAACGACGGGATCCTTTCGACGGCGAGTCTGGTGCTCGGTGTCGCGGCGGCGCATGCGACTCATAGCAACGTAATGGTCGCGGGGATCGCGGGCCTAGTTGCCGGGTCGATGTCGATGGCGGCGGGTGAATACGTGTCTGTGCACTCCCAGGCAGACACCGAAAAAGCCGACCTCAAGCTGGAACGCGCGGAATTGAAAGACGACAGCGTGGGCGAGCACAAGGAACTGGCGGCGATCTACGTCGCCCGCGGGCTCGACGTCAAGCTCGCCAAACAGGTTGCCCAGCAACTGATGGCGCACGACGCATTGGGCGCGCACGCCCGCGACGAACTCGGCTTCTCGCCGTCACTCAAACCGCGTCCCCTTCAGGCCGCGTTGGCGTCAGCCGCCAGCTTCGCCGTCGGAGCGGCCATGCCTCTGGCGGTCACAGCCATAGTCCCGGTGGCGACCTTGATTCCCCTTGTCGCTGGAACTTCACTGTTGTTCCTGGCGCTGCTGGGAGGCTTGGCTGCGCACGCTGGAGGCGCAAGCGTGAGGCTGGGCGCAATCCGCGTCACGTTTTGGGGCGCCCTGGCCATGGCGCTGACCGCGGGCGTCGGGGCACTGTTCGGAACCGCCGCAACCGGGACTTGAAAATCCTGCTCGAGCTGGTAGTTCGAAAACAGAATTTCCAGTTCGGTCGGGCCAAGCAGCAGACTGGATGTGACGGACCGCACGTGCGCGGGCAGCCAGAAGCCCTGTACTTCGATATATTCCTCGCTGATCCTGGGCGCGCCAATCAGTATGGAACTGCTGGCCGCGAACTGGCCTTCCAACCGCACTACGCCGTAACTGTCGGCATCCACCCAAACCTTCCCCGCGATCAGGAACTTGCTCTTGATCCTTGGCGTCAACTCCAGGACATAGCAGCTTCGCCCCGCCGCCACTTCGGTTCCGAGCAGTCGAACCCCATAGTTGGCGGAATTAATCTGGTGCAGGGCATTCTCCGGCGGCAAGCTTGCGCTTGACTCGGAGGCGAGCACTTTATCGATTACGCCGTTGAGGCTGTTCGAGCCGGACCGCGTCAACACCGTGTAGCGCTCGCCTTCCACCTGGCGGTAATTCATCCGCACAGCTACTGCCGCACGTTTGCCGAAGCGCGAGTTTTGCAGCGTGTATTGTCGCGAGCCCGAGTACTGCTTCAACAGGTCATGACGTCTGTTGGTTTCGCTTTCGACTCTGGCGAGGATCTGATCGCTCGAGGGCGCCACGCTGTCGGCCGTGACAGTACCGAACACTCCAGCGATAATGATCAAGTACCCAAGTGGGCGAATTCGCCGCCAGCGAACTTCCGGGGAGAGCCTCGACGGGCCGGTCATTTGGCAACCGGTACGCCAGGTGCGTCGGACACTTTAGAGTTTGTTGTCGCCGAGAGGTCCCGGTTTATGGCCTCCAGGTGACTGACTTCTCCCTGCAGCCTTGCCCAGTCGCCTTCGTTGGCCTTGGTCGCGATAGGAAGGCTGAGGTCCTGGTAGAAAGCCAGAATCTCGCTCCTGAGGTCTTGCGGCAGATCCGCGTAGTGCCCGTCCAACTTGTTCAGCAGTTTCGCGTACGCGGCGTCAGCCAGCTTGTATTCGCCTGGCTTGGTGACTGCTCCCACGTCAATATTGTCATTGGGCAGGCGAAGCCGGCCGCCACCCACGTCGGCGAGTAACCCGCGATACCGGTCGATCGACGCGTTGAAGCTGGCCATGTACAACTGTTCGATCTCGGGCGTCAGCTTCTTGAATGCCAGCGCCTTGAATGGGCCTACTCGGGGTACGATCCGGAAAAAGCCCGCCAGCATTCTGGACCGGATACCCGGTCGTTGATAGG
>JBEKQS010000222.1:0-8977 GCA_049519475.1 Bryobacteraceae bacterium | reverse complement strand
GGCGCCACACCGAGGCGTTAGATACAAACCGACCATTGGAGCAGCTCACCTCGGGAACCCGCCCGTGACCAGGAGCAGGGACGAACGTGTCCGGTTTGACCGAAGTAACCTCAAATGCCGGTAAGCCCGGCGACTGATCCTGCGCCAACAAGGCTGGCACGAAGACAAACGTCGCTACAAGAGAAGCCCGACCGGCCCATGTAAATGCAGCGCTTCGGAGGGGTTTCACGAGTCTGAAGGTATCACAATTCATACCACCCGTCCCAAGGGGCACACTCACCGCCCCAGCGTAATCGTCCGGCCCGTCCGCGCCGATTCGCGCGCGGCGTCGAGGATCTCGATGACGATCATGTTGTTCTCAAGCGACGAGAGGCCGTATGGCTTGAACTTGCCGCGGGCGACGCCGATCAGGTAAGAAATGGAGTCGGCTTCCTGGGGCTTCAGCTCCGGCGGCGTGTGCGTTTCCTCGGCCCGCGCGCCCGGCAGGCGCACGCGCAGGTTGTCGCCGCCGGTGGCGATGGCGTAGCCCTTCGCGCCGTAGACTTCGAAATCCTTGCGGCTCACCGGCCAGTTCCACGACGCCTGAATGATGCCCTGCGCTTTGGGATATTCCAACAGCACGGTGGCTTCGTCATCCACGTGCGCGTAGATGTCGGGCTTGTCGGTTTGAGTCAGCGCCGTCACCTTCAGCGGCCGCTGATCGTCCATCATCCACGTCATCAGGTTGGCGCCGTAGCAGCCGAAATCGAAGAGGGCCCCAGCGCCGTTCTTCACGGGGTCGCTCAGCCAGGCCAAAAACTCCGGCTGCACATTGATCTCCTTGGGACCCTGGTGGCCGTCCATCGCCACCATTTTGCGGATGTCGCCCGCGGCCTTCTGTTCGTGCAGCAGGGTCCAGATCTCGCCGTGGCTGCGGTACCAGGTAGTCTCGTAGTTAACGATGACGGGCGTTTTGTAGCGCTCCGAGGCCTGTTGGATGGCGCGCGCCTGCTTCATGTCCACGGCCAGCGGCTTTTCCATCATCACGGGTATGTGGCGCGGGGCGCATGCCTCGACAACCCCGGCGTGCGAGTAAGTATCGGTGAACGTCGCGACGGCCTCGGGCTTCGCTGCGTCGAGCATCTTGTTGAGGTCGGTGTAGAGCTGATCGTCGGCGAAGTGGTTCGATCCGGCGTATTTTGCCAGCAGTTCGGCATCGGGATCCCAAACCGCGACGATGATAACATCGGCCGCGCGCCGCTGCGCGCTGCGCAGAAATCCTGAAACGTGCCCGTGGTTCAGCCCGGCGATGGCGATGCGCAGCGGCTTTACCTCGGGCGACTGCGCCTCGGCGGATGTGGTGGCGATCACAGATGCGACGAGTGCGAACGACAATAAGCGAGTCATGGCGGTATTTGCATCATATCGCGCGAGTAACCACTTCGGGTGTTGTGCCGGTGTCGTTACCAACGCGTCCGTTCCAAGCGAGATGTTCCGCCGGTACGTTTCCCCAAGGACTCCGGTCTTCGTCTCCTCGGCCGCCAAGAATCACTTCAGAAGCACGAAAACTCGGACAAGCGTAGAACTCGGCAGAAATTGGCCAGTTGAGTGAATATCGGGAGCCATTCTGCGGGCAAGTCTCCCGCCGGACCGTTCCCGGGCACACCGATGGTACACCGATGGTGATTGCGTTCCGGTATCCGCTGCGTTAGCCTGAAACATCCCACGGCAGAAGCCGTTCGGTTTGCCCTCCTGCTCTTTCCCCGCGCCGGCACGACGCAATCCACCGCAGCCGATACTCAACGAGCAACGGATTTTCTAACAGATGCAGCGGCCGGATTAAGAACCCTTCAGAATTGGTACGTGCGGGAAACGGGTTCGACCCAGGTCTCCGCCCTGGGCGCCCTGCTCGCCGCTGCGGAATCGACGGGTGCCCCCCCTAGACGCTAGTCTTCAAATTATCTGATGCATGATCTCTGACTGGACTCCTCTTCACGGGCTGAATCACCCCCACATTTGCACGCTGTACGATGTGGGACCGAACTACCTGGTGATGGAGTTGGTCGCGGGCGAAACGCTTGACGCGAGTTCTCGTGCGAGACCTTAATGGCAACCTTGCGGCCGAGACGGGTATCGATGGCGGAGAAGACCCGGGCGCCTGGCGGAACTCGCCCGTCCCTCTGATGTAATATCATCACGCTATGCGATCGACTTTGGCTCTCGGCGGGCTTGCTTGTGTGCTCTTTGCGCAGCAGGCGCGCGACCTGCGCTTGGAACCCGCTGAGCCATCCAATCCCATAAAAGACCACGGGACGCGCTGGGCCCTGGTCGTCGGGATCTCGTCGTATGAGTATCTGCCTCCGGCGGCACAGTTGCACTACGCGCATCGGGACGCCGAGGACTTCGCCGGATTCCTGCGAAGCTACGCAGGCGGAGCTCTTCCCGCCGACCACATCCGGCTCCTCGAAAATGAGAATGCCACACTGGCGGAGATCCGTGCCGACCTGGAGACCTGGTTGGTGTCGTCCGCGCGGCCCGAGGACATCGTGTTTGTCTTCTTCGCCGGGCACGGGGTATTAGATGACAACGACGATGGATACTTCGTGGCTTACGATTCCGATCCCCAAAACCTCCACGCCACAGCGATAGCGTTTCAAGACGTGGACCGCACGCTCAGTACCCGTCTCCGAGCCAACCTGGTGGTTTTGGCCGCGGATGCCTGCCATGCGGGGCGCCTGGGCTGGTCTACATATTCCCCCGGATCGTCCAGTCGCGCCGCCGACGCGCTGGCGAAGATCGGCCACGGGGACCGGTCGCTCCTCAAGCTTCTTTCCACGCGGCCCAGTGAAAAGTCTTTCGAGGATCAGAGGTTTGGCGGCGGCCATGGCGTGTTCTCCCAAGTCCTCCTGGAGGGACTTAATGGCGCAGCCGACCTGAATGGAGACCATGTAGTCAATATCTCCGAAGCTATCGACTACCTTTCCCGGCGCGTTCCCGAGTTGACAGACGCTCTGCAGCATCCGCGCGTGGCAGGAACGTTCGATGGCCAGGTGGCGCTGGCGTTGACTCCCAATTCCGTTTCACCAGGTCCCGGTGCCGTCACCATGGATGTGTCCGGCCCAGTCTCGAGCGCTCTGTACATCGACGATGCGTTTCGAGGCAAGATCCGCGCCACCGGAACATTACGGATCGAAGGGCTGACGCCCGGGCCGCACGCCTTCTCCGCGGACTTCACCGATGGCTCCACGCTTCAGGGCACCATCACCTTGAGCAACCTTCCGGCCACCCTCAAGATCGCCCCGCCTCCTCCCAGCCCGCTCACGCAACTCAAGGCGCGGCTGAGTGCCGGCCTTCCACTGGCGCCTGGGGGCGCGTGGGAATTCTATCGCAGCACCACCTTTCCGAAAGCCGAAGAGTCCGCCGCCGCGAGCTTGATCGGCGCCGCGCTGGAACGGCAGGGCCAAGCCTGCGTAACGGACTACGTGGAATCCACGGCGAACGGGCCGAAGCGCTTGCTGCTGGAGGCTGCGGTCGATGCCTATGACCGGCTGAAGATGCTGCGTCCATACGACAAGGGCGTCGAAGTGCGGCGGGTCTTCTGCCAAGGCCGCTTGCAGATCGCCGAGCGCCGGTTCAGCGAAGCCGTGACCACATTGCAGTCGACGCTGCAACTGGATCCCGCGTTTGCCTGCGCGTACAATGCCCTGGGAGTGGCTTTGGGAAAGTTAAACCGTGCCAAGGAATCGCGGCAGGCGTTTGACATGGCAGCCAGGCTGACGCCGCAGTGGGCATTGCCGCAGTTCCAGATTGCGTCTCAGTACCTCGCCGCAGGGGATTTGAAAAGGGCCGAGCCCTACCTGGAAAAAGCGGTGGAGTACAACCCGCGTTCTGTGGAAAATCGCTGGAACCTCATGCATGTCGAGCGATTGCTTGGAAAACTGAACGATGCGGAGCGCCTGGGCGCCGAACTGATCCGTCTGGATGCCACCTACGCGCCGGCGTACCTGGAGTTAGGCGAGACTTATGAGATGGCACGGAACATTCCTAAGGCCGTCGAGGCATACGACACATATGTGCTCCTGACGCTCAATTTCGCAGACACGAATTCGGTCCGGCTTCATGCAGACCGGCTGCGAGCCGGTAAAACACTTCACCCCGCCGATAGGCGGTAGAGGCTCCGCCTGGGCGACAATCCCAAGATACACGCCCGCACCTCCGGGCAGCGGTGAGTATTCGTTGCAGGACCTGGCGAAGAAGGCCTGCGAGCAAGGATTCCGCTTCCGCAAGAGCAGAGGAAAAGTCCCTGTAACGACATTGCACAAGGTCCTTCGTAAACGGATCTACACGGGCGATTTCGACTATGCCGGAGTGAGGTATCAGGGCAGTCACGAACCCTTGGTAGAGCCTTGCGCAACGCCTCCTGGCAGGCCGGCGAGTTGCGGATCTGCCTCCGCGATTTTGGTATCTGGCGGAGAGAGTGGGATTCGAACCCACGTTAGAGTTTCCCCTAAACACGCTTTCCAAGCGTGCGCCTTCAACCACTCGGCCATCTCTCCGGTCGGGGAAAAAGCGTCAGCCTGCGGTTCACAAGCTGCGTCCAAGAAGCTTTTATCAGCATATCATGCCTCCGCCACGGCTTAGAATGTCAACGAAGCAGGTCTGAGGACGGATCGGGTAAGGAGTAATCCTCCCATCGGCGGTGGTGGCGGCTACCGTCGCAAACGCTGGTGGCCGCATTGTAATTACGGCCCCGATCCGCACAAACCTGGATCGAGGCTGCTCCCGTGGGGAACGCCCAAGCATCCCGGCGTCGTCATCGCCGGCGGCCGCTCGCGGCCGCTCCTCAGCACTTGACTTCCGGGTGGCTTTGTCCGAAACTGCGGGTTATGCAAGGCAAACCAAAAATCATCGCTCTATTGAATGAAGCACTGCAAAAAGAGTTGACGTCCATTACCCAATACTTCCTCCACGCCGAGATGTGCGAGAACTGGCACTATGACAAATTGGGCGGCTACATCAAGAAGCTGTCCATTGTTGAAATGAAGCACGTCGAAGCACTTATCGAACGCATCCTGTTTCTCGACAGCACGCCTAACCTCACCGAGTTGTTGAAGCTCTGCATTGGCCAGAACGTCAAAGAACAGCTCGAAAGCGATCTCAAGCTGGAAATGGAAGCCGTGGCGCTGTACAACCGGGCAATCCACGTCGCTCGTGACGAAGGCGACAATGCCTCAAGGGAGTTGTTCGAGCGCCTTTTGAAGGCCGAAGAAGGCCACGTCGATTGGCTGGAAGCGCAACTCCATCAAATTGGCGAGATCGGCTACGAACGCTACCTGAGTCAGCAAATCCGGGAAGAGAAGTAGGACAGAGACCCATTTTGGACGGGGCGTTTTCAGTCTGGTCCTGCCGATCAAAAACTCTGAACAGATTTGGGAACGATGGCCGGAAGCCGTGCCGGTTGGCAGCGGTGCCCCGGGTGTCGCCGCCTTGGGCTGTCACTTTAGCGTTATAGGTTAGCGGTATCAGTCTCTATGACAGCGGTTACACCAGTCTCGGCACAGCAGTGATATAGAATGGAGTACCGTGAAATCCACGATCCTCTCCCGCCGGGCACTGCTCGGGGCGGCGGCGTCCGCGGCGGTTGGGTGCGGCCGGAAGAAGGCTACGCGCATCCCCGGATATTGCTTTGTCGCCAATCAAGGCAGCCGGTCGGTGGCGGCGGTCAATCTGGAGAGTTTTCGCGTTCAACAACAGATCTCCCTCGATAGCGCGCCTGCCGCGGTGGTGGCCCATCCGTCGAAACCCAGGGTCTTCGTGCTGGCGCCCGACGCCGGCACGGTTTACGAAATCGACGCTGCCACTCTGGCGGTGAGCCGCCGCGCGCGCGCCGGCAACCTGGCGGTGGGGATGATGATGTCTCCCACGGGAGGGTCGCTGTGGGTGCTCTATCGGGATCCGGCCCAACTGGTGGAACTGCCGCTCGATTCGTTGAAACCCGGGCGGCGCCTTCGGCTGCCTTCGCTGCCGGACAGCTTCGATCTCTCGACCACCAAGGACACGAACAATCCGGTGCTGGCCGCAGTCGCCAGCCGTACGGATCGCACCATCGCGCTGGCATCGCTCGGAAGCGCGGTTGTCGAACGGACCATCGCCGCGGGAGCCGAGCCCTCGCTCATCACCTTCGGGCAAGACGGCAGACACGTGATCGCCGGAAACGGGCCGGAGCGCAGCATCACCATCTTCGATGTCGCCACGGGAAAAACGGTCGTCCGCCTGCCGCTGCCGCTTGCGCCGCGCCATTTTTGCGCCACCGCCGACGGCGGCCAGCTCTTCGTGACCGGCGACGGCATGGATGCCGTGGTGGTAGTCTTTCCCTACCTCACGGAAGTCTACCAGACCATCCTGGCGGGGCGGGCTCCCGGCGCGATGGCGGTGACCGACGACGCCAGCGGCCTTTCGATGTTGATGGTGGCCAATCGGGAGACCAGCGGGATTACGGTGTTGGACTTCAACGATTACAAGCTGGTGGCGGTGGTGACGGTGGGGGAGGGCCCGGGCCAGATTCTGCTGACGCCCGCGCCCGAACGGCAGTACGTGCTGGTGCTCAATGAGACGTCGGGCGATCTGGCGGTCATCCGCACCAGGTCGCTGGCCACCACGCCGAATGGCGCGCAGCGGCGCATGAAAGCGCGCGAGCGCTCGGCGCCGCTGTTCACGTTGATTCCGGTGGGAGAGCGGCCGGTGAGCGCCGCCGTGGTCGCGCTGTAGTGGGCCTTCGGTGGGACAGACCATCGCCTTCCGTGGTCTGTCAAGCCTCGCCAGCGGGGTGGGTCGAAAAAGTGGGGCAGCCAATCCTGGCTGCCGCCGCCTTTCAGGCGGCGCGACCCACTGGAAAGCGGTCCGCAAGCATCGAGCTTCCTCACTTTTTAATGAAATTTCGCGGGCCGCAGGCCCACTGCAACAGACGACCAGAGGCGATCGTCTGTCCCACGGTGACTACTTCTTCTTGCCCTGCGCCGCCACCGCCTCCATCGCGGCTTTCACTTTTTCCGGGTCGCCCAGATAGTAGCGGTTAACCGGCTTCAAGTCATCGTCGAGCTCATACACCAGAGGCATGCCGGTGGGAATATTGAGCTCGACAATCGCCTCCTCGGAAATGTTGTCGAGGTACTTGACCAGCGCGCGGAGGCTGTTGCCGTGCGCGGCGATCAGCACCTTTTGACCTTCGCGGATGGCCGGAGCGATGGTCTCATGCCAGAGCGGCAGGAATCGCGCCACGGTGTCCTTGAGGCACTCCGTGAGCGGCAGTTCGGCCGGGCTGAGATGGCGGTAACGCGGGTCGTGGCCGGGGAAGCGCGGGTCGTCCGCGGTAAGCGCGGGCGGTTGGATATCGTAGCTCCGCCGCCACACTTTCACCTGGGCTTCGCCGAACTTCGCGGCGGTCTCGGCTTTGTTGAGGCCTTGCAGCGCGCCGTAGTGCCGCTCGTTGAGCCGCCACGAGCGGTGCACCGGCAGCCACATCAGGTCCAGTTCATCCAGCACCGTCCACAGCGTGCGGATGGCCCGCTTGAGCACCGAAGTGTACGCCACGTCGAAGGTGTAGCCCCCGGCCTTGAGCGCCTGGCCGCCTTCCAGGGCTTCCTGGCGGCCCTTATCGGAAAGATCGACGTCGGTCCAGCCGGTGAAGCGGTTCTCCCGGTTCCACGTGCTTTCGCCGTGGCGTACCAATACGAGTTTGATGGTGGTCAAAGTGTCTCTCCTAAAAAGATTTTGCCACCACGACGATGCCGCCGTCGGTGACAGAGTGGCCCCTGGCGCGGTCTGCATCCAGATCAAAACCAATCACGCTGGACTCTGGAATCTTCACGCCCGTATTGATGATGGCGCGGCGGACACGGCTATAGCGGCCGATATCCACGCCGGGCATCAGGATCGAGTACTCCACTTCACAATAACTGTTGACGCGCACCCCCGGGGAGAGCACGCTGTGCACCACCCGTCCCCCGGAGACGATGGAGCCCGCGCTTACGATCGAATCGATGGCCACTCCCATGCGCCGGCCTTCCTGCGCGAAGACGAATTTGGCGGGCGGCTGCTGCGTAACGTTTGTGCGGATGGGCCAGCGGCGGTCGTAGAGGTTGAACTCCGGGATCACGTTCACCAGGTCCATATTGGCGTCGTAATACGCGTCGAGGGTGCCGACGTCGCGCCAGTAGCGCGATTGCTTGGCATTCAGGTCGCGGAAATCGTAGGCCGTCACGCGGGCTTTTTTGAGGACCGCGGGGATTACGTCGCGGCCGAAATCGTGCGTGGAATCGGGATTCCGTGCGTCTTCGTGGAGCGCGCACAGCAGTACCTCGGTATTGAAGGCGTAGATCCCCATCGAGGCGCTCACCGTGGAAGGATCGAAGCGCGACCGCGCCGGGTTCCCGTGCTGCGGCTTCTCCTCGAAACCCACAATGCGGTAATCGGCATCGATCTCCGCGATGCCGAAGCGGTGCGCCTGCTCCGGCGCGACGCCCAGAGTGGCAACGGTAATGTCGGCATCGTGCAGGCGGTGCCAGTCCAGCATCTCCTGGTAGTTCATTTTGTAGATGTGGTCGCCCGCCAGGATCAGCGTGTGCTCGGGAGCCTCGGCTTCGATGCTCTGGAAGTTTTGGAAGACCGCGTCGGCCGTTCCCAGGTACCAGCCGTCTCCCAGCCGCTTCATGGGCGGAATGGCCTCGATATATTCGCGCAGTTCGGCGGAAAGGATATTCCAGCCGTCGCGGATGTGACGGGTGAGGTCGAGCGATTTGTACTGCGTGAGAACGAAAATGCGGCGCAGGCCCGAATTGATACAATTGGACAGGGTGAAGTCGATAATGCGGTAGGCGCCTCCGAACGGGACCGCGGGCTTGGCCGTGTCCCGGGTGAGCGGAAACAGGCGCTCACCGGCGCCGCCCGCCAGCAGAATCGCTAGGACATTTCCCATTTCAACGTAAACCTCTGAAAAGAA
>JBEKQS010000221.1:0-9009 GCA_049519475.1 Bryobacteraceae bacterium | reverse complement strand
GCGCGCAACCTTCTGCCCCCCGAAGATCCGGCGATGTACGCCCGGGCCAAGGATCCCGCCGCCAAGTTCCATTTCAGCTATCCGGACGTGAATGGCAAGACCGTCACGGAAGACAACTTCGCCGGTAAGCCCTATATCGTGACGGTGACGGGAAGCTGGTGCCCGAACTGCCGCGATGAAGCGCCGTTCCTGGCGGAGTTATACAAGAGTTATCACTCACAAGGCCTGGACATCGTCGGATTCTGTTTCGAATATTCGGATGACCCCACTTATGCTCCGCTCAAGGCCTTCGTCCGCAAGTACGGGATCGCCTATCCGATGTTGCTGGCTGGGCCGCCGGGCAAACTCGGTGACGCCGTGCCTCAAGTGGAGCACATCGGAGCCTATCCCACTTCGATTTACATCGGACGAGATGGCCGCATCAAGGCCGTCCACACGGGCTTCCCGAGCATCGGCAGCGGCGAAGAACTGACGCGCGTCAAGAAAGAAGTGAAAGACATCGTGGAGCAGATGCTGGCCGACAAGCCCGCGAACTAAGACGGTCCACTTACCAGTTTGGTGAAATAGAGTTGGCCGCGGATGAACACGGATGAACGCAGATTCAGAAGCAAGTAACTTATCTGTGTTGATCCGTGTTCATCGGCGGCTCAAATCTGATTTCCCAGTATCCACTTACGGCTTAGGGATGGCCGCCAGCGGCCAGTTCACATACTTGATGCGCTCCCGCCGCCAGGTGTAAGTAATGTGCAGGCTGCCGTCGCTCCCCTGGATCATCGCCGGATAGGAGTATTCGCCCGGTTCGGTCTCCAGCGCATGAAACTCCGTCCACTGGTCGCCATCCGCGCTCACCGCCAGGTTCAAGGGGCTGCGCGCCGTGGCGCTGTGGTTGTACACCATCACGAAACGGCCATCCTGCAAGCGCACCACGTCGATGCCCGCGTTGGGATTGGGAAGATCGATGGGGTGAGCGCCCGTCCAGGTCAAGCCGGCGTCCAGCGAATCGGCCACCACAATCCGCCCGAACTGCGACCGAGCGTAAAACCGCACGTGCCTGCCACCCATCCAGACCACCACCGGTTGGATGATGCCGCCGCCTTCCGCGCGAATGGGACCGTGGCGCGTCCAGGTCTGTCCCTGATCGGTGCTGCGCTCGATCCACGCCGACCACGATTGGTAACTCTCCACCGAGGTTCCGCTCACGATGGTTCCATCCGGCAGCACCAGCGGTTTGGCGCGAATGGGCCCGTAGATACCGGCGGGAAGGTGCTCCGGCGCCGACCAGGCGGCGCCGTTGTCGCGGCTCGACATCCGGCCGGCGGTCCACTGTTGCGGTCCCGGGCCGAACTTATAGTAGAGCCACAGCACGCCATCGCCGGCGCGGAACAGCACCGGATTCCAGGTGGCGATATTCGGCTCGCGCACCAGCTCGGCCGGCGCGCTCCAATGTCCGTTCTGCCGGCGCGCGCCCCAGATAGCCACGTCCGGCCGGCCTTCCGCCGTGCCGCCGAACCAGGCCGCCATCAGCTCGCCGGGGCGCAGCTCGACGACGGTGGAAGCGTGGCACGAAAGCGTCGGCATGCGCTCCGCAACGAACTCCGATGTCTGCGCGGCCAGCACGGCCGCGAACGCGAGTAACATCGCAAACTTAGTAAACGGTTTCATCAATGCAGTCTTGTATGTCCCGAAGAAGGCTCCTTCACGGTCGTGCAACAGGTCGCGGCTCCGATCCGAGCCGCGCGCGTGTCAGCGGGGCAGGCAACATTCGCCTGCCAACCAATTATTCCACGGCCACGGCTACTCGTCGCGGAGGGCGATCATGGGGTCGAGCGCGGCTGCGCGGCGCGCCGGGACGTAACTGGCGGCGAGCGAGATGGCGGCGAGCAGGGCGGCTGCGGTCAGCAGCGAAACGGGGTCGTACGGTTTAAGGCCGAACAGCATGGAAGCGGCGGCCCGTCCGGCCCAGAGCACGATGGCGGTTCCCACGACCAGGCCCACGGCGAGCAGCAGCATGGCTTCGCGCAGGATCAGGCGGATGACGCTGGCGCGATCGGCGCCGAGCGCCATACGGAGGCCGATTTCGCTCTGGCGGCGGCCCACCATATAAGAAATGACGCCGTAGAGGCCGAGCGTGGCAAGCAACTCGGCGAGGACGCCGAAGGCGCCAGACAATGTGGCGACCAGGCGCTCGCGCAGAAGCGAATCCTCCAACTGGCCGGAGAGCGCGCGGAAGGTGAGGCTCATCGAGGCATCGACTTCGGCCATGGCAGCCTTGGCAGCCTTCATGACGGGACCGGGCGGGCCTTCGACACGCAGCACGAAGCCGGCGCCGGAATCGGGAGTGTCGTCCTGGGCGATGGGGAAGAACCCGATGGGGACAAAATCCTCGCGCAGGTGGTAGTATTTCGAATTTTTCACCAGGCCGACGATCTGGAATAGCGGCTCGGGTTTGCCGGCTTGGGTTTCCAGGCGGAAGGTGCGTCCCACGGGATTGGCGCCGCCGAAAAATCGCTTCGCGAAGACTTCGTTGACGATGGCGACTTTGGGCGAGCCGAGGGTATCGTGGTCGTTGAATTCGCGGCCGGCCACCAGGCGGGTTCCCATGGTGTGGAAGTAGCCGGGGCTGACGCGGTTGAAATTGGCCTGTTTGCCGCTGGCGGCCGCGGGTGTGCCATCGGGGCCGATATCGTCATTCCAGCCGTTCCCGCTTATCGGCATGATGGACACCTGCGCGGCGGAGACGACGCCGGGCAGCGCGGCGAGGCGGTCACACAGTTCGCGATCGAGCGGCAAGCGACGGTCGTTGGGATATTGCGCACGGCTGTAATCCAGGCCAATGGTCAAAATGCCTGCGGGTTGGAAGCCCATTTCGGTGGTCATCAGGCCGCGCAGGCTGCGGATGAAGAGCAGCGCTCCTACCAGCAGGACCAGCGAAAGGGCCACCTGGGTGGCGACCAGAATGCGGCGCAGGCTGAAGCGCTCTTTTCCGGCGGTGACGCTGCGGCCTCCGGCGCGCATGGCGGATGCCGGTGACATATGGGTCGCGCGGAGGGCCGGGACGAGCCCGAAGAGAGTGCAGGTGAGGACGGCGAGGGCCGCGGTGAAGCCGAGGGTGCGCCAATCCCAGCCGAGTTGCAGGAAGACGGGGTCGTCGGCCGTGTTGAGGAAGGAGACCAGGCCGCGGCTCAAGGCTTGAGCGAGCACCGCGCCGAGAGCGCCGCCGATGACGGCCAGCAGCAGGCTTTCCGCGAGCAACTGCCGGATGAGGCGCCAGCGGGAGGCTCCGATAGCGAGCCTGACGGCGAATTCGCGCTGGCGAATGCCGGCGCGCGCCAGGAGGAGATTGGCGAGGTTGGCGCAGGCGATCAGCAGCACCAGTCCGGTAATGGCCATGAGCAGCCATAGGGGCCGCTCGTATTCGCTGCGCAGATCCGATTCGCCGGTGGCGGCTTCGCTGGCGCCGAGTTTGTTCTTGAGATAGTTCCTGATGTAGTCGGGCCGGAACATTGGCCCCACCGTGGCCTGCATGATGGCGGGTGAAAGCGCGTGAAGCTGGGCGGTGGCGCGTTGGGCGGTGAAACCGGGCTTGAGGCGGCCCATCATGGAGAGCCACCATCTGTCCCTTCCGGGAATGCGGCCGATGCCGTCGTCGGAGAGCAGGCGATCGGCGCAGAGCGGAACGGCGACCTCGAAGCGGTTGCCGACCTCGACTCCGAAAAACGCGGGCGGGGTGACACCGACGATGGGGATGGGGTGGCCGTCGAGGGAGACGGTGCGGCCGAGAGCGGCGGGGTCGCCATCGAATTCGCGCTGCCAGAAGCCATAGCTGAGGACGGCGCCGGGATCGGGACACGCGGCGGTGTCGTCCTGCGCGGTGAAGGTGCGGCCGATGAGCGGGTTCACTCCGAGCAGGGAAAAGAAATTGCCGCTGACGAAGAGGCCTTCGGCGAAGCGCGCCTCGCCGCCGGGAGCGAGATTGAAGCGTTGGGCGCTCCATCCCAGCACTTCGGTGAATGCCTGTTGCCGGGTGCGAATGGCATCATACTGCGCATAGGTGAGGTTCGCGCTGCGGCTGGAGAAGTTGCCACTGCGGTGTGAACCCTTTTCGAAATCGATCATCGCCAGTTCCCGCGGGTTGCGCACGGGCAGCAGTTTAAGCCGGATGGCATCCACCAGTTGGAAGATGGCGGCGTTGGCGCCGATTCCCAAGGCCAGCGAGAGCGTTGCGGTGATGGCAAAACCGGGGCTGCGCCGGAGCTGGCGGAAACCGTACGTGATATCTTGCAGGATCGACGCGGGCATAAAGGTCCCCCTTGGATTATACGTAGAAGATGGGAGATAGTTAGAGGCGGCGAATCGCGATCAGCGACTTAGTAACTCCCAGAAACCGCTCGCGCAGGAGGCGGGCCGCCGGAAACAGCGCCCGCAGCTCGCGCGGCCCCAACAGCCGGATGTCTTGCAGAAAATGTTCGATATAGAATTCGCGCCGGTCCGGCGCCGGCCGTGCCACGACGCTCCACACCGTGCCGCGGCGCGCTAGCGCGCGCTGCCATGGCTTTGGCAGCCAGTGAAGGAACGGCGTCAAGAGATGCTGCTCCACGGGAAACCAGCGATTGGGCGTCTGCACCCAGAATCCGCGGCCCACCCGCGCAACCTCGCGCGCGAAACGCTGCTGGCTGGCGGCATCGCCGACGTGCTCGATCACCGAATTGCTGAAGACCACGTCAAAGGACTGGTCGCCAAACGGCAGCGCGCGCCCGTCTCCCGCCACCCATTGGGCGGCGCCCGCCAGGTCGGCGCGGGCCCGCGGCATATTCAGCAACACCAGGCGCGGCTGCACGGGAACCATCTGCCAATCGTCCGGCGTGCCGCCCACATCCAGCACGCGCGTCTCCCGGCCGATCGAGAACTCCCGCACAAAGCGCTGCATGCGCCGGCGGCGGAAGCGCCGCGAGAGCCGTTCCAGCGCGGAGGTTGACGGAGGCACTCTTACATCTTGCCTCGAACCGCGGCGTCGAACGAAATCCGGTTGTCGTCCAGAATCGAGCCGGTGGCCCGCTCCAGCGCGGCCTTGGCCTTTACATACGAGCTTTGCGCCGCCACTTCGGTGGATTTCGCTTGCGCCAGCAGGCTGGCGTACTGAATGACAAAGAAGCTGGTGGAAGAGCCCACCTCAAACTTCGACTGCTCGGCCTCCAGCGATTCCTGCTGCAGGCGGCGTGCTTCCGTGGCGGCCTGGTAGGACGCCCGCGCGCGGCGCATGGCAATCAACGCGTCTTCCACTTCCAGACGCGCCTGGTTCTGCAATTGCCCCAGCCGCACTTGCGATTGCTTCACCTGCAGCTCGTCGCGCGCCAGGTCGGCTTCCGCGATGCGGTTGTGAATTGGCAGCGTCACCTGCACGCCGATGCCATAAGTGGGGTAGTTGTGGGCCAGCACCTGCTCGAGCGCGCTGCCGTAGCCGCCGTTGTAACCGGGATAGGAATAGCCCACTAATGGATTCATCGTCCCGGCCAGCCCGTTGTTCTGCATCATGCCCACCAAATCCACTTCGGGAAGCGTGGCGTTGCGCGCGCCTGCCAGGCCGGTCACGGAATTCTCAATCTGCAATCGCGCCTGCCCCACATCCGGCCGGTTCTGGAGCGCCCCGGCAATCAAATCCTGCCTCGGCTGGAGGTCGTCGTGGTCCGGTATGGTCAGGGTGTCGGTGGGAATGATGTGGGCCGCGCGGATTTCGGCGTCGTCGTTGCCGCGCCGCGTCAGCACGGTCTTGAGGATGGCCTCCTGTTCCTCCACCAGGCCATGCGCGTTACTCAGGTCCTGGCGCGCCGAAAAGACCTGGGCGCTGGCGCGCGCCAGCTCCACGCGGGCCAGCGTCCCCACGTCCACCTGCGCCTGGGTGTCGCGTTGCAGTTTCTCGGCCAGCGTTACGGTTTCCTGTTTCACCTTCTCGTCTTCGTTCAGCGCCACGAAATCCGTGTAGAGGCGGATGACGCCATAAACTGTCGCAATAAGCTGCTGCTGGAACAGCAGGCTGGTGATCTTGCGTTCGTTGGCGGCGATGCGGATGAAGCGCCGGTTCAGGCTGGCGCCGAAGCCTCGCAGCAGCGGCTGCGTCACGGCGATTCCCAGGCTCGAACCGGAAAACGGCTGCAAGCCGCTGGTGACGGCGTTCCAGTTGGTGTGGTAGTTGTTGAAGCTCGCCGACGCCGTCGCGCCGCTCGCAAAACCTTGTCCGATCGCCGCGTTGGCCGTGGTGGTATTGGTGACCAGCGCGTTGGTGCCATAGGATTGGGAATCGGTCTGCGGAGTGGTCTGGTGGGCAAAGTTCAGAAGACCCGTCGCCACCGGATCGTAGACCGGAACGGCGCTCCCGTTCGACTGTCCGACGGTGCCTTGCAGCGAGTAGTTATCCTGCGGCTCGCCCAGCACGCCCAGCTCCAGCGCGTTGGTGACCACCGACGTTCCGGCCGTGGCGCGTCCCGCCGACGCCGCGCTGGTCACCACCGGACTCAACGGCCCGCCCACGCCCACGGGCACTTCCGCGATGGTGAAGTTGAGGCCGCGCACCGTGCCGCCGCCTTGCGCCCGCAGCAGCTCGGCGTCTCCCTGCGGCATCAAGTAACGTTCGAGCTCGATATCCAGGTTATTCTCGATGGCCAGCGCCAGCGCGTCCTGCAATGAAAGGTACAGATTGCCCGCGCGCATCAACTCGTGAACCCGCGGCGAGTTCTGGAAACTGACCTGGGGCGCGGCCACGCCCGGCCCCGCGACCAGCCAACAGGCAAGCAAGACACTAAGGATTGATTTGCACATCGTTGATTTCCTGGTGAAGATTTGGATTGGCTCCGGTCGACAAGGAGCGCAAGAGCGCGACCTGGGGGTCGCGCGCGGACGAGGGCGTCCGCCCTCCTTTGAACTCGGCGGGACAGGACACTAGCGCTTCGCGGCCGCCGGTTGGGGAGCCTGAACCGGCTTGACCTTGCCGCCCTCGCGCACCACATCGCTGGGGTTGGCTACCAGTTGCTGCCCGAGTTGCAAGCCTTCCAGCACCTCGAGGTGGTCGCCGAAATCGCGCCCCAGTCGAATCCGCGTGAAATGCACCACGCCGTCGGGCCCCACCACCGCTACCTGCGGCCCGTCGCTGCGCACCACCAGGGTGTCGCCGGGAATCAACAGCGGCGGATCCTGCCGCGGCACCGCCAGGTCCACCTGCGCGTACATGCCCGGCATGAGCGCGCCGGCCGCATTCGCGACCTGCACTTCCACCAATAGCGTGCGCGTGGCCGGATCGAGCGAGTTCGCCGTGCGCGTCACTTCGCCCGGGAACTTGACGTCCGCGCGGCCCGCGATCTCGAGCGTGGCGTGCTGCCCCACCCGCACGTTGCCGGCATCGGCCTGCGGAACGTTGAGATAGGTGCGCAGCCGGCCGGTCTGCGCGATGCGATAGAGCAGCGTGCTGCCTTCGTTCACCAGCGCTCCCACGTCGATGTTGCGCTGCGTGATCACGCCCGCAAAGGGCGCCCGCACCGTCAGGTAATTTTTCAGGTCGTTGAGCCGCGCCAGGTTGGCTTCCACCGCCGACGCGCTGCCGCGCGCCGCGTTCACCGATTTCTCGAGCGCCTGTACGTTGGCCTGCTGAGCCGCATACTGCATTTGCGCGGTGTCGTTGTCCTGCTGCGAGATCACGTCCTTGGCGAAGAGCTTCTGCTGGCGGTCGGCGGTCACCTTGGCCAGCGCTTCATTGCTGCGTCCCTGTTCGAGCGCCGCCTGGGTCTGCTCGATATTGCTGTGCGCCTGGTCCACGGTGGCCTTGGCCTGCGCGATTTGTTGATCCAGCTCCGGCGCCTCGATCTCGGCCAGCACCTGGCCCTCCTGCACGCGGTCGCCGATATCCACGTAGCGCTTCAGAATGTACCCGCTGGAGCGCGCCAGCACCGGCGCTTCCGTCACCGCCTCGATGTTGCCCGCCAGCACCAGGTTGCCCTTTGCCAGGGACCGCTCCACCGGCACCACCTTTACCACCGGCAGCGCTTCCCCACCGGCCTTGGACTCCTGGGCCAATGCCATTTCGCGCTGTTGCCGCGGAAGGTACCCCAGGAAGTAGCCCGCCACCAACAGCACCAGCACCAGGGAAATCAACACCGCGAGCGTGCGGAACGTCGGGCCCTTGTGCTCGACGGCCGGCCCGTGGGACTGGCTGGCGGCCAACCGCCGCTTGAGATCTTCAATTTCGGAACGCAGCCGCTCTTCATTGGTCTTGATCTCGTTCATGCCATGTCCTCGCCCATCATTCCTTCCTGCAGGTGCTCGTGTTCTTCTTCCACAATCCTCCGCTCGTAATCCACCGGGGACTTCGTTCGCAATAAGCTATACACCAGCGGAACCACAAACAGCGTCGTAATCGTAGCCAGAATCAGCCCGCCAATCACCGCGCGGCCCAGGGGCGCGTTCTGCTCGCCGCCTTCGCCCATTCCCAAAGCCATGGGCAACATGCCGATGATCATGGCGGTGGCCGTCATGATGACCGGGCGGATGCGCGTGTGTCCCGCCGCCAGCGCCGCCGCGCGAGCGTCCAGGCCCTCTTCACGCTGGTCGTTGGCGAACACTACCATCAGGATACTATTGGCCGTGGCCACACCGATGCACATGATCGAACCCATCAGCGACGGCACGCTGAAGGTGGTCTGCGTGAGGAAGAGAATCCACACGATGCCCGCCATCGCGCCCGGCAGCGCCATCAGAATAATGAACGGGTCCAGCCACGATTGAAAGTTGACCGCCATCAGCAAATAGACCAGAACCACCGCGAAGATCATCCCCAGTCCCAGCCGGAAAAAGGAAGTTTCCATGGTGGTGATCTGGCCGCGCAGATCGATCGAACTGCCCCGCGGCAGCATGGCGGAGGCCTGCTTCACCAATCTCTCCACCGCCGACCCCACCGCACCCAGGTCGCGGCGATCCACGTTGGCGTAAACGTCGAACACCGGCTGCACGTTGTAATGATTCACG
>JBEKQS010000220.1:0-9059 GCA_049519475.1 Bryobacteraceae bacterium | reverse complement strand
AACCTGCTGCTGGATGCCTGCCTTGCTTTTGGAGTCTCGGCTGTCTGGAGCAACGTCCGCTTTACTGATCGGCGCACCGATTCTCTGCGATCTCGTTCGACCCCTTCGGCAGGCCCGGGGCGGAGATAATACACCGCGTTTTCATCTTGTGGCCGGAAATCAGGTTACCGCGAATCAAGTTGCCGTGGGTGTCCGCCGGCCGTTCCGCGCCCCGCCCCAGGTAGATGCCGGCCTCCAGCATTTCAGGTTCGTCGCTCTTGAAAATGCAGCCGAACACTTTCGCGTTCTCGTTGCATTGAGCCTCGTTCAGATGGGTGAAGGTATTGCCAATCACCCGGTGACCGCTGCCGATCATGAATAACCCGCCGAGTTTTGTGCCGTCGATGCGGTTGTTCAGGATTTCGATATTTTCGGAGCGCATATCGGGATTGGCATTGTTCATGACGATTCCGAAATGGCCGAATGGATACTCCGCCGCGGTTTTCCGGTTGACGCACTGGTTTTCGAGAACCGAGCCGTCGTGAAAGCCGTCGAGGTCGATGCACTTCCCGTCGATTTCTTCAAACCGATTGTGCGCGTACACGGTGTGGTCGACGTTACCGGCGGTATCGATTGCAACCGGCGTGCCGCCATTCTCGACGTCGACGATTTCCGCGGGGTAGCCGATGTGGTCGCCGGTATTGTCCACCACGCGAACCGCCGTAGCATGTCCCACCTCCATGGCGTCGCGGCCCACGGTATCGAAGTCATTCGACTGGAACAGGCCGTCCCGCAAGCGGGGCGACCGGTACATGGAATGAGTCCAAAGCGCGTTGCCGCGAATCCGCAGGAATGTGCAGTCGCGCACTTCAAAACCGGATGAGCCTTCCTCGATGACGACGCCCCCGGTGGTGTTGTTGCGGCCAAGTTTGTTGAGCGAACCGGAATCCTCCACGTGCAGGTGGTCCAAGCCAATGCCCACGCTGCGGCTGACCAGGACGGCGAAGTTGACGATATGGGAAAAGCGAACGCCGGAGATTTCAATGGACTCCGCGCGGTCGAACAGCACGCCGTTGTCCGGGTAGTAGATGCGGAATTGGTTCTCCGGAGGAGCCATTTCCAGCGGCTTCGCCAGCGCCGCCCGGTTGCCGTCCACCGAAAAATTTACGAGGCGGATGTGCTTTACTTCTTCCCCGCAAAGGATCGCCCGCCCCTGGAAGCGGTCGGATGCCTTGAGGGTGGTGTTGGAGCCGACCAGCGTGAGATCGTGGGCGCCGCGCGCCAGGGTCATCTCGGAGGATACCGCGATCACGCCTGGCGGCAAGTAAATCACTCCCGTGATTTGTGACGCAAGGGCTTTCCGCAGGCGCATTTCCGGAGACGCTGAACAGCCGGCCCAAACCAGCATAGCCGAACTCGCAACAATCCCGAATACCCGGTTAGAGGCGTAACTGCCCCTAGGGCAATGCATGTCAGGCTTAAGATACCACGGCTGCCGGCTGTGGGCCGGTTTTCCGGGCTCGCCGCATCATGCGCCGCGGTACCCCTCGAAATCCGCCTTCACGGCCTTGGCCATCGGGCGCGCGGCCTCCAGCAGCCAGCCCCGCTTCCGCTTCTTCAAATCCGCCAGCAGCACCCGGCCCCGTGCACTCCCCAAATGCACGTTGGCCGTCTCCCAGCCCATGGCGTTCAGCAACCGCAGCACGTCGTGCTCCTTGGGCAACGCCGAAAGTTCAATCCGCGAGCAATCCGGCGCCAGCCGCCGGACGATCCAGCGTTTCTGCAGCCGCACGAACGGATCGCGGCATCGCACCGCGCAATCCAGAATCCTCTGGTACAGAATGGCCGCCGTACCTTTTCCGGTTGCCGCCCACACGCAAGCCGACGGCGCCAGCGCCTTGGCTTCGCGCGCCACTGATCCGCCGCGCCACTCAGCCAGTGCCACGTACCGTTCCCGCCCCAGGCTACCCAGCCCGGCGATCCGGTGCGCCTCCCGCCAGCGCAAGCCGCGTTCCGGCATCATGCGGTCGAGCGCCTTGCTCACGCCCGCCGGACATTGCTTCTCGGATTTTGCCAGCGCCCGCAGTTTCTGCCAATAAGGTTCGGGATCGTGCAGCCGCGCCGTCGCCATGTGCCGCAGCGCCGGGTGGTGCTCAGCCAGCACGAAGGGCCTCCCGCCCGCTTGCAGCGCCTCGCGGTAGCCCTTCAGAATGGCATCCATGCCGGCTTTGGCATCGCAGTCCATCTCGGCCAGCAGGGCGCTGGTCCCCAGGCGGATGAGGTCGTTGGTGTATGGAAGCCGCCACGCCTCGTCGAAATCGTTGATCCCCCAGATCAGCCGGCCCTCGATGTCGCGCCAGGTTCCGAAATTCTCCACGTGCAGGTCGCCCACCGCCAGCACTTTGGGCCCGCGCGCCGCGTCGCCGCAGACGTCTTCCCAGGTTTGTGCCCAGCGATAGTACGTGGCGCGCATAAACGGAAAAACCGCCGTGCGCATCTGCGCGTGCTTGAATTTCAAGTCCGGATCTACGATCCGCAGGTGTCGCGCCAGCCACGCTTCATATTTCGCCGTCGCCTTTTTTATGTTCAAGCTTCACCCGCCGCCGCGGGCGTCAGCATCCACTTGAGCACGCCGCGTGGTTCGGGCCCGGCGCGTTCGCAATCCACGCGCACCAGCGCAGCCTTCTTCATGTCCACGGAAAGCGCCGGGCTGTCCAGCAAAAATGCCACCATCGAGCTCATCAGCGGTTCGTGGCTGGCCAGCAGGATGGCGCGCTCCTCGCTGCGCTTGCGGATCTCTTCCCACGCGTCGAAGGGCGACGCTTCCGGCAGCAGCGCTCGCGTCTTTACCACCTTGCCCTGATAGCCGAGCGCTTCGGCGGCCACTTCGGCCGTTTCCAGGGCGCGCCGGTACGGGCTGGAAAGAATCAGGCTCGGCTCCGCGCCCGCGCTGCGTGCCCGCTTGAGCACGCGGCGCAATTTCTCACGTCCTTCTCCGGTGAGCGCTCGCTCTGAATCCGGGTGTCCGGGCAAGCCCTCTTCGGCGATGCCGTGCCGCAACAGATAAACCTGCATCAGGTTCGGGCTTTCCGCGCCGCGGGCATCCGCCGCAAGCGCAACCGCGACACCTGGCGCTGCAACTCGCGGAAGATTTTCGGCACCGGCTGGCCGGCATCGATCACCGTGAACTCGTACGGTTCCACCATGGTGTCGAGCGCCTGAATCAACTTCTTCTGGTAGCGCACGAAACTCTCATACATATCGGGCCCGAACCGCAGGTCCATGCCGCTTTCCCAGTAGTCGAAGGCGCCGCGTCCCAACACCACGCGGGACACCAGGTGCTCCACCTCCGTGCGCAGATACAACACGGCGTGCGGCTTCAATGCGAAACCGGCCACCTGCTCGATCCACCGGCGGTTCTCGCCGCGCGCCGTAGCACGCGCCATGATCGAAAAAATGTAGCGGTCGATCAGCACCACGAAGCCGGCCCGCAGCGCCGGCACAATTTCGTTCTCCAGGCGGTCCGCAAAATCGGTGGTATAAAACAAGGTCATGGTGATCGGCCCCAGGGTGTTGCCTTCCTTGGCCATCTTGATGCCCTTGCCCGCCAGCGCCGAGCGCGCCATCCCCGTGTCCAGCACGGCGTGGCCTTCCTGCTCCAGCCACTGATGCAGCAGGGTGATTTGCGTACTGCGCCCCACCGCGTCCGGACCTTCAATCACAATCAGCTTGCCCTGCAGGTCCGAAACGTCGACGCCCGGAAGCGGTTCGCTATAAAACTGGAGCGGTTCTCGGCTGCGCATGGAACTCTCCTCCTTCCGGAGCGTGCAGGATGCCGTTCTTCGGATCGTCGCCGATCTCGCTCATTACAATGTCGCGCATGCGCCGCTGCTGCTCCTCGATCGACTGCGTGGCGTCGATAATGTGAAAACCCATCTCCTCCGCCATGGCCTCATACTCATCCAGAATGCGGCCCTGGAAAATGCGGAAGCTCTCTTCCACGTCGCGCGCCAGCCCCAGGTCCATGCCGGCTTCATAATACTTGATGGCATCGCGACCGCCCAGAATGCGGCCCAGCGCCACATCCAGGGGCACGCGGAAATAAAAGGCCAGGTTCGGGTGGATGGCGAAGCGGTACAGGTTGCGCACCCACCGCCGGCTCACTCCCCGCGCCACGTCGCGCGCGAAGGCCGTGTAACTGTAGCGGTCCGCGCACACGATGGCGCCGGCTTTCACCAGCGGCAGAATATAGCTTTCCATGCGGTCCGCAAAATCCGTGCAGTGAATCAGGCTGAACGTGGTGGGCGTGAACATTTCCTTCTTCTTGCCCCGCCGCGTGGTCTCGCGAACCAGCGGGGAAGAGTTCCACTCGCTGAATGCCACCGCGAAGCCTTGCGAACGCAGCCAGTGGCTCAAGAGAGAAAGCTGGGTCGATTTCCCGGAGCCGTCGATGCCCTCCACCACGATGAGCTTGCCGCGGTACCGGTTCGGTACAAAAAGTGACATAAATGTTTGCCGCTGCCGCTCATTTTACCGCGACGCCGCGACCATTGTGTTACAGCGCGCCGATGTGGGGCCAGGCTTTCAGCCTGCCGCCGGCTTTCCAGCCGGCGTTCTTCGCGCTTGTGGCGAGACGCCGGGCAGAAGCCCGGCGGCAGGCTGAAAGCCTGACCCCACAAGCACGCCAGCGATTCCGCTACGTTAGAATGCCTAGCATGCAGCTTCCCGCCAGAATCGGCAAGTACTCGCTCGAAGAGTTCCTGGGCGGCGGGATGTCCCACGTGTACCGCGCCCGCGATACCGTCATCGGCCGCACTGTGGCCGTCAAGATTCTTACCGAAGCGGGCTGCCAGGATGCGGAGGCCAAGGCCCGGTTCCTGGCCGAGGCGCGCATGGCCGGCAACATCTCCCACGACAACATCCTCGGTATTTACGATTTCGGCGAGGACGACCAGCACCGTCCCTTCATGGTGATGGAGTATCTCAAGGGCGAAGACCTCGGTCACGCCATCAAGGGGGGCCACGCGGGCGAGCTCCGCGACAAGTTGAGAATCGCCCTGCAGGTCGGCCGCGCCCTCGAATACATTCATTCCCGGAAGATCATTCATCGCGACATCAAACCCGACAACGTGCACGTCGGGGAGAACGGCGTCGTCAAGCTGATGGATTTCGGCATCGCCAAGACCGAAGGCCTTCAGATGACCCGCGCCGGCTACGTTCTCGGCACGCCCTACTACATGGCGCCCGAGCAGGTCACGGGGCAGGGCGTCACCGAACAGGTGGATGTGTACGCTTTCGGCGTGCTGCTCTATGAGCTGCTGGCCGGGGTCAAGCCCATCGCGGGCGAAACCGTCGAGCGCATTTTTTACAGCATCCTCAACGAGACCATCGATGTCTCGCCGCTGCGTAAAGCCGATGTCCCACAATCGGTCTGCGATATCGTCACCCAATGCACCCTCAAGGCTCCCGCCGCGCGCCCGCAGGGATTCGGCCCGGTTTGCGCCTCGCTCGAGAGCATCCTTGCCGAAATCGACGCACCCGCCGTGCTGCTTCCCGGCGCGATGGAACCTCCGCCCGCGCGGACGCGCCCCGCGTGGGTCTTGCCCGTCGTGCTGCTGGTCGTGCTGGGCCTGGGTCTGGGGCTGTATTTCGCCATCAAGCCCAAGCAACTCGCTCCGTACATCGATGCGAAATCCGGCCGCATGGTGCTGGTCCCGGCCGGCACTTTCCTGGCTGGCGAGAAGAAACAACCGTCCGTTCCGATCGCCGCGTTCTATATCGACCAAACCGAAGTCACCAATGCCGCCTACGCCGCTTTCTGCCAGGAGACGCGTCACGCGCTGCCGGACGGCTTCCCGCAGGGAAAGAACGATTACCCGGTGGTGAACGTCACTTTCCTGGATGCCGCGGCGTTCGCCAAGTGGGCCGGCGAGAGCCTGCCGAGCGCCATGCAATGGGAGAAGGCCGCGCGTGGCACCGATGGACGCCTTTTCCCCTGGGGTAACAATAAAGACGCCACGCTTGCGAACCTCGGCCCCGACGGCGCAATCCACCCGGTCAGCGACTTTCCCAAGGGCGCCAGCCCCTGCGGGGCGCTGAACATGGCCGGCAACGTGTGGGAAATGGTCTTTGAGCTGACGCCGCCCAGCGATGCCGCACGAAAGCATTTTCAGTCCCTTCTGAATCCGCCGCCGATGCCAGACGAGAGTTGGTACCAGATCCGCGGGGAGTCCTTCACGGACCAACTGCAGGACGGAGCGGTCTGGGACTGGTCCCCCGTCCCTTCACGCTGGAAAAACGCCAACATCGGCTTCCGCTGCGTCAAAGAGGCTCAGTAAGCGGGCCGAATCCGGCGATTCTTCGGCGTCTGCGGTTCCGCACCTTTGCTGCTATAATGGGAAAGTTCCGCCCTGCATCCAGGCTTACCCTTTATGTTCCTTAGTGTCAGAGAGATGGAGCTGCGTAAGATTCGTTTCGACGAATCTTTTGAGCCCGCTCAGATCGAGTTCGCCAGTGAGAATCTGGAGCAGGCTTCCGACTTGCACGCCGTCGGCTCCGCCGAGTTGCTGAAAAACACCGGCGGGCAAATGCGCATCCAGGGCCGCTATACTGTGGAAGTCACCGCGACCTGCGATCGCTGCCTGGCACTGGCGCGTTTTCCGCTGGATGCCGGCTTCGACCTGTTTTATAAGCCCGTTTCGGTGATCGCACGCGCGGAAGAAGTGGAAATCGACGAGGGTGAAGCCCAGATCGGTTTTTATGAGAACGGCGGCCTGGAGCTGGAAGACGTCCTGCGCGAACAGGTCCTGCTGGCCTTGCCGATGCAGAGAGTGTGCAGCGAAGACTGCAAAGGAATTTGCCCCGTCTGTGGCAAGAACCGGAACGAAGCGGAATGCGATTGCCGCATCGAAATCCACGACCATCGCCTGGAAGCGCTCCGCAAGCTGGAGATCTGATACATTTTTGAAGATGCACCGCCGCGCCCCGGCGGACGAAAGATTGGTTGAGAAAGAGATATGCCGAATCCGAAACGTAGACACTCCAAGGAGCGGACCAGCACCCGCCGCGCGCACGATGCGCTCAAAGCCTCCGGCCTGTCCGAGTGCCCCAACTGCCACGAACCCAAGCTGCCCCACCGCGTCTGCGCCCACTGTGGGCAGTACAAAGGCCGCGAAGTTGTCGAAGTCGAACAAGAATAGCCCCGGCACAACATGCTGACCATTGCGGTGGATGCAATGGGCGGTGACCACGCCCCCAAAGCGGAAGTGGAAGGGGCGATACGCGCCGCCAGGGATTTGGGGGTCAAGGTCATCCTGGTGGGCCAGCAGGATGTGGTCCGCCGTGAGCTCGAAGTGCAGGACGGCAACGGCACGCTCCCCATTGAGATTGTGCACGCCAGCGAGCGTGTAACCATGGAGGACGGCGCAGCCAAGGCCTTCCGCGCCAAACGCGACAGCTCGCTCCGTATCGCCTCGCGCCTGGTTCGCGACGGCGTCGCGCAGGGCTTCGTGTCGGCGGGCAACACCGGCGCGGTCATGGCGACGGCCAAAATAGTCCAGGGAGTGGTGCCCGGCGTGGACCGCCCCGCCCTGGTCGGTATCCTCCCCACCGCCGAAGGCACTCCCGTGGTTCTGGTGGATGTCGGCGCCAACGTCGATTGCACTCCCAGCATGCTGGGCCAGTTCGCGGTGATGGCCGAAATCTATTCGCGCAACATCCTGCACCGCCCCAATCCGCGCGTCGGCCTGCTCTCCATCGGCGAAGAAGAACACAAGGGCAACGAACTCACCCACGCCGCCACGCCCGTCTTTAAGAACCTCAACCTCAACTTCGTCGGCAACGTCGAAGGCAGCGACATTTATGCGGGCAACGTGGATGTGGTGGTCTGCGACGGCTTCGTCGGCAACGTCGCGCTGAAAGTCAGCGAGGGCTTGGGCGACATGGTCAAGCACTTCCTGGGCGAGGCCCTCGAATCCACCATCTCCGGCAAAATCGGATACGTGATCGCCAAGAACGCCTTCGCCACTTTCAAAAAGCGCCTGGATTATTCGGAATACGGCGGCGCACCGCTGCTGGGCGTGCGCGGCGCGTGCATCATCTGCCACGGCCGGTCCAACGCGAACGCCATCAAGAACGCCATCCGCGTGGCCGCCGAATTCTCCGGCGCCAAAATCAACCAGCGCATTGAAGACGAACTCCGCGGCTTAGTCCGCAAAGCCGGAGATTGAAGTGCGATTCGTCGCAGCCTTCTTCCTGGCTCTGGCTTCCGCCTTCGCGCAGGGGCAGCAGCACGCCGCCTGGACCCTGCAACCCGACCCGGCGCCGGCTCCGCCCGGCTCGACCATCCGGATCCGCGCCGCCGCCCAAATCGATTCCGGCTGGCATCTCTACTCGGCTTCATCCGCCGCCGGTATTCCCGCCACTTTCCAGGTTTCCCCCGGCACCCTGGTGCGCGTGCTGCAGACGGCCCCAAAACGTGTCTTCGACCCGACCCTCAATGCCGAAGTCGAATTCTACGAAAGCGATGAAGTCTTCCTGCTCGATGTCAATCTGCCTGCCGACACCGCGGCCGGCCCCGCTACGCTGTCCGTCACCGTCCGCTACGAGACCTGCAACGACACCACGTGTGTACCCGGCAAGTGGAGCGGCACTGCCGCCGTCATCATCGATTCGGCTGCCCCAGCACCGGCCGCCGACATCCCGGCCGGCTATAGCGAAGCGCGTGCTCCGCGCGCCTCTTCCGCCGCCCCGCCACCCGGTTCCGAAGGCTGGGGCGCCTTCCTGCTGGTCGCTTTCGGTTTAGGGCTCGCCTGCATCTTCACGCCCTGTGTCTTCCCCATGATTCCCATCACCATGTCGTACTTCCTCAACCAGCAGTCCGGCGGAAAGCGCGACGGCGTCATGCAGGCAGTGGTCTTTTGCCTGGGGATCGTGGTTCTCTTTTCGGGTCTCGGCCTGCTCGCCACCCTGCTGCTCGGACCCGTCGGCGTCAAGCAACTCGGCTCCAGCCCGTGGGTCAACGGCTTCATCACGCTCCTGTTCATGGCCTTCGGACTCAGCCTGCTGGGGGCTTTCGAAAT
>JBEKQS010000219.1:0-9059 GCA_049519475.1 Bryobacteraceae bacterium | reverse complement strand
CCGGTGGATGGATCGCGGAAGGTTTGGACCCCGCGGATGATCTGGTCCTGGCCGAAGGCGGCGCGGTTCGCGCCGGCCATGGAATTCGCCGTGACGCCGTTGATGGTGTCGGCGACGTGGCGCTGGAAGCGGAAACGATCTATCGCTGGGAGGAAATACCGAGAGGGCTGACGAGATGCGCAAGCTGATCGGCGCCACTCAGCCACTGCCGGTCACGCGCTAATTCCCCTGGCGGCGGCGGAGGCAGCCTACGGCCGCGAGTCCCAGGCCAAGGAGCATGATGGAACATGGTTCTGGCGTCGAAGCGCTTTGCGTCAGGAACACACCGGAATCGGAGGTGTAACTCACATCCGAAGGCAGGATGAGCGACATCTGAGCCGTATTTGAAAAGTCGCAGATGTTGCCGTTGTTGCAAGCCAACTGCTGCAGGAAGTAAACGGGAACATCTTCCCCATTGGTGACCGTAAGGGTTCCCGTGAAGTTGAATCCGGTTAGAGTGTTGTTGGTAAACGAGAACGTATTCCAGCCACTTGTCGGACTGGTGGTGGGGGGGCCACCTCCGGATCCTGCGTCCCAGTACAGCAAGCCCCCGCCGAAGTTTTCCTGAATGACCATAGAATAGTTGGGGCCGTAGTACCCGCCGTTGATATTGCCATCCAGCGAAAAGTTGAAAGTGACGGTATCCGACCCGCCCCCGGTGACGTAAAACGTCAAATCGTCCTGAAACCGGACGGTGGAGGCGGCATTTGTCGCGAGACAACAATTTCCAAGGTGGGCGTCAGTGGTCGACGAGTACATGTGAGTGGTGCCTGACGCCATGGACGCGCTGACATTCATTGCGGCGCCGTCAGAAGAGAGGTTGAGTCCCACGGCGCTGAGCCCGGCCGGCGCGGGGTTGGGCGAATACGTTAGCCCCGTCGCCGAGGCCGTGAGGGTTGAGTTTATCCCGGCGTTCGGCTCACCCAGATAACTGTTCACGCTGGTGTATGAGGCGTTCGCGGTGCCCGCCTCGGAATACCCGTAGTTTGCGATCGAGGCGTTTTCGCCGAATGCCCAGGTAATTGACCCAGCGTGAGCCGGCAATGCCACGGCCGACAATCCAAGCCCGCTCATAAAGGCTGTGCGTACTAATCTCCCAAAGCTGTAGTGAAACATTCCAATCCTCCTGTCCAAAAAATAGACGACCGATTCTCGCCGTTCGCAGACATCGCGCGAGCGCTCCGCGTGTTGCCTCACAGATCGCGAAATATTTGATGTCAGGAGCGAGTCTTGAGAACGACGTGTAACGGACTGGTGCGCTAACCGGAGGTTAACCATAATGGATTCATGGACATACCGCTAATGTTGCTTAACGCTCCGCGGCGCGGGTGCCGGCCGAGCCAGTCACGGCGTCAATTCTAAGGGCTCCAAAGCATGTGCGTACTTCGATCCGCACACGCGCGAGCGTCGTCTGTGTGCCGCCGGGCGCCAGGTCGGCTTCCTGGAAGTGCCTGCACCGTTCACTGCTTCGGAATCGAAATACGGCAGATCTCCCTCCCTGCGATCTCAGCCTCCAGCCCCGTTTTGGAAAGCCCCCGGACCAGCTCTCTCAAGACGAGCAGAGAGGTGGCGGCATTCTGGCAGGAAATCGGGCCTCGCGGCAGCCCGCTGATCGAGCGCGTTCAGGATCCGGCAAGCCGCCTGGTCACTTTCCTGTGGCGCGGCGGCGACGGGACGAAGAGTGTATTGCTCCGCTTCGGCCCGTGCATGGCCGACGATCCCGTGAAATGCCTGATGATTCACCTTGCCGGAACCGACCTCTGGTATAAACCACTATTGCTTTGTTAAGGCCCCTGGTGAGCAACTCAAGGTTGGAGTCTACCTGCCGATTCCCTCAGAGGAGCAGGGTTCGATTCCGCTGCCGGCCGCCGCACCATCAGCGTCGCGAGTCATGACAGGCGGCCAATATAGCCGAGATATCCACCCGCTCCTAGGTTCCAGCCCGTGGTTAAGCCCGCCATCTCAATCAGAGCCGTAGGGTTCGTCGGGTTGATCAGAACACAGGTGGCATCCACTCCGCCGACCGTAGCGGCGGCAGCGTTGAAGAATACGCAAAAACCTGTGAACGCCTCCATCGGAGGGATGCCCGACGACCCGTAGACAGTCATGTTGTAGTACATCCGGCCCTTGGTCGGGAATGGATTGGGTGCTCCGCTGCCTTTCGACGCCGGCAGCGATTTGTACTTCGGCGAGGACAGGCTGGGACCAATCCCGAAGTAGCCCAGGTACGCCCTCTGGTTATCCGGCGTCCAGAACACGATATCTCCGGCGTTGAATCCCACTCCCGCACCCGCGCCGCCTCCGCCGTAGGTGATGAACGGATTGCCGTCGGCACTCTTGTTTATGGCCCACTTTGCCTCCGTCCAGGGAGGAAGCACTCCGAGGAACTTATGATACCTGGCGAGCGCGCCCTGCCATTCGGAAAGGCGACTGCCGCGTTGGCTTGCGTGCAGCAGAGCGAACGTGCGGTTGTAGGATGTCTTGCTCCCCTCGGTCACATAGCCCACGCTTGCCGCGCATGCCGGGGACATCGCCACTTTCACGCGCGCCGGACTCCGGTGGTTGCTCGATCCATTCACATTCCCCTCGGCGTACGCGATGGTGTCCTTCTGGATGGTGGGGAACCATTGCTGGCTGGCACGGTCGGGATACGCGGCAATTGTAAGATCGTTCTGATGGAAGGCCGAGTAGTCCGGCTGCTGGCTGAGGTCACCCTCCTTGGGAGGAATCTGGTTCACCAGCGCCGGCGCAAGCTCTTCCCAGTGGGCGTGAAAGTAGCAGGGCCACTTTACCGGCTTTCGGTCGTTTAGCGAATACACCCGCAGCAGCGGTTGGCCGCGGGTTGTCGCCAGGTGATTGTTCTCCAGGCACGGAGGCTCGTGCTTGGATTCCTCCATACAGCTCACGCACGCTTTTATTTCTTCAGGTTTCATCGGCATGGCATCACCCCTTTTTTTACTCCCTACCAGAAATTCGGCGCGCTGCATCGGCGCCGTTAATGTCTTCCAATATACATTTCCGCACCCCTAGCACTTGCTGGATCATCTCTTCAGCAATTTCGGTCTCGCTCATCGCTAGCCTCCGTGCGCGTTCTCGCGGTGACGCAATACTGGCCTTCCGTCGCTGGGCGAGGCCGGGAATCAGCGTACCGTGTCTCTCCTCAATGGGTAGATGGCGGCCTTCCCGTTGCATCTCCCCTGCAAACACGTCGCGCGGTCCGGGGCAAAAACACCTCACGCTCCCGTTTCCGTTGAGATATTTGCCAGGTCTTGCAGAGGCAGATGTCGTCCGATCAAGCTTTCCGGGGGAAATTATCCCGCAAATTGCATCCGGCGATCCGGCGGTCAGTTTATTCGGCCGGATCGGCAAATGGCTCGGTCACGCGGCCGATCTGGCTAGCTTTCATCCCCCGATCCCGGTCGCGCCGCCCGAAGCGGAGTCTCTTGCGTGTACATGATCGGGTGGCGGGGAAGACTGGTTTGCATGACCGTTTACTACATAGGCCATCACGAAGAAGACTCGTCTCTATGGCTCATCCCCGACAGGCTGGCCGGCGCTTCCCGTTCCTTTTAGGCGAAGCGTGGGGGCAACGCAAACCGCCGGCGCGTTTTCGGCAGCGCATGCGGCAACCCCGCGGGGCGCTCGCCTCGCGGAGGGAGGGTGCGAAACAAAAATGGATGGCATTGCGAATTCCCAGGGAGACAAGCGATTCTGAGCGTACCGACTACTCAGCGCAGAACCGCGAGCGTCAGCGAGCGGCTTGCTCCAGGCAGCGTGGCGGCCGCTCGCTAACGCTCACGGTTCTGTGCCGGGGGCCGCGTTCATCCACTTTTATGTCGCGCACCCGCGGAGGGACCTCCTCAACCGAATGCCCCCAGTTTCGGCTAAAATATCCCCAAGGTTTCAACCAGCAAATGTCCGCCGATCAAGCTCTTCCCGGCGAAATCACCGCCTTGCTGCATCGCTGGGGCGAAGGCGACAGTGCCGCGCTCTCCAGCATTGCCTCGGTGACTTATGACGATCTGCGATCCATCGCCCGTGGCTACTTGCAGCGCGAGAACCGCGCGCACACCCTCCAGGCCACCGGTTTGGTGAACGAACTGTATCTCCGGCTCACCCAGCAACGCGGCGCCAGGCTCACCGACCGCCGTCACTTCTTCACCTTTTCCGCCATGATGATGCGCCGCATCCTCAGTGATTACGCGCGCCGCTCTCACGCGCAGAAGCGTCCCGGCGCCGAATCCGTGCGCGTCCCCCTGCACCCCGATATCGCCTGGGTGGATGCCTCCGGCAGCGACATGCTAGCCCTCGACCAGGCGCTGGCCGAACTCGAAGCTCTGGATGAACGCAAGGTGCGAGCCGTCGAATTGCGCTATTTTCTGGGTTGCACCAACGGGGAAGCGGCCGATCTGCTCAAGGTCTCCCGCGCCACTTTCGATCGCGATCTGCAGTTTTCCAAGAGCTGGTTGTACCGCCGGCTGCACGCGACGGCTTCCGAGTCCGCCGAAAATAAGGTGAGGCAGGACCCGGGCCCCGCGCGCGATGTCTAGTAGATCGCTGCCATGCCGCCCCTAGAGCAGATCGAGACGTTGTTCCATCAGGCCCTGCTTATCGAAGGAGTAACCGAGCGCCGTCAATGGCTTACGGACCAGTGCGGGGACGATGCCGGCTTGCTGGCCGAGGTGGAGTCGCTGCTCGAAGCCAACCAGGCAATGGCCTCCGATGGCGGCGCCACTCCGGCCGCTGAGGCCCCCGCCATCCCCAAGGAGCAGTTTGGCCCTTATCGCGCCGTCCGTTTCCTCGGTCGCGGCGGCATGAGCGCCGTCTATCTGGCCGAGCGTACCGATGGACGATTCGACCGCAGGGTGGCGATCAAAGTAATGGCCGCACACCTGGCAGGTGACGATTTCCGGCACCGCTTCGAGACCGAAGGCCAGTTTCTGGCAGCTCTGCGCCATCCCAACATCACCAACCTGTTGGATGGCGGCCTTTCTTCGGGCGGCCATCCCTATCTGGCTATCGAGTATGTGGAGGGCGAAGCTCTCGACGCCTATTGCGATCACCATCGGTTGAGCATTGACGCTCGCCTCCGATTGTTTCTCCAGGTGACCGACGCCGTCGAATATGCCCATCGCAATCTGATCCTGCATCGCGATCTGAAGCCCGGCAATATCCTGGTAAACCAAGAGGCCCAGGTCAAACTTCTCGATTTCGGCACCGCATCGCTGCTCGGCGGAGGGCCCAATGTCACCGCCACTCTGGCCCGCATGTTGACCCCGCGCTACGCCAGCCCGGAGCAATTGCGGGGCGAACGGCCGGGCGTGGCGGGCGACGTGTTTTCGCTTGGCGTGGTTCTCTACGAGCTCCTCACCGGCGCCTGGCCTTTCGGCAATCCGGATTCCGTGGTCAGTGAGTTGCAGCGAGTTGCCGCCGACGTCTCCCCCACCCGGCCCGCGGCTGCCGTTACCCAGGCGGCTGCCGAGCAGCGGTCCATTTCCTGCGACCGCCTGCGCCGGCTGCTGGGCGGCGACCTCTCGGCCGTCATGCTGAAAACCCTGGAAAACGAGCCCGCGCGCCGTTATTCCACCGTCAGCGAGTTCGCCACCGACCTGAAACACTACCTCGAAGGCCGTCCTGTCGGGGCCCGGCCGCAAACGGCTTTCTACCGCCTCGGCAAGTTCGTACGCCGCCGCTGGTTCGCCGTCGCCGCGACCGCCGTCTTCATCGTCGCGATTGCCGCCGCCAGCATCGTCGCCGTGCTGGAGGCGCGGACCGCCCGCGCCGAGGCGCTGAAGTCCGAACAGGTTAACCAGTTTCTCACCGAGATGCTGACCAGCAACGGTGTCGACCGAGGCGATCTCGATAGGTACACCGTAGAACAGATGCTGGAAGCAGCCGACCGCAGGCTGGAAAAGGCGCAGGATACTGCGAAGCGCGGCACACTGCCAAAGCAAACGGCCGGCGGTCCGGTCACGCTTGCCATCTTGCATCTCAGACTGGCGCAAGGCTATCTGAGCCAGCAACGGTTTGACAAGGTACAGTTCCATTTGAACCGGTCCATTCCGGTGTTTCGAGCGGCGGGCGACGAAGAGGACCTGGCAAGGGCATTAGCGATCCAGGCATGGTCGGAAACGGCGCAGGGTCATTACCAGGAAGCCGCACGTTGCTACCAGGACTCGCTGGCTTCCCTTGGCCGCATGACAAGGTCCGCACACGCCGCCGGTGTGTTTGATGTCAAGAGACAATATGCGCGGCTGCTGTCGTTGATGATGCACGGACCCGCCGCCGAAATCGACGCGCTCTACGCCGACCTGCTCGCGACGGGCGCGCGCGACCAGTCCATTCCGCGCGTGGAGGTTGCCTCCGTCATCGGCGACCATAGTCTGCTCCTGCTGAACCAAGGGAAAACAGCGGAGGCCGAAGCTGCCACACTCCAGGCTCTTGCCATGGGACGCAAGGAAGATCCCGGAGGAATGTGGGAACAAAACCCACTATTTACCCTGACGGTCATTTACGGGATAACGAAGAACTATCAGGCAGGAAAAGAGGCGGCACAACGGGCCATCGATAACTGGGTGCATAACTTTGGCCCGGAGGCTGTAGGCGCGGCGCAAGCCCGCGAGGTTTGGGCAACCTTCGCCGTCAAGACCGGCGATGCCGAAGGCGCCGCCGAGGCCATACGCCAATCCATGCCATTAATCGAGAAGAGAATCCCCTCGCCCTCACTGGATCTATGGCACGCCGCGCGCAACGCTTCCAACGTCATGCGGCTGGCTGGAGATTACCAGGAGGCGGAACGCTACGCGCGCGAATCCCTGATGGTGGTGGAGGCGGCGCACCTGGCCGAAGGCGATCCCCGAGCCGGCAATTCCTGGGAGGCCCTGGGGCTGGCTCTCTATGAGGAGAAGAAGTATGCCGAGGCCATTCCGGCGCTCGAAAAAGCCGTAGCCGCCTATAGCCATGCCGGGCCGACATGGGCAGCGAGGGTCACCGAGATCCGCCAATTGCTCGCCGCCCCGCGAAAATAGCCGCGAGTTCCCGGAGGCGCCGGGGACCAGGTGGGGCATGAGGCGTTTTTCCCGCCCTCCGCGCGACGTGTTCAGGGAAGGGCCCAAACCGGCCCAGGAACACAGATAAGCATCGAGAAAGACGAGATCAACTACCATGGCACACCCTTACAATCGATTCTTCGCGACCGCGGTCAGTTTATTTTCCATGGCTAGCGCGTTCGCGGCACCCAGCGCGCTAAAGACCATCAACACTCCGCAAGGCGGCCAGATCGTCTACGGCCAGGTGGACGGCGCCGCCAGCGAAGCCGCCGCCATGGGTGCGGTGTTGCGCACCGTTCATGACCAGTTCGGCGATAAACCGGAGGTGGGGAAAATATTCCGCGTCCACGGAACGAGTTCGGTGGCCGTCTTCTTCACCGTGCTCCGGCGCAACCAGGGAAACAGGCCCTGGGCGGGCATGGCGATCGCTTCCACGTTTGCGGCCGGCCATATTGAGGCAGCCGTGATCTCCGATGACGCCACGCGCTTCGGAGCCACCATTAATCCCATGCTGAATCAGCTTTTTGGCGCGTGGCGCCCGGCGGGATCCGCGCCACCGTCCGCCGCGACGGCCTCCACCACCCCTGCATCCAAAATCGCTCCTCTGCACCAGTATGTGCTCCCGGATAAGTCGGCTGCGGTGTCCCTACCGGAGGGTTGGAAGGTATTGCCGGGGAGCGGCGGAGGCACCATCATGACCGAAGGGCCCAACGGCGAGGGCGTTTCTCTGGGGTTCCCTCTGCGGGCCTTCAATAGCTCCGATCCGCGCGTGCAAAAGACCATGCAGTGGGCGCTGCAGGGAACGGGCCGTAACACCGGGTACGCGAAGGCGCTCTATTATCCCTATGGCGGGGACCTGGCAAAGACTTTTGTGGATCTGTTGCAGATGCGCCGGAGCAAGACTGGCGAAGCGCCTCTCTCCATGCAGATTACCAAAGAGAACTCCGTGCAGGTCTCCGGCTCCATGCGCTGCGCGCAGATGAGCGGTGAAATGGACGCGCACGACGGCAAGGGGCTATTGGAGTTTAATTCGGTGTTTTGCCAGGGGCCGCTTTCGCCGACCATCGGCAGTTACAATAACGTCGCGTATCATACCGCCGTCCCTATCAAGCTTGCGGACCAGGAACGTGCCACCATGGGCGCCATTATGGCCAGCTTCACCGTGGATATGGCGATTGTGGGGGCGGAAGCGAGCGCCATCGCCGCACCCGCCATTGGAGCCATTCATGAGGTAGGCCGCCGGGCCGCGGCGCAGGCCGCCGATGCGCACGCCGCCAACGACGCCCACAATCGCGCCGTGGAACAACGTTGGGATTCGCTAGCCAAGGGCAATCAAGCTTTCAGCAACTACCTGCTGGACCAGACCGTGATCCAGGATAACGATCTGCACGCCCACGGCACGGTCTGGAACCAGACCGCCGATGCGATGGTGCGTGACAATCCCCAACGGTATGAGTATGTCAATACTCCGAATTTCTGGAAGGGAATCGATTACTAAGTAGCCGGGCACTCGCAATCCGTTCCATCCGGGAGAGCCTTTCGCCGGCGGGCCGCCATCCAAGATCATTCGCCGGATGGAGCAACCGATTGCGAGCGCCAAACCGGGGCGGAGAGGCGCTGGGCCGCGCGAACGGCTTCAGCTTCAAGGTTCTATCCAGGTGGCAAACCGAAATGGATCTGTCTATCAGAGGCGACCAACCGGCCAGATGGTCAGGGCTGCTGCCGGACCAGCTCGAGCCTGGTCCAGTTGCCGTCGAGGTTGCCGTTGGGGTTGAAGTTGGGGTCGCCGGTCATCACGTATTCGTTGGTCCCGTTCAGCCAGGCGTGATCGTATTGGTTGCTGAGCTCTAAAGTTGCGCCGGTGGATGGATCGCGGAAGGTTTGGACCCCGCGGATGATCTGGTCCTGGCCGAAGGCGGCGCGGTTCGCGCCGGCCATGGAATTCGCCGTGACGCCGTTGATGGTGTCGGC
>JBEKQS010000218.1:0-9125 GCA_049519475.1 Bryobacteraceae bacterium | reverse complement strand
GATTTCCTCCACTAAGCGACTCTCCGGACACCCACCACCTGTGGTGGAGACCTTTTAGACCCCTCCACTGATTCAGAACGACTTATCTGTCGCCAAATCCGTCAACTGCGAAAGACAGGCTAGCGCCCATACCGCTCCCTCACGGTCGCGGCTCGCATGGCATACCGTTCCCTTACATTACGGTTGCGGCTCGCTGAGAGGTCATTACTGCGGCGTGACTTTGTATAACCCGGAGCCGTGCGGGGGGATGTGAAACGTGAATCCGCCGGGGATTCTGCCGGCGTCGGCTTTCTTCCAGAGGTCGCGTAGCGTGCAGGTTTCGGGTAGCTTCAGCGCGGGCCAGTCGATGTGGATATCGGCCGCGTTGGCGCCCAGATTGAAGACGGCGAGGAATTTCGAACGGCCATCGGGGGCGGCGGCGGTCCAGACGATGCGGTCGCCGGATTCCGAAACGGGATAGCCGTGGGCGCCGTGCTGGTTCACTTCGAGAACTTCCTGGTTGGTGATTAGCGAGAGCGTGAAGGCGTCGGTTGTGGGCAGATCGCCGCCGAACATCAGTGGCGATTGCGCGACGGACCAAAGCGTCATCACGGTTTGCGCTTCGTCGTGGGTGAAGCGGGACGTGCGGTCTTCGCCGCGTTCGGCGCGCAGGCCGATGTGGCCGAGGGGCAGCATGTCGGCGTCGGGCCACGCGCCGGGGTGACCGGCGCCGCCCCAAATGGAGAGCAGCAGGAACATCTGGCGGAGGGAACGGAAGTCGTCCCAGAAATCGTCGGCGATGCGCCACATGTTGGCGTTGTCCTGGAAAAAAGCGAGGTCTTTGACGGTGGCGGGGCCGGGTGAGAGGCTGAGCACGATGGGACGTCCGGTCTTTTGAATGGCGGAGTGCAGCGCGGCGATTTCCTCGCGGTGCACGGGGCGCGCGATGTCGTCGGCCTTGATGAAGTCGACGCCCCAGGACGCGTAGAGGCGGAGCAGCGAATCATAGTAATCCTGCGCGCCGGGGCGGGACATATCGAGACCGTACATATCGGAGTTCCAGGGGCAGAGGGAGTGGATGTCGGCGATATCGGCGGCGTGGGCCTGGCTGCCGTCCACCGGCAGGTTGGCGGCGACGGCGCGGCGCGGAATGCCGCGCATGATGTGGATGCCGAAGCGCAGGCCGAGAGAGTGGATGCGGCCGGCGAGCGGCTTGAAGCCGAGGCCGCCGGCGGAAGAGGGGAAGCGATTGGGAGCGGGGATGAGGCGGCCGTTCGCGTCCATGGCTAGCGCGGCGTCGGGACGGTAGCCGTGAGCCTTGGCGTTGGGATCGGACCACTGGATGTCGATGACCACGTATTGCCAGCCGTAGGATTTGAGATTCTTGGCCATGTAGGCGGCGTTGGCCAGGACTTCCTCTTCGGTCACGGTGGTGCCGTAGCAGTCCCAACTGTTCCAGCCCATGGGCGGTGTGGCGGCCGGCCGCTCAGCGGCGTGGGCGGCCAGCAAAAAGACGAGCGCGGGCAATAAGGGTGCGAAGATCCGCATGCCGGGTATTTTCGCATGCGGCGCAAAGCCGCGCGGTTTGCGATATTGTGACCTGAGGGGGAAACCGGCATGGACTTAACGCGGCGGCGGTTTAGCGGCATGGCGGCGATGGGCGCGGCCTGGGGATTGGCGCCGCGACTCGGCGCGCAGGCGCCCGGGCGAAGCCTGCGCTATTGCATCGTGGGTTTGGGCCGCATTTCGATGCAGCACTTCATGCCGGCGCTACGGCTCTCGAAGTATGGGCGCGTGACGGCGCTGGTGAGCGGGCATCGCGACAAGGCCGAACGGATGGCGGCGGAATACGGCGTGCCCGCGAAGAGCATTTACAGCTACCAGGATTACGACGCGATCGCGGGCAATCCGGAGATCGACGCAGTGTACATTGCGCTGCCCAACAGCATGCACGCCGAATACACCATCCGCGCGGCCCGAGCGGCGAAGCACGTGCTGTGCGAGAAGCCCATGTGCACCTCGGTGGCGGATGCCCAGGCCATGGTGGACGCCTGCCGCGCGGCCGGGCGCAAGCTCATGATCGCTTACCGCTGCCAGTTCGAACCGATCAATCTGCGCGCGGTCGGGCTGATTCGCAGCGGCAAGCTGGGGAAGGTGGAAGCCATCAGCAGCGGCTTCGGTTTCAACATTGGCGCGGGCGAATGGCGGCTTAACCGGAAGCTGGCCGGCGGCGGCCCGCTGATGGACGTGGGCATCTACTCGCTGAATGCCTGCCGCTACCTGACCGGCGAGGAGCCGGTGGGCGTGCAGGCTTATTCGGGGGTGATCGACCGGGACGGGCGCTTTGACGAAGTGGAAGAGAATCTCTCGTGGAGCATGAAGTTTCCCTCCGGCGCGGTGGCCAGTTGCAATACGACGTACGGTGCGAATCTGACGGGCTTCTACCGCGTGTTCGGCTCGCGCGGCGTCATTCATGTGGAGAATGCTTTTGGATACGATGGGCAACACCTCACCGCTGCGGTCGAGGGCGAGCCGCCGATTAACGAAGCCAGCACGGAGCGCGATCCGGCGCACTTTCCCCGCCTGGCGGATCACCTGGCGGAGTGCGTGTTCGACAATAAGGAACCAAAGACGGCGGGCGAAGAAGGTCTGCGGGACATGAAGCTGATGGGGGCGATTTACAAAAGTTGTCAGGCGGCCTAAGGTGGGGCAGTCCCCCTGGACTGCGGCCGACGCCTCGTCGGCCTCTCGCAGTGGTTTTAGGACTTGATCCTTCGGCAGGCGAGCGGGTCCAGGGGGACCCGCGCAGACCAGGGGGTCTGCCCCACAACTCGGAAGCTTATTCGGGGGGGTCGGGTTCGGATTCGGGCTCGGGAGGGTGACCGTTGGAGATTTCGCGGAGCACGTCGCCAATTACTTCCTGGTAACGGTCGGAGTGGAATTCGTCGGCCATGCGGCGTAGCGCGACGCCGATGATGTCGCGGTGATGCAGCTTGGCGCCGGGGCCCATACCGCTGAGCTCCAGCCAGAGGCGGTGCGCCAGCTCGATGTCCTCCGGCCAAAGCCGCGGGGGATGCGGGCCGAGGTTGAAGAAGACCGTGTCCTTTTGATTTTCCAGGACGATTTCGAGCGACAGAGAGGGACGCGGCTCCGGCAACTGCTCCCAATAGCGGCCCACCAGTTCGCCCTGCTCGGAGGGCGTGAGCTTGGGCGAAAGTCCCATCACAATGCGCGAGGATGTCAGCCGCGCGGCGGTCTGCACCACGGCCTCATACGGGTCGGAGCCGGGCACCACCATCAGCTCGACGTGCTTGCCGGCTTTTTCGGCGAGCGTCACCACCTGGGTGAAGACGCTGGTTTCGTCGTCGGAAAAGATCTGGTCGGTGTCGAGCGGGTGTTCGCCGGAGCCGGCCTGCGTGACCTGGCGGACGGAGAGCACCACGATATCCAGCTTGCGCGTATCGGTCTTGCTGAGGATGCGCTGCAGGTGCTGCAGACGGTGGGGATTGCGCACGGCCACCAGCACGTTGCCGGGCCGCACGGAGACGGCCGAGGCCGACAGGTCGGCGCGCGCATCCAGGCGGAACTTCTCGAACTCCGGCGGGTGCGCGGCTTTGCGTTTGCGATTGTAAATATCGGAGAGCTCGAAAATGACGAAGAAGGCGATGGTGAAGCTGACGCCGGAGATGGTGGCGACCTTCTTGGTGAGGACGTTGATGCAGGCCAGCCCGAACAGCGCCACCGTGATCATCATGAGGCCGAGCGGGATCTCGGTCTTGCCGATGTGGAAATTGAGCGGCACCTTCCATTCGCGGCCGCCGGGCTGCTTGTAGCGCAGCACCAGGACGGAGAGCGCCTTCATGGCGAAGCTCCAGACCACGCCGAAGGCGTAGGCCTCGCCGAGCATGTAAACGTCGCCGCGGCTGATCAGGATGGTGATCAACTGCAGCAGGACGATGGTGTTGATGAGCCGGGAAGTGGTGCCGAACTTCTTGTGCGGGTGGCGGAACCAGTCGGGCAGCACGCCGTCTTCGGCTACGCGGTTGAGCACGCCATTCGAGCCGATGATCGCCGTGTTCACGGCGCCGGCCAGGATCAGCGTACCCACCAGCACGACGAAACCATGAAAGAGGAGCCGCACCAGGACCGGGCCGACCAGGTACATGGAGAGCCCGCCGATCAGATTATCCAAGAAGCCTTGACGGGCGGTGTCGGGGATGATCATCACGGCGAAGAACGACACCAGCGAGGTGAAGAGCATCGAGTAAATGAAAATCACGAAGCCGGCGCGTTCCAGATTCTTGAGCTTGGGGTAAGCGATTTCGCGGTTCACCTGGGCCAGCGACTCTTCGCCGCTCATGGCCAGCAGGGAATGGCCGAGCCCGATCATCACCGCGATGATCGTGATCGATGGCCCCACCGTGCCTTTCAACCAGCCCAGGGCTTCCGGGCTGAACTTGAGATTGGCGGGGATCGGCAGCGGAACCGGATTGTAGCCGTGCTTGAAAATGGTGACCAGGCACCAGATAATCAGGATCACCACCATCACGGTGGTGATCTGCATGATGCGCAGCGCCTTCTCGCTGGATTCGTGGATGCCGATGACGTTCTTGCGCCAGAAGTAAATGGTGACGGCGGCGGCGAAGACGGCGGCGAAGTAAGCCGGGTAGACGTGCAGCCCCGGCATGTGGAGATGCTGGCCGGTTTCGTTGATCAGGCCGCCGAGGTAGAGGCCCGCGCTGACGGCGCTGATGGGGCCGGTGAGCACGTAATCGAACATCAGGGCCGAGACGGAAAACTTGGCCAGCGTGCCGCCCAGGGCCTCATGGACCACCTTGTAAACACCGCCGCGCACGAACATCGAACAGCTTTCGATATAGATGGCGCGCACGGCGTAGGAGAACAGCATGATCGACAGGATGAACCAGGGAGCGGCCTTGCCGATGGCCTGCTCGGCGATGCCGCCCACGTAGTAAGCCGAGGAAGCGAGGTCGCTAAGGACGATGGCTGCTGCGCGCCAGAAAGAAATGAAGGACAGCATGACGGTGGTGGCAACAACCACCTTCACCGTCGCCGGCCGTTGTCCGGATGTCAAACTGAAAATCCCCCAGTGGAGCTTGGCAACCACATATTAGCATAGGGGTAGGAGGATCGACAGGTGGCGATGGACGGGGCGATGGCCGCGGAGGCGCTGGCCGGCGCTGTGATCGCGAAGCTGCGCGCGGCGGGCCATCAGGCGTACCTGGTGGGCGGCTGCGTCCGCGACTTGCAGCTGGACAGGCGCCCGAAGGATTTCGACATCGCGACGGATGCGCGGCCCGATCGCATCATGGGTCTGTTCCCCAATTCCGGCCGGGTGGGCGCGTCTTTTGGCGTCGTGCTGGTGCGCGACGGGTTCGCTCAGGTGGAGGTGGCCACGTTCCGTAGCGACCACGATTACGACGACGGGCGGCATCCTTCGGCGGTGCACTTCGAAAGCAATCCTTGCCAGGACGTCGAGCGGCGCGACTTCACCATCAATGGCCTGCTGATGGACCCGGAGACGGGCGATGTGCTGGATTACGTGAGCGGCCGCGCCGACCTGGAGCGGCGGGTGGTGCGCGCCATCGGCGACGCCGGCCTTCGATTTCGCGAGGATCATCTGCGGCTGTTGCGTGCCGTGCGGTTTGCCGCGCGCCTGGGCTTCACGATTGAGCCGGCGACGATGGCGGCCATTTGCGCCAACCACGCGCTCATCGGGACAGTGGCGGCCGAGCGCGTGCGCGACGAACTGGTGCGCATCCTGACCGAGGGCGGCGCGCGCCGCGGCTTCGAGCTGCTGGACGAAAGCGGCCTGCTGGGCGACATCCTGCCGGAAGTGGCGGCGATGAAGGGAGTGGCGCAGCCGCCGCAGTATCATCCCGAAGGCGACGTCTGGACGCACACGCTACTGCTGCTGGAGAAGCTGGAGAAGCCCACCGTGACGCTGGCCCTGGGAGCGCTGCTGCACGACGTGGGCAAGCCGCCGACGTTTCGCGTGGCCGACCGCATCCGCTTTGACGGGCACGTGGAAGAAGGCGTACGCCTGGCGCACGGCATCCTGACGCGGCTGCGTTTCTCGCGCGATGAAATGGAGCAGGTGGAGGCGTTGGTGGCGAACCACATGCGCTTCAAGGACGTGCACCGCATGAAGGAGAGCACGCTCAAGCGGTTTCTGCGGATGCCGGATTTCGCGGAGCACCTGGAGCTGCATCGGCTGGATGCGCTCTCCGCCAGCGGCCGCCTGGAAAATTACGAACTGGCGAAGCGCAAGCTCGCGGAGTTTCCGGAAGAGCGTTTGCGGCCGGAGCCGCTGGTGACGGGCGCGGATTTAATCGGCGCCGGCTACGAACCCGGCCCATTGTTTTCCAAAATGCTGGCGGCCGTGGAGGACGCGCAGTTGGAGGGACGGATTCACACCCCGGGAGAAGCGTTGGAGATGGTGCGGGAGATGTTCCCGAAAGAGTGAGGCTTGCTCCGAGCGAAATCCGGTAAGCAGCGGTTGGCAGTGTGTGCGCGAGGAGTGGCGATGGTTGGGCGCGCGCAAGACACCGGCGGCAAGACCGCCGGCGCTACCAGTTCGGCTGCCCACATCAACTTGCTTCTTGCCGCCGCGGGCTGTTAGCGTAGTGTCAGCTTATCCTCCTCATGCAATCATCTGTTCTCGGCCGGGAAGAGGAACTCTACTGGCTGGCTTTGCGACTGGCGCCGGGCCTTGGCGCCAGAACATCCGGGAAACTGCTGGAGCGCTTCCGCACCCCGCAGGCCATCTTCCGCGCGTCGCGCACGGAGCTGGAAGCGGCTGGTGTCAGCGGGTCGGTGGCGCAGTCCATTGCCAGCGGCACCACTTTTGAAGACGCGGTGGCGCAGCAGGAAAAGATGGCCGAAACGGGCACGGTGGCGGTCACTTTGAGCGATCCGCGGTATCCGCAGCGGTTGCGCGAGATCTTCGACCCGCCGATCGTACTGTTCGCGCGTGGCAGGGTGGAGCTGCTGGAGGCGATTTCACTGGCCGTGGTGGGCACGCGGCGTCCCACGCCGTACGGCCTGGCGGTGGCGGAGCGGCTGTCGGGAGACCTGGCGCACGCGGGGCTCACCATCGTGAGCGGGATGGCGCGCGGGATCGATTCGGCGGCCCACAAAGGCGCGCTGGCCATCGGGGGCGATACGGTGGCGGTGCTGGGTTGCGGCGCCGATGTCGTCTACCCGTCGGAGAATCGCAAGCTGGCCGCGGACCTCGCGGTGAAAGGGCTCATCATTTCCGAATTCCCGATGGGGGCGGTGGCTTTTCCGCAGAATTTCCCAATCCGCAACCGGATTATCGCCGGAATCAGCGTCGGAGTTCTGGTGGTGGAAGGGGCGCAGTACAGCGGTTCGGCCATTACGGCTCGTCTGGCCATGGAGCAGGGGCGCGAGGTTTTCGCGGTGCCCGGGAACATCACGAGCAAACTGAGTTGGGCGCCTAACCTATTGATTAAACAGGGTGCGCGCCTGGTGCAGGACTGGAACGACGTAGTGGCGGAACTGCCGGTTGAATCCCGCCGGCATCTAATTGATAGGGGGCGGCAACGCATCCTCGGCGAAGAAGGCGCAACGGGGGAGGCGGGGCAGGCATCCTTATTAACAGGGGCGGGCCCGGAGTTGAGCGGTACTGCCCGGCGGATTCTCGAAGTCCTCCCTGTGGACGCTTCCGTACATCTCGACGATCTGCTTGAAAAAGTGGAAGATACGTCGACTTCCGAGCTCATCGCCACGCTTTTTGAGCTGGAAATGTTGGGCCTGGTGAAACAGATGCCGGGCAAGAACTTTGTTAAAGTGTGGTAACGTCTACTGGGTAATCGGCAATCATTCGTTTACTGTAACGCGGCATAGGGAGCCGCATTCCGAAAGTCAAATATGGCAAAGGCTCTGGTAATCGTGGAGTCGCCTGCAAAGGCGAAGACCATCAACAAATACCTGGGCAAGCAGTTTATCGTCAAAGCTTCGCTCGGTCATATCAAGGATCTTCCCAAAAAGAATCTGGCGGTGGATATCGAACACGGGTTCGAGCCGGACTACCAGATCATCGAAGGAAAGAAAAAGCTCGTCGCCGAACTGAAGGCAGCCGCCCGGAAAGTGGAAGAAGTGTACCTGGCGGCCGATCCGGATCGCGAGGGAGAAGCCATCTGCTACCACCTGCAGGAAGAACTCGGCGACAAGAAGGGCGGTCCCAAGATCTTCCGGGTGATGTTTAACGAGATCACGAAGAAGGCCGTTCAAAAAGCCTTCGAGAAGCCGTCGCAGGTGAACGTGAACCTGGTGGATGCGCAGCAGGCGCGCCGCGTGCTGGACCGCCTGGTGGGCTACAAGATTTCTCCGCTGCTGTGGGATAAGGTGCGGCGCGGGCTTTCCGCCGGACGCGTGCAAACCGTGGCGCTGCGCGTGGTGGTGGAGCGCGAGCGCGAAATCCGCGCGTTCCAGAAGAGAGAATACTGGACCATCGACGTGGATCTGGCGGCCAGGAAGCCGCCGCTGCTGACCGCGCGCCTCATCCGGAAGAACGACGAGACGCCGGAAGTGGGCGGGCAGGAGACCGCCGACCAGATCGTCACGAATCTGGATGGCGCCGATTACGTAGTGAAGTCCGTGGGGACGCGCGAAAAGAAGCGCAACCCGGTGGCGCCCTTCATCACTTCGACGCTGCAGCAGGAATCGTCGCGCAAGCTGCGCTTCAGCGTGAAGCGCACCATGATGCTGGCGCAGCGGCTGTATGAAGGGATCGAGATCGGCAAGGAAGGCGCGGTCGGCCTGATCACGTACATGCGCACGGATTCGACGCGCGTTTCGGAAGACGCGGTGCGCGACGTACGCCACTACATCAACGAGCGGTACGGCCAACCGTTCGTGCCGGACGCGCCCAACATTTACAAATCGAAGAAGGACGCGCAGGACGCGCACGAGGCCATCCGGCCCACCGAGATGGCTTTTTCTCCGGAAGTGGTGGAGAAGTACCTGGCCGAAGACGAGATGAAGTTATACCGCCTCATCTGGAACCGCTTCGTAGCCAGCCAGATGATGCCGGCGCTCTACGATCAGACCACCATCGACGTTGCGGCCCAGGGCAAGGACGCCGCGGCTTATATTTTCCG
>JBEKQS010000217.1:0-9174 GCA_049519475.1 Bryobacteraceae bacterium | reverse complement strand
GACAAGCCGCCGCCACGCCGTGATGGAAACAAAAGACTGCCCGCGTGTTCCGGCGAGCAACGCGCCTCATAGAGGCATCAAAAAAGCCCCGGGGCTCCTTGGACTGCGGAAGCTGGGCTAACTGCTGACGCTAACGGGGCGCCTGGGTTGGCGTGCGCTCTGCGCCCCGGGGATCTCTCCGGAACGCTCACTCCCGCACGCGGGCCACTTCGCTGGCCGCCAGCAGGTAGGCGCCGGTACCCCAGGTTTCAGTGCCCACCGGCATGGTGCGATAGGCGTCGGTTCCTTTTGGGCTGGTACCGGCGGAGACGCCGATCACCAGGCCGTCTTTGACGTACCGGTCGTTGATGGCGCGCCAGGCCTTCAGCGCGCTGGCATTGTAAGCGGGAGGCAATACCCGCAGGCGCACCAGCTTGAGCAGGCCATATGAGAACATAGCGGTGGCCGAGCACTCGGGGTAGCTTTTGGGATCGTCGAGGACGGTGTGCCAGAGGCCGCCGGCATCCTGCGTGGACTCAAGACCTTTGGCCAGTTTCCGCGCGATGGAAGCGAGTTCCTGGTATTGCGGATCGCGCCGCGTCATGACTTCCATGGTGTCGGCCAGCGACATCAGCACCCAGCCGTCTCCGCGGCCCCAAAATCCCTCGGAGTGCGTGCCGGTCTGCCAGTCCCACATGTGGTAGATGAGCCCGGTCTTCTGGTCCTGGAGGTGGCGCGCATGGACCACGATCTGGTTAGCGGCATCCTGGATATACTCGGGCCGATTCTCCATCCGGCCCAGGCCGGAAAGCAACGGGCACGCCATATACAAGGTGTCGACCCAAAGCTGGTGGCTTCCCTGCCAATGCCCGAGGCCGCCATCCGGACTGCGCTCCGCGCCGGTTTCGATGAAGCCGGCCACGCCCTGCGCCAGTTTCAGGTGCTCCGGCTTGCGCCGCTCCTGATAGAGATAGAGCACGGCGCTCGCCGGGCTCCAGTGGCCGCAGTATCCGCGGCGCGCGGGGTTGGACGCGGACGGCCCGATATCCAAAAGCGCCTGGATATCCTGGGCTTCGTAGATCCGCGCCCATTTTTCCACATAGTCGGCATAATGGGTGTCGTGCGCCGCGCAAGCGGCCTTCATGAGACCCATCATCTGGACGCCTTCGCCCCAGTTGAACGGATAGGCTTCGGCGGGCGTGCCGATCAGCCGATCGGCCACGCTGGTCAATCCGGGCGGAATCTGGCGGGCGCGGGCTGCGAGCGCCGCCAGCGCGCAGGCTCCCGACAGAAGCACCAGAATACGGAATCGCGGAGCATGTTTCATGGCATTACCGAGAGTCCGATCCTTCGGTTGAAAAAAGAACCACCGCGCCATCCGGATCGACCACCCGGACCGCGCCGGCCGAAGCCAGCGGCGCGAACCCGCGGCGGCGCAGCTCGTCGGTTGCGCGTGCAACGTCCGGTACAACGAATACGATGCGCGGCTTGGCCTGGCCAGTAGTCGACTGAAGTTCTACTTCGTCCCCGGAATCTCCTGGGACGAGAAGCCTGACCGTGGCGCCGCGGCTGCCGCCTCCGTGATCCTCGAAGGCCAGCCTGCCGGCGTAGAACGCCCGCGCCGCGGACACGTCCCGGACGTTCGCCACCGCGCGCACCAGGTGCTGCGAGATGCGCCGCACGCCCAGATGACGGCCGCGATCCTCGAAATGCAGAGAGCCCGGCAGGTACTGCAGGAATTCGAGCACCTGTCCTTCCGGGTCATGAATGGAGAAGAGCAGATTGCCGGCGCGCGCCTTGGTGACGGCCGTTGGCTCCAGATTGCGCTTCAGGTAGTCGTTGCGTAACGCTGCGATGTCGCCGGTCTCGAAGCAAATGTGCATCAGGCCCAGGGGCTGGGAATCCGCGGTGCGCGGGTACAGCTCGATGAACTGGTGGTCGTTGATTTTCAGGAAGTCCACGAGGGTGGCGCCGGCATCGTCGAAACGGAACGCCTCCTCGAAGCCCAGACCCTGGTAGAAGGTCGCCGACGCATGCAGGCCGGCGATACGGAATGCGACATGCGCGATGCCGCCGAGCGAGAGCGGCTGCGCGGAGGAAACCACCGCGCACAGCAGGCCGAGCGTGATTTGCCGGATCTTGAAGCGCAGCGTATCAGTCTCCTTTCCGCCGACCTTTCCGCTGAGCAGAGTGTATCATGGCGATAGGCGATTTTCCGGCCCGGAGATATGGTGGGAGGCGCTGCCAGCGCGGCCTTAACAATGGGGCGGAACGAGGGCGGGCGCTATTTGTTCAACCGCCAGCTCATCCCCCGGCTGGGTTCCCGACTGTTGGGCCGTGCCCGCCGGCAGCTCAATCACCGAATGCGCCGACAGGCATGCCGACATCCGCCACGGCGCAACCGAGTGTCTCACCTTGCGCACCTTGTGCCGCTTGTCCACGTACACCAGGTCGATCGGAAACTTCATGAAGAAGGTGTGGACCGATTCACAGGGCACGATCCATAGCCCTTGTCCCGGTTCCAGCCGTTCATGCTTGAGCAAGCCGGTGCGCCGCTTGGCGCTGGTGTCGGCTAGTTCCACGGCGTCAGCCAAAACGGTGCCGCGTGTCTGGTTGCGGATCAATACTTTCATGAAGGGAGGATACACCGTGGGGCAAAGCGGGGACTGCTACCAATTCCAAAGGCGGGAATTGGTAGCAGTCCCCGTTTTGCGGCGCCGGTTTGCGGCGGGTTACTCCTGGGGCTTGCCCTTCGCCAGCTTCTCGCGTTGCTCCTTGAGCACCGCCCTGCGGCTGAGCTTGATTTTGTTGCCTTCGAGCGCCAGCACCTTTACCAGGATCTGGTCGCCCTCCTTGAGCTCATCGCGGACTTCTTTGATGCGGTTTTCGGCGATCTCGCTGATGTGCAGCAGGCCGTCGGTCCCCGGGAAAATCTCGACGAAGGCGCCGAAATCCACCAAACGGACCACCGTGCCCAGGTAGGTCTTGCCCACCTCGGCCGTCGCGGTCAGGTCGGTAATGATCTGGATCGCCTTGTTGGCCGATGCTTCGTCGGCGGATGCGACGTGAATCGTGCCGTCGTCTTCCACGTCGATCTTCACGCCGGTCCGCTCGATGATGCCGCGGATCACCTTGCCGCCGGGTCCAATCACGTCGCGAATCTTATCGGTGGGAATGTGCAGCGTGTAGATGCGCGGCGCGTACTGCGAAATGTTGGCGTTGGCTTTCGGCTGGGCCTCATACATCTTGTCGAGGATGTGCAAACGGCCGCGCCGCGCCTGCTCCAGCGCTTCTTTCATGATGGCGATGGTCACATGCGGCACTTTGATATCCATCTGCAGGCCGGTGATGCCCTGGCGCGTGCCGGCCACTTTGAAATCCATGTCGCCGTAGTGATCTTCGGCGCCCGCGATGTCAGTGAGGACGGCGTACTCCTTGCCTTCCAGGACCAGACCCATGGCGATTCCGCCCACGTGCGCGGTCATCGGCACGCCGGCATCCATCAGCGCCAGCGACGCGCCGCAGGTGGTGGCCTGCGAGCTGGAACCGTTGGATTCCAGGATGTCGCTAACCACTCGCATGGTGTAGGGGAATTTGTCTTCCCCGGGAATCAGGGCGGTGAGCGAGCGTTCCGCCAGGGCACCGTGGCCGATTTCGCGCCGGCCGGGACCCCGCATGAATCCCACTTCGCCCACGCTGAAGGGCGGAAAATTGTAGTGGAGCATGAAGCGCTTGGTGACTTCGCCCGGCTCCAGCAACTCGATGCGCTGTTCGTCGTCCTTGGTACCCAGCGTCACGGTCACCAGGGCCTGGGTTTCACCGCGGGTAAACAGCGCCGAACCGTGCGTGCGCGGCAGAACCCCGGTCTCGATGGTGATGGGCCGGACCTGGTCGAAGGCGCGCCCGTCGGGACGCCGGTGGTTGGTCAGCATCTCGTCGCGGAAAATCCGCTCCAATAGCGCCTCGAAACACTTGCCGGCCTCCGGCCGCTTCTCTTCCGGCTGCGCTTCCGCGACCTTCTTCTTCAGGGCGGAGACCAGCGCGTGGCTTTGCCCTTTCTCGTGTTTCTCAGTGTTCAGGGCGTCGATCAGGTCCTTGCGGACATCCTTCGCGATCTGGTCGTAAAGCTCCTGGTCAAGCGACGGCGCGACATACTCGAACTTGGGTTTGCCGGCCAGTTTCACCAGTTGGCGGATGCCCGCGGCAATCTTCTTGCAGCACTCATGGCCGAATTCGATGGCGCCCAGCACGTCCGCCTCGGAAACCTGCTGCGCGCCGGCCTCCACCATCACGATGCCTTCTTCGGTGCCCGCCACCACGATGTTCAGCGTGGATTCGCGGCCTTCCGTATAGGTCGGGTTGGCGATGTACTTTCCGTCCTTCATTCCGACGCGCACGCCGCTCAACACGTAGGGAAACGGCAGATCGGAGATGGCCAGCGCGGCGCCCGCGCCGCAGATCGCCAGCGAATTGGGATCCTGCTCCGGGTCCGCCGAAATCACCATGGCGATGATCTGGGTCTCGTGCGAGAAGCCTTCCGGGAAGAGCGGACGCACCGGGCGATCGATCAGCCGGCTGGTGAGAGTTTCTTTTTCCGAGAGTCGCCCCTCGCGTTTGATAAAGCCGCCCGGGATTTTCCCGGCGGAGTAAGTGTATTCGCGATAGTCCACCGTCAGCGGGAAAAAATTCGCGTTCGGTTTGGGCTGATCGGACATACATGCGGAGACCAGTACGACTGAATCTCCCGACCGAACGACAACGGCGCCGTTCGCCTGTTTGGCCATCTTCCCCGTTTCCAGGGTTATGATGCGGCCTCCCAGATCTACTTCAACTTTGTGATACATATTTCCTTCAATCCTCCTGGCCGAAGACGAATCGTCGTCATTCGACCGATGAGCTTTGGAGTTGACAGGGTGAGTGGTCCGCGACCGCGGCCGGGCAACAACGCCTCGGCCCGGTTCGGACCCGGGTGGTATGAAATCGGAAACGCACAGCTTCCGACGAATGGACTAGCGGCGGATGCCCAGCCGTAGCAGAATTGACTTGTAGCGCTCGGTATCCGTATCGCGCAGGTAGGTCAGAAGCCGGCGACGCTTGGCCACCAGGGTCAACAATCCCTTGCGGGAACCATGGTCGCTCTTGTGCGTCTTGAAATGCTCTGTCAGCAGCGAAATGCGCTGGCTCAACAGGGCAATCTGTACTTCTGGCGACCCGGTGTCGGTCTTGTGGCGCTGATTCGTGGATAGAATCTGCCGCTTTGCTTCAATCGCCAGTGCCATTCTAGGGGTAATGCTCCTTGTCTTCTCTTATTCTCGTTATTGGTACGTCATCCAGGATACCACATGGCAAATGGCGGCTGCTGAGGGGGGGCAAACGCTCTCTTAGGTTCGCGGCTCGGATTGGGCTAAAACACCTGGAAGCAGAACGCCTGGGCGGAGCCTTCCAGGCGGAGAGAATATTCCCCGGGCTCCAGGCTCTCATCCACCTCGATCTTCCACAAGCCGTCGGAGCTCAGCTTCGTGACGACGATGCGGATGGCCTGCGGAGGCTTTCCGGCGGGAAAGAAGATCTCGCGGCGCCCGTCCTTGCTTTCGAGCTTGTAGAGCGCCAGTTTGTCGGGCGGCACCTTACCGGCCTGCATCAGGAAAATCGGCGACGCCAGCGGCGTTTTGACGGTGGAGTTGGCCCCGTCGATCACGTACGTGGTGTCGTCCTTCTTCTTTTCCTCCCTGGGCATCACGGCCTCGGCAGGAATCAGCGTGGAGGCGTGCTTCAGATACGGGACGTCTGGTTTGGGCGGACGCGGTCCGGCGTATTTTTGCGCAGTCGCCGCGAAGACCGCGGCGAGACTCAGCCACAGAATGCGAGCCGGCATAGGCGCTCCGGATCTATCTTAACTCGCCGCGACTCCTTCGGACCAGAGGCGATCCCTCGCGCCCTGTAAGCGCCGGCTGAAAGCCGGCGGCAGCCAGGATTGGCTGCCCCACGAGCGATCTCAGAATTGAAGCCGGAGCGCCATCTGAATCTGTCGCGGATCTTTCGCCGAGAAGATTTTCCCGAACGTGGAGGGTTGATCGGCGAAGGCTTGTGGCAGATCAAAATTCGCCCGGTTCAGCGTGTTGAACGCCTGAACCTCTCCCACTAACCTGAGTCTTTCCGCCAGCGCAAAACTACGGCGCAATGAAAAATCGGTTGTGAACAGTCCCGGCCCCCGAAGGATGTTGCGTCCGGCATCGCCCCAGGTGTATGGCGGTGGAACGGCGAAAGCGGTGACGTCGAACCATTCCTGCGGCGAGGGGTTCGCCAGCGAGGGTTTATGTAGCACGTTCGGACGGTCGACGCCAAAACTCCCGCCGGAGTTGCCGGTGTTGCTATTGTCCGACGAGAGCATCGGCGTGAAAGGCTGGCCGGATTGAGCGGTAATAATCCCGCTGAACTCAAATCCGCGCGTCCAGCGGGTCGCGCCGGGGATCTGATAAACCAGTGCGATGGTGGCCCGATTGGGCATGTCGTAACTCGAAAGACCTCGCTCGAGCCGGTAGTTGTGGCTATCCTGCGGAAAGTTCTGATCCGGTGTAGTGGGCAGGAAGGCCGAGGTATCGTCGATTGATTTGGAAATGGTGTAAGCCGCCAGCACCGAAAGACCGTGCGACAGGCGGCGGTTGAACGACATTTGCAACGACTGGTACTCGGAATTTCCGCCGCTCTCGGTCATGAGGATGTTGCTGTAAGCCGGATAGGGCGAGCGGGTCGAGATATCCGCCGGCCCCGGCAAAACAGGCTGGTTGATGTCGAGCGATCGCGGCAGGTGGGTCCCCTTGGATGCGGCGTAGGCCGCGCTGAAAACACCCAGATTCTGGACCTCGCGCTGGACGTCCAGATTCCAGTGCTGCGTATACGACGGCACGAAGTTGGGGCTGACGAAACTCAACTGCGCCGGGGGTACATACCCGTTACTGGTGTCGAACGGGTTATTGAGCGTGATCAGCGACGCCTGCGGGAAGAAGACCGACACGGTAAAGAACGGCGGATTGAAGTAGAGCGAGGAGTTCACCACGAACATTCCGGCGTCGTAGTACAGACCGTACCCGCCGCGCACGACGGTGTCTTTCAGAGGAGACCAGGCGAACCCGACGCGTGGGGCGAAGTTATGCGGAGCCGGGCGCGTACCGGATCGCGACAAGCCATTGGTGCCCACTGGCTCGGTTGTGCCGTCCTTGAAATCGAAGGTCGCCATGCGGTTCGTGGGATCGGTTGGCGGAGTGTCATATTCATACCGCAGCCCAAGGTTGAGCGTCAGGTTCCGCGTCACTTTCCAGTCATCCTGGAAATAGCCGCTCCAGGATTGTCCGCGCAGCGTTTGCGGGCCGGTGTATTGAGACTGAATGCCCAGTGTCGGCAACCCCACCAGCAGGTCGCCGATTCCGGCGCCGGTCATGGCGCCGGTGAAGTTGATCTGACCGCGGCTGTAGATCTCAATGTAAGCGTTGAGTTGCAGAATGCGCGCTTCGCCGCCGAATTTCAGGCTGTGCGCCCCGCGAATGAGCGAGAAGTTGTCGACCAGTTGGTAGGTATTGTCGGCGCGGTTGATGGGCAGCGAAGCAACGTCCCCCACCCGCGAGTAATCGGTTATCGAGATTCCGGGGTAGCCGAAATCCCTGGGAACGGTGGGGAGGTAGTTGACGCCCCACAGCTTGTTCACGTTCACCTGATTATTCTGGACCAGGATCTGGCGGATCTCGCGGCTAAAACCGGCGATGAGTGAATTGGTGGCGCGGGCTCCGAAGGTCTTCTGATAATGGAGCATGGCGTTGTGGCCGCGATCATAGACGTAATCGCCGAAGCCCGGCAACTGCACCTGGTTTTCGGCAAAGGGCTCAAAGAGATCCTCCCGGCCGTAGGTATAACGGAAGGCAAGTTCCGCGGAGTTGGAGAGACGATGGTCGATGCGTCCGCTGCCCTGGTTCTGATTTCCCGTATATACAGGCGAGCTCTGATAGTTTCCGCCGGTCCCCGGCAGATTCGGCAAGGGGAACAACGCCAGCACCTGGGCCGCATGGGGCGAGATTTCCGAGGGGGGTACGATGTTGCCCGGAAACGGATTTCCGCTATATGGATCGGACACCACCGTGCCGAGGCTGGAAAGATCTCCGGTCCTGACCGCGGCGGTGGGCACGGTGCCCAGTTGAGTCTGTCCCTGGAGTTCCCGCAGTCCTTCGAAGTTCACATAAAAGAAGGTGCGGTCTTTGCGGACCGGACCGCCGGCCCCGGCGCCGAACTGGTTGCGAATGTATTGCGCCCGGTCGGAGCCGTCGAAGAAGTTGCGGGCATCCAGGTCGCGGTTCCGCAGGTAGTCGTAAAGCGTGCCGTGAAGCTCATTGGAACCAGAGCGGGTGATCACGTTCACCTGGCCCGCCGAAGCTTTCCCGTATTCGGCGTTGTAGGAGTTGGTGGCGATTTTGAATTCCCGAATGGCGTCGACGGAGGGTTGCAACACATAGCCGCCGTTGTCCGAATCGCTATTATCGACGCCGTCGAGAAGATAGTTGTTGGCTTCCTCGCGGCCCCCATTAGCGTGCATCGCGAAGGTGCCGCGGGTGGATAGTTCCGAATCCTGGACCGGTGGAACAACGCCGGGCGTCAACAAAGCGAGCTGCAGAAAATCGCGCTGGTTGAGCGGCAACGACTCAATGCGGGACTGGTCGAGCACCGCGCCCAAGTCGCTCGACTCGGTGTTGATATCCAGCGTGCGGCCCTGAACGACAATTTTCTCGCCTTTGCCTGCCAGAGCCACCCGTACGTCGAGGCGCGCGCGGTGGTCTACCTCGACCCGCACTCCCTCCGTGCGCATCGGCGCGAAGCCGCTGGCGTTCACCGATAATTGGTAGTCGCCGGGAGCGAGTTCCTCGAACAGATAGAAGCCGGCAGGGTCAGTTTGAGACGAACGCTGGAAAGAGCGGCCGACGCTCTGCAAGCTTACGGACGCACCCGGAACAACCCGCTCCGAGGGATCGAGAATGTAACCGGAAAGCGAGCCGGTGCTGACCTGCGCCAACCCCTGAGAAACGGATACCAGAAAAAGAGTGATGGCGAGGCGCATATATTTCCGACAATCCCCGGCAGTCAATATGCACCTGCCAGTAATGAGCCAAAACCCCAAGAATCAAAACGGATGCCGGGGCAAAAAACGGCCAG
>JBEKQS010000216.1:0-9276 GCA_049519475.1 Bryobacteraceae bacterium | reverse complement strand
TGTCGGGATTGTCGGCATTACACCCGGGACATACCATTGCCGGCTACCTCGGAAACACGCTGATGAAAGGTTGTATCCGCTTATTATGTGACAGTGAGGGGCTGGCCGCAACGTGCAGCCGGGCACCTGGGTGGCTTTGCGGACCGGAATGGCGTCGAACCGGCCGCCCTGTCCGGATTTCAGATTTTTCTGTCTGAATTCCCGGCACAAACAACGCCCGATGCGGAGCAACTCCCTTCTTTTGTGCGTGGCATCCTTCGTGCACAAAGGTGGCTGAAGGAAGAAGTCCCCCTATGAACGATCCATCGACATACTGGTTGACAATCACCAACATTGCACTGGGGCTGGTTACTCTGATTTGCTGCGTCGCCGTAGGCATCGGCGTTGCGCAGGAACTGGCCGCCAAACGGAAAAAGAAAACGGCGCTGTCCAGGCTCGACAGCGAAGTGGCCGATCTGCTTACTACGTACGACGGGCACGCGTTCCACATCCCCACGCTCGGCGTCACCATGGCCGATGGCGGCGAGGAGCTAGGGAAGAAAGAAAAGCGGTAGCTTCCATGACGTGCCCTTTCTTGAAAGAGACTGAGGTTAAGTATTGCGGGACGGCATCGGTCCGCAAGCTGATTCCTCTGGCACAAACCGGTCGGACGGAAGATAAGTGTTCTTCGGCAGAACACACTACGTGTTCGATCTGGCGGCAGCAGCCGGAATTGGCGGAAACAGCCTGCGGGCCGTGTCCGTACTTGCGGGAATCGCTGATGCAGTATTGCGGGGCGGCATCGGTCGCGAAGTTGGTGCCCTACACCGAGTCGCTGCTCTCGCGGTGCGGGAACGACAGCTACCGGTATTGCGAGTTGTACCGGGCGATGGCGCATCCGGGGCCGGCGGCGGCGGAACTGGACTGCATCGAGTTTCCCGGCTGGCTTCAGTATTCCAGCAACCACATGTGGCTGGACGTAAGCGAGGACGGAGTCTGCCACGTGGGCATCGACGGCTTTCTGAGCCGTGTTCTGGGCACGGTGGAGCGCATCAGCTACGTCTGGCAAAAGGGCGTGCACCGGGCGGCAGCGGTACTGACGGCGGCGGGCATGGATCTGGAGGTGGCTTTTCCGAACCCTTTCCTGCTGACCGGATGCAATTTGTATTTGCGCGCCAACCCGGACCGGCTGACGGCCGATCCGTATACGCGAGGCTGGTTATTCGAAGGGCAGGCACAGGCCGGAACAGAGTCCGACCTGTTGGACGGCGGGGATGCGCGCGTGTGGATGGAGCAGGAACAAAAGCGGATCAACGAGTACCTGCAGCAGCAGACCGGCTGCGCGGCGGACGGCGGAATGTTTGCCGCGGGCCTCGCGAGGCGTCTGGAACGTGACCAGATGCTGGGCCTGTTTTACGAATTCTTCTCCAGGAAATAAAGCAGTGACGATACGCGGAAAAATCCCGTTTCTGGCTGGAACGCTGATCGCCCTGGGCGCGGGCTGGGTCGGCTTTCCTTACGCCATCAACCAGCGCCGGCCGCAGCCGGTGGACTTCAGTCATAAGGTCCACGCGGAAAAGGCCGGCGCGAAATGCGACGATTGCCACGCGTTCCGCGAAGATGGAACCTTCGCAGGCATTCCCACGCTCGACAAGTGCTCCGGCTGCCATGCGGCGGCCATGGGAACCACGGTGGCCGAGAAGAACTTTATCGACCAGTACGTGACGCCCAACCGCGAACCGCAGTGGGCGGACTACGCGCGGCAGCCGGAGAACGTTTTCTTTTCGCACAGCGTACACGTGAAGCGGGCGGGAATGACATGCGAGAGCTGCCACGGCCCGACGGGCGCCAGCGATTCGCTGCGGGTGTACCGGGAGGACCGGATCAGCGGTTATTCGGCGGATATCTGGAAGGTCAGCGGCACGAATCATGGAATGAAAATGGCGGACTGCGTGGATTGCCATCGCACCAAGCGGATGGAACAAAGTTGCCTGGATTGCCACAAATGAAAACCACTCGCAGAGACATACTGTTGTTTGCAGGCGGCTCGGCCGTGGGCGTCCTGATGAGTCCGGCTCCGTGGAGGCTGATTACGGATTCGGCGTTGTGGTCGGAAAACTGGCCGGGGATTCCGCGGCCGGCGCGCGGCGCCATCACCGCCAGGTACACCAACTGCTCGTTATGCGGCGCAGGCTGCGCGGTGAAAGCGCGGTGTGTGGCGGAGCAGCCGGTGTCGCTGGTGGGAGTGGCGGGGCACCCGCTGAGCCACGGCGCGATGTGCGCATTCGGCCTGGCGGGGCACCACCTGCCGTATCATCCGGCGCGCGTGACTCGCGGACCGGTACAGGAAGCCGCAGCCGCGGTGGCCGCGGCGATGGACCGCCTGGGCGAGAACGAACACGTAGCGGTGCTCGATTTGCGGCCGGGACGGACGGCGTCGTGGACCTACCGGCGAGCGATGGCGGCGGTGAGGAACGGAGTGTACGTGGCGGCGGGTGACGCGGCGGCTAACACCGCCATCGACCTCTCGAAGGTCCGTACGGTGCTGAGCCTGGGTGTGCCACTGCTCGAAGGTTGGGGCACGCCGGGCAATGTGATCGCGGCGCGCGCGGCTTTTCGTTTGATCCAGGCGGAAGCCGTGGAATCGCGCACGGCGGCGATGGCCGACGAGTGGCTGCGGATCAAACCGGGCTCGGAAGAAGCGCTGGCGCAAGGGATCCTGCAGGCGCTGGGCGGCGAAACGCCGCGAGCGGCAGCGGAAGCCACGGGAATTGCGGAGCAGCAGATTTTGGCGCTGGCCAGCGAGTTGAAGCAGAACGGGCCGGCGCTGGTGGTGGGCGGCACGGAGTCGCAGAGCGCCGCGCAGTTGGCCGCACAGTTGAATGACGCGCTGGGCGCGCTGGGGCACATTATTGTGGCGCGGCGCGAGGCGCCGGTGCCGGACGCGTGGAAGAAAGCCGCGCCGGCGATCAATCTGGCATCGGTGGAAGACGGGTCGATTCGCGTGCTGCTGATCGATGAATCAACGCCCGATGAATCGGTGCCCGGCGCCTACCTGCCGTGGAGCGCCGTGGAACCGAAGCTGGTGCGGGACAACCCGGTGGTGGTGACGCTGGGATGGACGCGCGAAGGCTACGGGCGGCACACGCAATACCTGCTGCCGACCGGGGTTTACCCGGAAGTGGCGGAGGATATTCCGCCGGCGGTGGATTCCGTGGCGGCTGCGTTCCGCATGGCGGTCCCGCTGGTCCCTCCGCCGGAAGGCGTGGTGAAGCCGGAAGAGTGGATCGCGAAGGCGGCGGGCCTGGAAGTGGCCGGCACGCTGCGCGAACGCGCGGACGCCATCCACAAAGCGGGCCGCGGCACTCTGTTCACGTATGCCGACGGGAGATCGGCGGCGGTGAAAGATGTGAAGCCTGACGACTTCTGGAAGGCGCTCCAAGCCGGCGGGTGCTGGATGGATGCGGTGGAACCGGCGAAGCGGCCGGCAGCGGTTGGGGCGGCGGGAGCAACGCGTGCGGCGGCGGGCTCGGCGAACGACCTGCCGCTGGTGGCGATGCTCACGGAAGCGCCTTCCTCGCCGCTGCTTTCCAAGATCTATCAGGAATCCAACCTGAAGCTCGGGCCGAAACAGGTGGCGATTCATCCGGACGAAGCGCGCGCGGCGGGAGTGGAGGACGGCGCACGGGGGGTACTCGAGACGCTGGCTGGCCGAATCGATGTGGAAGTGAGAGTGGATGCGAGCGTTTCGCGCGGCGCGGTGCTGGTGGCACGGCGGGCGGCGGTGCTGGATGTGTGCGGCGCCGGCGTTCGGGCAAAGGTGGTACGCGCATGATCTCCGAAATCAAACCGATTCACCCAGCCAAATATGGGATGACCATCGACGTGGACCGCTGCAACGGGTGCGGGGCCTGCATGGTGGCCTGCGCAGTAGAGAACAACGTCCCGCCGGCGCACGAAGGCGCCAACGACCGCAAGGGCCTGACCTGGCTGCGCGTCTTCAAAGTGGATAACGGGCTGGAGTATCCCAACCATCGGACGGCCTTTGTGCCGGTGATGTGCCAGCATTGCAACCACGATACGCCGTGCGTCCACGTGTGCCCGCAACAGGCGGTGGATCTGGACCCGGCGACGGGCGTGGTGGGAGAGATGCCGCAACGGTGCCTGGGTTGCCGGTACTGCGTGGCGGCCTGCCCGTATCACGCGCGTTACTTCAACTGGTGGGATCCGGCCTGGCCGAAAGGCATGGAGAAGACGCTGAATCCCGATGTGACGCCTCGCATGCGAGGCGTCGTGGAGAAATGCAACTTCTGCCACGGGCGATGGCACGCCGCCAAACAGCTTGCCGCGGCCTCGGGGAAGCCCGCGGGCGAGCCGGTGGAGTACACGCCGGCCTGCGTGGAGGCCTGTCCGACGGGCGCGATCCGCTTCGGCGATCTGAACAACGCCGCGAGCGAGCCGGCGCAGGCGGCGAAGCAAGCGGAGAGCTTCCGGCTGCTCGAAAAGCTGGGTACCGAGACCAAGGTTTATTACCGGTCGAAGCGCGAATGGGTGCGGGAGATCGCACAATCGCCCCGGCCGGACCAGGCCGGAAAGGAGATCGCCCGTGGATAAGGATTTCATGACACGCGGTGTGCGGCGGTGCTCCCCCAACCGGTTCCTTTTGTGGATGACGCCGTGGGTGGCCATGCTGGCGTTCGGGCTTTACTCGGCCGGTTTGTGCCTCATCAAAGGCTTGAACCAGACCAACATGGACAATCGCTTCGCCTTCGGGCTGTGGATCTTTCTCGACCTTACGGTGATCGCGCTGGGAGCGGGCGCATTCTTCACGGGGTTCCTGGTGTACATCCTGAAGCTCGATGAGTTGAAGGCGGTGATCAACAGCGCGGTGGTGATCGGCCTGGTCTGCTACAGCGGCGCGATATGCGTGCTGATGGTGGATGTAGGCCAGCCGCTGCGCGCGTGGTTCACGTTCTGGTATCCCAACGTGCATTCGATGCTGACGGAAGTGACGTTTTGCATCAGTTGCTACCTGACGGTGCTGGCCATCGAGTATCTGCCGATTGTGTTGAAAAACCGCAAGCTGCGGCAGGTGCCGTCATTCCTGGTGTTCGAATTTGAGCTGCACAAGCTGGTTTATGTGCTGGCGGGCGTGGGAACGTTCCTTTCGTTCTTCCACCAGGGGTCGCTGGGCGGCCTCTACGGCGTACTGCGGGGACGGCCCTTCGCGTTTCGCGAAGGCCTGGCGGTGTGGCCCTCGACGTTTTTCCTGTTCATCATTTCAGCGGCGGCGGTGGGTCCGAGCTTCATCCTGCTGACCACGTGGATGGTGGAAAAGATCACCGGGAAGCGGCTGGTGCGGCCGGGCGTGCTCGAACTGCTGGGCCGGATCTCGGGCTTGCTGCTGGCGGTTTATGTGCTGGCCAAGAGCGTGGACACGCTGATCTGGATCAACCGGACTTCGCCGCAAGTGGGCTTCCCGGCATGGCAGTACTACAGTTGGAATCCCTTCGGAACGTGGATTCTCTTCGCGGAAATTGCGATCTTCGGGCTGGCGCCGGCCTTGATTCTGCTGACGCCGGCGCTGCGGCGGCGCCGGGGCTGGTTGGTCTCGGCGGCGGCCATGGCGTGCCTGGGAGTGGCCCTGAACCGGTTCGTGATGACGGTACAGACGCTGGCGCTGCCGACGCTCTCCTTCGATAAATTCCTTTGGTACACGCCGAGCTGGCAGGAGACCGGCACGTTCCTGGCAGTTGTGGCATACGGCGTGCTGGTGTACAGTTTCTCGTTCCGCTATTTCCAGCTTTTCCCGGACGAGCGAATGTTGAAAACGGAAGTGAAAACAGAAGAAGTGGAAGAACCATTCGAAATGGCGGGGAGGTACTGAACAAGGGCTTCGCCCTTGAAATCCCTGCGGGATTTGGAAGTCAGAAGTCAGAAGTCAGAAGTCAGAAGAGCCACGGCGCGAAGCGGAGAATCTAATTATGTTGCCTTGGATTTATGGATTTCATTGGAATACCGGACACATCGTATTCTTGGGGGCTTTCTACACGGTTCTGACGGTTGTGGCGGCGACCTTGATGGTGGCCGCGCGGCGTTCCCGGCGGGCGCTGCTGGAGCACCGGGTGGAGGACATCGGCTGGCATTCGGACTTCCACGATCTGCCGCCGCAGGACCGTGTGTGCCGCCACGTATTGACGGGCGAATTCCAAAGCCGGGAATGCCTACACGCTTTCGATTGCCGGCACTGCGAGACGCACGCGAAGCTGATCGCGCTGCACCCGGTTCCGGAGGCGGAAGCGGCGGAAGAAGAGATTCTGGGCATGACGTTTCCGCTGGACCGCTTCTACCATCGCGGCCACACCTGGGCCCGCGTGGAGCCGGATGGCACGGTGACGGTAGGGCTGGACGACCTGGGGGAGCGGCTGCTGGGTGTTCCGGACGCAGTGGACTTGCCGCAGCCGGGCACACAGGTTTCGGTGAACGGCACGGCCTTCCGTGTGCACAAACGCGAGGCCAACGTGCGCGTGCTTTCGCCGGTGGACGGTGAAGTGGTGGAGACGGCAACCCCGGGCAGCGACTGGTATCTGCGGGTCAAGACTCCGGGCCATGGCGAGATGGACTTCCGCCACTTGCTGCGCGGCGCCGAAGTGTGGCCGTGGCTGATGCGCGAAATGGAGAGGCTGCAAATCACGCTTTCCTCCGAAGCAGGCGCGGCCGCCACGCTGGCGGACGGCGGCGTGCCGGTGAAAGACATCGCGGCGGCGTATCCGGAAGCGAACTGGGACGCGGTTTGCGGCGAGATGTTCTTGGAGCCGTAGGAGCGCTCCCTGACCCGGCGAAGCCGGAACCAAACAGGAAACCGATGATTCAATGCGGAGGCGCGGAGACGCGGAGAAGAAAGGCAAAGTCAAGACCTGAGAGTCTGAGGGAGCGGAGATTCTATCACCGGACAGGCGGCGAGGGGCGTCCTAACTAAGTCAGGAATTCGAGTCATTTTCGGAGTGCAGCCGAGGGCCTATGAACATGGGCCGAAAAGCAGAGAGCCGATAACATTCGTGCCAAAGTGGCAAGAACTCAACTCGGCAGGTACTGAGGGTCGCGGCTCCGATCCGAGCCGCGCGCGCAGGTAAGTAAGCAAGCGGTTCTTCAGATGCACGATTACTCCAGCGCCCAGGGGTTCGCCACGGCGGAAAGATCGCCCAGCGGCTCGCCGATGTACCCGCACCGGATGAGCCGCCGCACAATTTTCCCGCTTTGCGTTTTGGGGAGCTCGGCCACCACGATCACTTCGCGCGGCCGGAAAGTGGGACCGAGCGATTCCACCACGGTGCGACAGACAGCCGCGCCATCCACCACTACGCCGCGCTTGGCGACGGCATAGCCCACGATGGCTTCGCCCTTCAGTTCGTCGGGCACGCCGATGACGGCGGCTTCGGCCACGCCGGGGTGCAACATCATGGCCGCTTCCACTTCCGCGGGACCCACCTTGCGGCCGGCCACGTTCATGGACTCATCGGCGCGACCGTGCAGGAACCAGTGGCCGTCTTCATCCACGCTGGCCCAATCGCCGTGATACCACATGCCGGGGAATTTCGACCAGTAGGTGTCGAGGTAGCGCTGCGGGTCGTTCCAGATGCCGCGCGTCATGGAAGGAGAAGGCCGCGTGCAGACCAGGTATCCTTTGCGTAAACGCACGGGCGCGCCGGTTTCGTCCACCACTTCGGTGGCCATGCCGGGCGCGGGCCCGCCCAGCGAGCAGGGCTTGAGCGCCTGAATGGGAAGCGGGAACAGGAAGCAGCCGACGATTTCAGTGCCGCCGGAAATGTTGATGATGGGACAGCGGCGGTGGCCCACGCGCTCGAAGAACCAGAGCCAGGAAGCTTCGTCCCACGGCTCGCCTGTGGAACCGAGCAGGCGCAGCGAGGGCATGGCAGGCGGGTCTCCGGCGGCCTTGCTCAAGACGCGGATGGCGGTCGGAGAGACTCCGAAGGTCGAGATGCCATGGCGCTCGATCATTTCCCAAAGGCGCATGGGGCCGGGGAAATCGGGCGCGCCGTCATACATGAAGATAGTCCCGCCGAACAGGTGATTGCCGAGAATGCTCCAGGGTCCCATCATCCAGCCGATGTCGGAGAGCCAGAAAAAGCGGTCGGCGGGCTGGTGATCGAAGGCCAGCCAGATTTCCTTGCCCATTTGCGCCAGGCATCCGGCGTGCGTGTGCACCGCGCCTTTGGGTTTGCCGGTGGTCCCGGAAGTGTAGAGGAGAAACGCGCGGGCTTCGGAATCTAGAGATGCGGTGGGCGCTTCGGAAGGCTGATCGGCGAAGAGCGGGCCGTCGTCCACGACGATGGTGCGAATCGCGCGCGGCATTTTTTCAAGAAGCGCGATGGGTTTGCCGCGGCGCTCGAAGTGATGCGCGGTGAAGAGCACTTGCGCGCCGGAATCTTCCAGGCGCGTCGCAATGGCGTCCGCTCCGAAGCCGGCGAAGATGGGCACCACGGTGAGCCCGGCCTTGAAACAGCCGTAGAGGATCGACAGGATCCCGGGCACCATGGGCATGCACAAGGCCACGCGGTCGCCGGGCTCGAGACCGAGCGCCACCAGGCCGTTGGCGACGCGATTGGCTTCCTCGCGCAGTTCGCGGAAGGTGATGGTGCGGGTGGCGCCGTTTTCGCCTTCCCAGATGCAGGCCACGCGGCTCGATGCGGCCCAGCGGTCCAGGCAGTTGTGCGCGATGTTGAGGCGCCCGCCCACGAACCATTGCGCCCACTCCGGCCCGCGCGAAGCATCGAGCACCTGTTGATAGGGCTCGAACCACTCGACGCCCATTTCACGCATGATTTCGTCCCAGAAGCGCTCGGGGTTATCACGGCTGAAAGCCAGGAAGTCTTCCAGGCGAGAAAACCCCAGCCGGGTCATGAAGCGCCAGACGTTAGTCTGCTCGACGAAGTCGCGAGACGGTTCCCAGATCACGCCGGGAGTATGGCAAGCGAGCGGCGGCGGTGTCAAGCGGAGTGGGCGGGCCCAGCCGGGCGAGTGGGAGCGGGTCATCTTTGCAAGGGGCCGCCCGGCGTCTCTAAATCCGCCCTTTGCGAGACACGGCGGGGGATGGACGGCGCTCGCTCACTTTCCGGAAAGCCCGCCTTTTCGGAGCTTGTCGGAAATGCACCCACTAGCCCAGCTTCCGCAGTCCAAGGAGCCCCGGGGCTTTTTTGATGCCTCTATGAGGCGCGTTGCTCGCCGGAACACGCGGGCAGTCTTTTGTTTCCATCACGGCGTGGCGGCGGCTTGTCC
>JBEKQS010000215.1:0-9287 GCA_049519475.1 Bryobacteraceae bacterium | reverse complement strand
AGGAGGTTCTGCGCGTCCTGGTGGCGCAAGCCCGCGTGACCAATTTCTCGCTGGTCAAGCCCTCCCTGCACGACATCTTCATGCGGATTGCCGGCCCCGCGGCCGAGGAGGCGAGCCATGCGAACGCATAAGGTCCTGACCATTGCCAAGCGCGACTACATCGCGACCGTCCGCACCAAGGCGTTTGTCTTCGGCCTGGTGGTGGCCCCCATCCTGTTTGGCGGCGGATCCATCGGGATGTCGTTGCTCAAGGGCAAACCCGACTTAAAGGACCGCCGCGTGGCGATCATCGACCACACGGGCGTAGTGGCCGACGCCCTGGTGAGCGCCGCGCGAGAGAAGAACGACCGGGAACTCTCTGACCCGAAGACGCACCAGCAAATCGCGCCCCGCTACGTTTTTGAGGTGATCGCGCCGGCTGCCGCCGGCGCCTCCGGACATCAGGATCAGTTGCTCGCACTCTCCGACCGCGTGCGCCGCAAGCGCCTGGCGGCATTTCTCGAAATCGGGAAGGACGCGCTGCGCCCGTCCAAACCCGCCGGCGATGCCGCCGATTTCGACTTGGGGACAAACCAAAAGACCGACCCCGACACGAGCGTCTCTTATTACACCAACGCCGGCGGCATTGACGAGATGCGCCTGTGGCTCAACGGTCCCATCAGCGACGGCATACGCCTGGCGCGCCTGGCGCAGCTCGGCATCGACATCAAACGCAACCCGGGCCTGGCGGCTTCGGTTCGGATCGATGGGCTGAGCCTGGTGGAGCGCGACGAAAAAACGGGCGAAATGCGGGAAGCGCGCAAACGCAGCCAACTGGAAGTCCTGGTGCCCGTGACGGTGGCCATGGTTCTCGCCATGATTGTCATGGTAGGCTCGGCGCCCATGCTGCAAAACGTCACGCAGGACAAGAGCCAGCGCATTGTGGAGACACTGCTGGGCGCAGTCACCCCATTCGAGCTCATGACCGGCAAGGTGTTGGGTTCGGTGGGGGTCTCCATGACCAGTTCGCTGTTGTACGTGATAGCGGGCACGGTCGCGGTAAACGCGCTGGGAGTCGCCGGCCTGTTGCCACTCACCATCATCCCCTGGTTCTATGTGTACCTGCTGACCGAGATGGTGATGCTATGCGCTCTAGCCGCGGCGCTGGGAGCCTGCTGCGGCACGCCGCAGGACGCGCAGAACCTGGCCGTCGTGTTGCTGATGCCCTGCATCATTCCGCTGTTCATGCTGGTGACCGTGCTGCGCCAGCCCAACGGGATGGTGGCCACGGTGATGTCGCTGGTTCCACCGTTCACGCCGATCCTGATGCTGTTGCGTCAAACCATGCCCAACGGCGTTCCCGAATGGCAACCGTGGGCGGGACTGGCGGGCGTCCTGGTTTTCGCCGCCGGAACCGTCTGGGCTGCTTCCCGCATCTTCCGGGTGGCCATCCTGATGCAAGGCAAACCGCCGCAGTTGGCGGAGATGGTGCGCTGGGCGATTAAGGGCTGAACGGTACATGCGAGCCGCAATCGTGAGGGAGCGGCGCTCATCCGGCACATGATTCCGCCATGCAGCTCAATTCGTAATCGTTCACACCCTACGGACGATCCAGACAATCAGCACAATCACAATAATGGTTCCGAGCAGTCCTAAGCCGAGCATTTGATTTCTCCTTTGAAAACAAAGTAGAGACTTGCAGATTGGTTGCCATTCCACGGTCAACCCGGCAATCGGCGGGACAAGATCGACGTAGGTCCACTATCCAGGGCTCCCGTCGCAAGAACGGCGGCCACTCGATCCGCTGGACCGGCCTTGGGGACGGCACCGAATCCAAGCCCGCTCTGACCGTGCGGGGTCAAGTGACCAAATGTTGTCGAAGGCAAGCAGTGCCGCATCGGCCCTCATGCCGACGCCCGGTCCCAACAGACTGTCCGTACGCCACCAAGGTGTCGAGACGAGTCTGTCTCGACACATGCCGGGGTGAATCCAGGAGGTAGGCCCCGAACGTGCAACACGAAAGCCGGCACCTCCCACCAAGAGCCGCGCGGCCAAGTTGTTTTCCGGCCCACTGAACCGTTCGACCATGATGGCTCTTGCCAGAAAGGACCGAACGACATGCTACCCCAAGGCGCACCCGAAGCGACGAACCTACCAACATTTCAGAAGGGCGATGAAGTCTCTCTTGCCAAGGGGACGTACGAAGGCACACTCGGGACGTTCCTCAATTTCAAGGCCGATGACCCGAACTGGGCAGACATCCTCGAGCAAAATTCACAGGTTCGCCCACACCCCGTAGAATGGCTTAGACATTACCCGGAAGCGGCGCATTCCGGTGCGGAGGCAATGCAAGCTCCCGCCTACGAATGCTGGTTGGCAAGAGGCTGTCCCATCGGTTCCCCGGAAGTGGACTGGCTTCAAGCCGAAGCAGACCTGAAGAACCAAGCGCCGGCGTAGGTGGCCTTTTCGGCCGTGGAAGCCTTCACTGCAAATTCTTGGCAGCGACCTTTTTCGGGGCCATCTTCTTCGGCGCGGTCCTGGCAGCTTCGGCCCTCACCAGCGCCCACCGCCGTTTGGTGGCGGCGATGATCGCTTTTCTGCCAGCCGCACTGAGTCTTCGTTTGGCCTTTGATGGTGGCTTAGAATGCCTCGCCGGAGAATTCTTCGCCGTCCCGGACGATGCTTGCACACTGACAGCCTCCTTCGCCCGAGTGACAGCGGACTTCGCATCTTGAAGCACTTCTCGTATGTGGGGCGCAATGGAATACCGCTCCGCCACATCCGATATCCACGCCTCAATTTTGGCTAGCCGCTTGAGAGCCTTATTCGCTTTCATGACCACTCCTCTCTGTCAGAATACAACGTCACGCCTTTCGCACCATCCACCTTACCGCAATTCTTCCGCGAGCGCCGATTGATAACCGAAGGGCATTGACAGACGACGAGCGATCACGTGAGCATGGAAGGAGACACGATGAGCACCGGACAGACGGAACTTTCCGCCGCGGCCGACCGGCGGTACCAGTATTGGCAGACGCGCATCCTGATCTCCACCATCATCGGTTACGCGCTCTACTACTTCGTCCGCAAGAACCTGAGTGTGGCCATGCCCGCCATGGAACAGGCGCTCGGCCTCAGCAAGACCCAACTGGGCCTGTTTCTCACCATGCACGGCCTGCTGTACGGCGTGTCCAAATTCCTCAATGGATTCGTGGGCGATCGTGTGAACGCGCGGTGGATGATGGCCGCGGGGCTGGCCGCGTGCGCCCTTCTCAACTTTGCATTCGGCATGAGCAGCACGGCCTGGTCCCTGGGCCTGCTGTGGATGCTCAACGGATGGTTTCAAGGAGTGGGTTTCCCGCCGTGCGCGCGTCTGTTGACGCATTGGTTTTCCCCCAGGGTCCTGCCCATGAAGTGGTCCATCTGGAGCAGTTCCCATTCTTTCGGCGCCGGGCTGGTGGTGGTGTTGTGCGGTTATCTGGTGGTCTATGGATGGCGGCTGTGTTTTTACGTCCCCGCGGCCATCGCGCTGGGCGGCGCGATCCTCCTGGCGATATTCTTGCGCGACACGCCGGAATCGATGGGTCTTCCGGCGATTGAGAGCCGCGACGAACAGGCCCAGCCGCCGAAGGGCGGCTTCGGCCGCCTGGTTTTTGGGAACCCCTATATCTGGCTGTTGTCCGTGGGGAATCTGTTCGTGTACACCGTGCGCTATGGAATTCTCGACTGGGGGCCGACATTCCTCAAACAGGCGCGGCACATCGATTTGACGCGCGCGAGTTGGATGGTGGCCGCTTTCGAGGGCGCCGGCATCCTCGGCATGCTGTCGAGCGGCTGGCTCACGGGCCGCTTTTTCGGCGGACGCGCCACCCGCGTGTGTCCCGTGTACATGACCGGGTGCGTGGGCTCCTTGTTGCTGTTCCGGGCGCTTCCCCATGCCGGTTTCGCGGTGAGCGTCACGCTGCTTTGCCTGTCCGGGTTTTTCATCTATGGCCCGCAGACGCTGGTGGGAATCGCAGCCGCCAACCTGGCCACCAAGCGGGCTGCCGCTTCGGCGGTGGGGCTGACGGGCTTTTTCGGATATCTCAGCACCGCGGTTTCGGGTGTGGGCGTCGGCTGGGTGGTGGAGCGTCATGGCTGGGACGCCGGCTTCCTCATATTCATCGTCGCGGCGGTGATCGGCACGCTGCTGTTCGCCCTCTGTTGGCCGGCGCGCGCCGACGGTTACGAGCGGTCATAAGCTGTCCGCCGGGCCAACCTGCGCCACGCTTGTGATTCTGCGACACAATGAGCTTTGGGCGAATCGACCATGTTGCGCCGGGACGCGATTGCGCTTTTGGTGGCGGCGGCGGCTCCGGCTGCACGGCGCGCGGTGATCCTGCTGGACGTTCGCACGCGCCGGGTGATCACGGCGCAGAACTCCGAGCTGATCGCGCCGCCGGGCTCGACGCTGAAGCCGCTGGTGTTTTCGACGTTGTTGCGCGCTAAGAAACTGGATCCCGGCGAGGCTTTCGCTTGCACGGGGCAGCTCGAGATCAGCGGGCGGCGGTTCGATTGTTCGCATCCGCACATGAACACGCCGATCGATTTGCGGATGGCTCTGGCGTATTCCTGCAACGCATTCACGGCGCACGTTGCGGAACGTTTCGAGCCGGGAGAACTGGCGCGGGGGCTCGAACGATTCGGGATCGGCCGGACGCGGGCCGCCGCCACACGCGAGGCGAGCCAACTGCAGGCACTCGGCGAGGAGCGCGTGCTGGCGAATCCGATGGAGCTGGCGCAGGCATACCGGCAGATCGCGCTCGGCGGGGAACCGGCGATCGTCGGCGGGCTTCGGGACGCGGTAGAGTTCGGGACGGCGCAACGCGCGGCGGTCGCGGGGCTGGCCGTGGCGGGCAAGACGGGCAGCGTCCGTACGGCGGCCGGGGCGCACATTGCATGGTTCGCGGGGTTCACCGCGGCGATGGTAGTGGTGGTGATGTTACAGGGACGGTCTGGCGGAGCGGACGCAGCGCCGGTGGCGGCTGAAGTGTTGCGCGGGGCGGCGCAGTGAGGCGCGCGGTCTTAGTCGGACTGGCCGTAGCCGCGGCGCTGCCGGCGCAGACCGTTTTCAAAGTGCGCGTGGGAGCGGAGACGGTCACGCTGCCGCTGGAGCGCTACGTGGCGGCGGTGCTGGCCGGAGAAGCGGGCACGTTTCGCTCCGCGGAGGCGTTGCAGGCCATGGCGGTGGCGGCCCGCACGTACGCGGTGCGGCTGCGAGGCCGTCACGCCGCGGAGGGGTACGACTTCTGCTCGACCACCCACTGCCAGCACATCGAACTGCAGTCGATCACGCCACGCCTCGAGGATGCTGCGGCGGCCACCATGGGCGAAATGCTCTGGTACGAAGGCAGGCCGGCGTTCACGTGCTACGCGCGCGATTGCGGAGGACGCACGGAAGACGGCGCGGCGGTGTGGAATCTGTCGGCGCCATATCTCAAGAGCCACGAGGATCCCTACTGCGCGGCGGCCAAGTGGAGATGGGAGGCCGATCCGCGGCAGATCGTGGAGGCTCTGCGGCAATCGCAATTGCGCGCGCCGGAAATGGTGGACAGCGTGGAGGTGGTGGCGCGTACGGCTTCGGGGCGCGCGCGGACACTGGCGTTGCGCGGCGCGGGAGAGTCGGTCCGCGTGAGCGCGAGCGCGTTCCGTTTTGCGCTGGGCCGCGCATTCGGATGGAACACGGTGGAGAGCGACCGCTACGAGATTCACTGGCCGGTGTTCGAAGGGACGGGCTCGGGGCACGGCGTGGGCCTGTGCCAGCGGGGCGCGGACCAGATGGGCGCCGTCGGGCGGAGCTATCGCGAGATTCTGGCCTTCTACTTTCCGGGCGCGGCGTTGGGCATCACGGGCCGCGGGTTGACGTGGCAGCGGATGGCAGGCGAGCGCGTCGCGCTGTTTACCACCGAGCCCGCGCGCGATGGCGCGGTGCTGGCGCTGGCGGAGCGGGAACTGCGCGCGGCGGCGGAACGGCTGCACGCGGAGACGCCGAACGGCGTGGAGATACGCGTATATCCGGATCTCGACAGCTTTCGCAACTCGACGGGCGAGCCGGGTTGGGTAGCGGCGCGGACCGATGGCAGGCGGGTTCACCTGCAGCCGGTAGCGGTGTTGCGGTCGCACGGTGCGCTGGAATCGACGGTGCGGCACGAGATGTTGCACGTGGTGGTGGAATCGCAGGCAGCCGCCGGCTTACCGGCATGGTTTCGGGAAGGACTGGTGGAGTACCTGGCCGGCGGAGGCGCACGCGCGGTGAGAGGCGCGTCAGGGGAGACGGATTCCGCGATGCGGCAGCGGGGGAACGCGGCGGAGGCGCGGCGCGCTTACGAGCAGGCGGCCGGCAGGGTCGCGGGATTGGTGTCGCGCTATGGGGAAGCGGTGGTTGTGGGTTGGGTGAGGAGCGGGCTGCCGGCGGAGGTGAAGGGGAAATGAGGTCGTGAAGTGGCGTTGCGGAGGTGTATCCTGGAGGGCAGAGGCACCCGGCAGATGGACGTCAGACAGGAGATCGCGAAGCAAGTCGAGAAGCTAACCCCGGACATGCAGGAACAGGTACTCAGGTTCGTTGCTTCTCTCTCCGTTTCGGCGCCGATAGGCCAGATCGGCGCACGGTTACGCCAATTCTCGTCGTCCCTTGACTCGGTTTCCGCCCGGCAGATGATCCAAGCCATCGATGAGGAGTGCGAGCGAGTTGACGCCAGGGACTGGTAGATTCTTGTTGGGCACTAACATCGTCATTGCCTTGCTGGAGGGGGATGACACGGTGTTGCCTAACCTGGACCGCGCGTCCGAAGTTTTCATTCCGGCGGTTGTGCTCGGCGAATTGTTCTTCGGAGCTGCGAAATCCGGTCGCCCTTCCGAGAATACGGCCAAGGTGGAACGATTCGCGGCCGGCGGAGCCGTCGTCTCTTGCGATCTCGATGTTGCCCGCGAATACGGGCGTTTGAAGCAGCACCTGAAGGAGAAGGGGCGGCCGCTTCCCGAGAACGACATCTGGATTGTTGCCGCAGCGAAGCGTCACGGGATGGTCCTCGTTACCCGGGACCGGCATTTCCGCGAAGTGGAGGATTTGCAGACCACAGATTGGGCCGTTCGGCCGGAAGCTCTATGAGGAAGGCTAAGAAGTCTGCCGCGGACGAACTTCGTTTTGAGTATAAACGCTCGGATTTCGGGGCGTTGGTCCGCGGGAAATACGTCGAGCGACTCCAAACGAGTTCCAACGTGGTTGTCCTTGACCCCGAAGTTGCCGACCTGTTTCCGAACGCGGCCGCGGTCAACGCTGCCTTGCGATCCCTGGCGGAGATTGCCAAGCGTGCCGGCTCCCGGCGGAGTTGATCGCATTGAGCGGGGCGCGCAACTTGTCGAGACCGCTACCGCGATTCAGGACGCTCTTCTGAGTGCAGGGGAAGTTCTGTTTTCCCTTGACAAGTCCTTATCATGGATGGTTCCCCTTTTCGCATGGTGTATAATCTCACAATGAGATCCGCACTCCGCTTGACCGTCCTTCTGGCTGGGTTGCTCTCTGCCACTCTAATCGCAAGTGCCCAAGCATATTTGGGAGGCCAGATCACCCTGCCCAGGAATATTGCATCCGTGTTTCCGAAGATCGACAACGGAACCTTTACGTGTGCGCTCGCCCCTGACCTCAGCGCGATCTTGGAGCGACTCCCCAAACTAGACCATGAGCCTGTGGCAGCGGCGATGGTTTCTAATGGAAGAGCCTTCAGTATGGGTGAAACGCTTGGCTATCCAATGGAGGCTATGATCGAGGCAGCGGACGGCAAGACCCGCGTCTTAATGCCAGGCACTATTACATTCAAGGTCGCCGTCAAGGCTGGCATGGCGCTGCACGCCGAAGGTTTCGACATTGAGTCGAAGCGCGCGATCACAGCCGGGGAGTCCATTCGAATCCTATACATCGATGGGTCAGCAATCCTGTCCATCGAGGGCAACGGTGCGCCTCTTAGTCCCGTGGTTAGTGTCTTTCTCTCAACCTCGAAGAATCGTGAGGCCACTGTTGGCGCGTGGCGCATTGAGAAACAATATAACCAATGAAACCCGGCGTAAAGGGGACGCATTTCTATTTATTCACTCCGCCGATCCTACCAGAACGATCTGCACATCCATCACGTTGGTGTGAGTTGGCCCGGTGATCACCAGGCCGCCGAGCGGCTGGAAGTAGTTGTAGGAATCGTTGTTTTCGAGGTAACGGCGCGCGTCCGGATTGCGGCGCAGGGTGTTGCCGTCGGCCACCGCGCCGGCGGCATCGGTGGGGCCGTCGGTGCCATCGGTGCCCGCGCTGAAGACCACCACATTCTTCAGCCCGGCGATATCGATAGCGGCGGCCAGCGCGAACTCCTGGTTGCGCCCGCCGAGGCCGTTGCCCCGCAAGGTCACCGTGGGTTCGCCTCCGGTAATGATGCAGGCGGGCGGCCTCACCGGACGTCCGGTGGCGGCGATTTCCCGCGCGATGGCGGCGTGCATGCGGGCGATCTCGCGCGTCTCGCCCTGAATTCCGCTCGCCAGCACCAGCGTCCGGTACCCCAACTCGCGGGCGCGCCGTCCGGCCGCGGCAAGCGCCAGGCGGTTGCTTCCAATGATGGTATTGCGCACCTTTCGAAAACAGACGGCGCCGGGTTTAGGAGTCTCGGGGATTTCGCCGGCCGCGCCGCGTTCCAGCCGTTCGCGCACGGCGGCCGGCACGCGCTGGCCGATGGCGTACCGGTCAAGCACGGCAAGCGCACCGGCAAAGGTGGAAGCATCGGGTGCGGTGGGTCCGGAGCCGATCACGCCGGGGTCGTCCCCAATCACATCCGAGAGCAACAGCGCTTCTACCGCGGCGGGCGCCGCCATCCGCGCCAGTTGTCCGCCCTTGATCCGCGAGATGTGTTTGCGGACGCAGTTGATTTCGTGGATGTCGGCGCCGCACGCCAGCAGCAGCCGCGTGGCCGCCTGCTTTTCCTCGAGCGTCACGGGAGCGGCCGGAAAGGGCAACAGCGCGGACGCGCCGCCCGAAACCAGCCACACCACCAGGTCGCGCGCGCCGGCACGCGCCGCGATTTCCGCGATGCGCTCCGCCCCAAACGTGCCGCGCCGGTCCGGCACCGGGTGGCCGCACGGGTTCAGCTCAACCCGCCCCGGCAGCGCCGCGCGGCCCCGCGCGATGCTGCCGTCCTTCACATTCACAAAGCCGGCCGCGATGCGATTTCCCAGCACCCGTTCTGCTGCCTCCGCCATGGAGACGCCCGCTTTGCCCGCACCCAGCACGTAGA
>JBEKQS010000214.1:0-9315 GCA_049519475.1 Bryobacteraceae bacterium | reverse complement strand
CTCCAGCGGCTCGGCTTGAAACTGCCCAGCGCGCTGGAACCAGCGGCGATGTAGTGGAAACTCGCCCACGCCGCCGCTGAAACCAAAGACTTTATGCTTCAAACTGCGGAACCTGGGCTAGGAAATAGTGGAACTCAAAATGAGCGCCGGCCGGCAGGGCGGAGCGCGTTGCGCAGCCCTGCTAAAATTGAGTTTCCGCTGGGAGGAGCATTCATGGCAGTAAAAGACCGCCGGCAAACGGTGGTGGTGGACGTGGGAGGTGTGAAGGTCGGCGGCCGGCATCCGATTGTGGTGCAGTCGATGACCAACACCGATACGGCCGACGTAGCTTCCACGGTCAACCAGGCGATGGCTCTGGCGCGCGCAGGCTCGGAGCTGGTGCGCGTCACGGTGAACACCGAACAGGCCGCGGCGGCGGTGCCGAAAATTGTCGACACCATGGAGAAGTTTGGCGTCCGCGTGCCCATCATTGGTGATTTTCATTACAACGGCCACATTCTTCTGAAAAAATATCCGGAGTGCGCGCGGGCACTGGCGAAGTATCGCATCAATCCCGGAAACTCGGACATCGGCAGGAAGAACGACGACAATTTCCGCACCATGATCGAGGTGGCGATCGAGAACCGCAAGCCGGTGCGCATCGGAGTGAACTGGGGCTCGCTCGATTCGGCGCTGCTGACCCGCATGATGGACGAGAATTCGCTGCTGCCGGAGCCGAAGGACGCGAGACAAGTGACCCTCGACGCGATGGTCGAGAGTGCCGTTCAATCGGCACACGCGGCGGAAAAGCACGGCCTCGCGCACCACCGCATCATTCTCAGCGCCAAAGTGAGCGGCGTGCAGGATCTCATCGACGTGTATCGCGCCCTGGCCGCGGTGTGCGATTATCCGCTGCACCTCGGCCTGACCGAAGCGGGACTGGGCAGCAAGGGAATTGTGGCGACCACGGCGGCGCTGGCGCCGGTGCTGCAAGATGGCATCGGCGATACCATTCGCACTTCGCTGACGCCCCTGCCCAATGGCGACCGCACCGAAGAGGTGTTGGTCTCGCAGCAGATTCTGCAATCGCTGGGCATCCGCAGCTTCACCCCGCAGGTGACGGCCTGCCCCGGATGCGGCCGCACCACCAGCTCGTTCTTCCAGGACATGGCCGACCAGATCCAAACCTATCTCCGCGACCAGATGCCCAAGTGGAAGTCCGCGCATCCGGGCGTGGAGACTATGAAAGTCGCGGTAATGGGCTGCGTGGTGAACGGCCCCGGTGAATCGAAGCACTCCAACATTGGAATTTCGCTGCCCGGCACCTTCGAAGAGCCCAAAGCGCCGGTGTACGTGGATGGGCGCCTGATGACCACCTTGAAGGGCGACCGCATCGTGGCGGAATTCATCGACATCCTCAACGACTACGTGAGCTCGCACTACGCGATGTGACCAATGGCCAGACGATTCACTCTCGCGGAAGCTCAGAGCCTCATCCCGGAGGTGAGCCGCCTGCTGCGCGAGGCCGTGTCGCTGAAAGGCGAATACCAGGAGGCCGAGCAGGCCATCGAGACCTGGACCCGGCGGATCACCATGATGGGCGGGGTGAAGGTGGACCGCAACCGGGCCATCGATACGCGCAAGCGGCGCGATACCTCGGCCGCCAGCCTGCGCAGCGCCATCGAGCAGGTGCAGGCCATCGGCTGCGTGGTCAAGGATCTGGACATCGGGCTGATCGATTTCCCGACGGAGTTTCGCGGCCAGGAAGTTTACCTGTGCTGGAAGCTGGGCGAGCCGAAGATCGAGTTCTGGCACGGGGTGGAAGAAGGATTTCGCGGCCGCAAAGCCATCGACCAGGATTTTCGCGACCACCATCGCGGCGACCCCGCGCAGTGAAGCCCTCCCCATGCCACACCGCGCCAATGAGACCGAAATCAAGCTGGCGGTAGAGAGCGCGCAGGCGGCGCGACATTTGTTGCGGGCGGCCGGCTTCACGGTTTCGCGGCGCCGGGTTTTCGAAAGCAACGTCATTTTCGACACGCCCAAGCTGACTTTGCGCCAGGCCGCCACGCTGCTGCGCGTGCGCCAGGCGGGTGGCCTCTCGACCATCACTTACAAAGGCCGGCCGACTGTCGCCCGGCACAAGAGCAGAGAAGAGCTGGAACTCGAAATCGCCGATGCAGCGACCATGAGCGCCATCGTCGGGCGGCTGGGGCTCAGTCCGGTTTTCCGTTACGAGAAGTACCGCACGGAGTACCGCCAGAGCCGCGGCGCGGGCATGGCCATGCTGGACGAAACCCCGGTGGGCGTCTACCTGGAATTGGAAGGTTCACCGCGCTGGATTGACCGCGCGGCGCGGCAACTGGGATTCAGCGAGCCGGATTACATTGTGCACAGCTATGCGCGCCTGTACCTGGAGTGGTGCCGGCGCAAGCGCGTGAAGCCGGCGGACATGGTGTTCGGGCGGCCGGGGGTGAAGGTCCGGCCCTAAGGGCGTCTCGACTGAAGGCGCGCGGCAGCTTAGACGGCCTTCCCCTTGGCGGCTTCGCCACGCAGCAGAAAGGTCTTCGGCAACGATCCGTTGCCGCAGATCTTGAACGAGCCGAAGTCCTTGTACCAATCGTCTTCCGGCACTTCCGGATTCGAGTCAATCCAGAGCCGAAGATGATTGAGGTCAGCGATGCCGATCGCCCGATCGCGCATGCGGTCTATCAAGTGCCGCCGGACGCCGGGCGGCAGAGTGCCCCAAGTCTGGATTCTTGGCATCAGTTGCCAAAGACCATTCGGCCCATCTGATCACCCAGGCGTTTGATTTCTTTCGGATCGGTGGCGTTCCGGAAGCGTTCGGCGAGCTCGGAGAATTCCTGCTGTTTGCGCTTCTCTGCCTCCATGCCGTTCTCGATGAGTTCGACCAGCATCCGGTTGGCACTAAGCCTGCGCCCTTTTGCCAGGCTGCGAACCTGTGCGGCGACATTCGCCGGCAAGCTAACACTTTGCCGCACCGCCCTATTTGCCGTTTTCATTACACCATTATGCACCAAATTGGTGCGATGTGGCGCACCCGGCTTCACCCCTGCGACACCAGATACACGGCTACTTCCGCCAGCAGATTCGGCAGCCATGTCACGCTGCGGTGTCCCGCCAGGAAGTAGCGGCGTTCCACGCGGAAACCTTCGGCGGTGGCCAGGTTTTCGAAATCCTGCACCGTCAGGAAATGGATGTTGGGGGAGTCGTACCATTCGTAAGGAAACAGGCTGGTGCGCGGAGCGCGGCCGCTGACCAGCATGGAGAGCCGCACGGCCCAATGGCCGAAGTTGGGGAAGGCCACGATGCCGCGCAGGCCTACGCGCAGCATTTCGCGCAGCACTTCGCGGGGGTGACGGGTTTCCTGCAGCGTCTGGCTGAGGATGACGTAGTCGAAGGCCTGGCCGGGGAAATCGGCCAGGCCCGCATCGATATCGCTCTGAAATACCGAAACGCCGCGGGCGATGGCGCGTTGCACTTTGGCGCCGGAGATTTCGACGCCGCGCGCATCCACATTCTTGTTGTGCGCCAGCCATTCGAGCAGCTCGCCTTCGCCGCAGCCGAGGTCCAGCACGCGCGTGTTGGGCTCGACGATCTGGCCGATGATGGCGTAGTCGCTGCGTCCCAGCAGTTCGGGAACGAAGGCCCGTTTGCGAGTGTGCGCGCTCATGCCAGTTTCTCGAAGGTGCTGGCCAGAAAGCCGCGCACCAGGGCGGATTGCTCCCCGACATCCACCAGGAAGGCATCGTGGCCGTAGCTGGATTGCAGCTCGACGTAGGCGACGTCGCAATTGCGCGCGCGCAGGGCGCGCACGATTTCCTGCGACTGGTAACTGGGGTAGAGCCAGTCGGAGCTGAAGCTGATGACCAGGAAGCGCGCGCGGGCCGGTTGGAACGCGACGGCCAGCGATGCCTGGCCGCCGGTCAGATCGAAGTAGTCCATGGCCTTCGAGATGTAGAGATAGGAGTTGGCGTCGAAGCGGCTGACGAACTGGGTTCCGCGATAGCGCAGGTAGTTCTCGACTTCGAAATCGACTTCGAAATCGAATCCGAAGGCCTCTTTGCCGCGCAGGCGGCGGCCGAATTTTTCGCGCATGGAATGGTCGCTCATGTAAGTGATGTGGCCGACCATGCGGGCGACGGCCAGACCGCGCGCGGGCGGTTCCTTGCCGTAATAATCGCCGCCGTTCCAGTTGGGGTCGGCCATGATGGCCTGGCGGCCCACTTCGTTGAAGGCGATTTGTTGGGCGCTGTGGCGCGCGGTGGCGGCGATGGGGATGGCGGAGACCACGCGGTCGGGGTGCGCCACCGCCCATTCCAGCGCCTGCATGCCGCCCATCGATCCGCCGGTTACCGCCAGCAGCCGCGGGATGCCGAGCGAATCGACCAGCATGCGCTGCAGCCGCACCATGTCGCCGATGGTGATCACCGGGAAGGTGAGGGCGTACGGGCAGCCGGTGGCGGGGCTGATGGAAGCCGGGCCGGTGGTCCCGCGGCAGCCGCCCAAGACGTTGGAACAGATGACGCAGTAACGATCGGTATCGAACGCCTTTCCGGGGCCGATCATGTTGTCCCACCAGCCGGGTTTTCCGTCTTCCGGGCCGGGTCCGGCGGCGTGCGCGTCACCGGAAAAGGCGTGCAGTACCAGAATGGCGTTCGATTTGGCGGCGTTCAGCGCTCCGTAGGCTTCGTACGCGATCTCGACGGGACCGAGCGTGGCGCCGTTATCGAGAGGCAGGGAATCGAACCGGACAGTATTGGCTGTGACGATCATGCGGGAAGATTTTCATGATAACAGCAGCGGGCTTGCGCGGGCTTGAATGCAACCGCTCCGTGGACTATGCTGAGGATTCTTCGAGGTGAGCTGTGCACAGACTTGCCACCATCTTGACGGTTCTGACCATGAGCGCTTCCGCGGCTGTGAAAATCGAAAAGACCAGCTACCAGGGCTGGCCCAACTGTTATCGCATCTCGAACGGCATCGTCGAGGCGATCGTTACGGGCGACATCGGTCCCCGCGTCATGAGGTACGGGTTCGTGGGCGGCCAAAACCTGTTCAAGGAGTTCAAGGAGCAGCTCGGCAAATCGGGCGAGCCGGAATGGCAGGCACGCGGCGGCCACCGCCTGTGGATGGCGCCCGAAGATCCCGTGAAGAGCTATGCGCCCGATAATTCACCCATCCGCATCGACGTGCTGGGCGATACCGTCGTGATGACCGAGGAGATCGAACCGTTAACCGGCCTCGAAAAGAAAATCACTCTGCGCATGGACGCCACCGGAACCGGCGTGGAAGTGATGCACCAGATCCGCAACGCCGGCCACGACCCATACGAATTCGCGGTCTGGGCGCTGACCATGATGGCGCAGGGCGGCACGGCCATTCACGGATTTCCGCCGCGCGGCCACCATCCCCACGATCTGCAGCCCACCAACCCCCTGACCATGTGGCCCTACACGAACCTGGCCGACAGCCGTTTGCGGCTGCTGCAAAAATACCTGGTGCTGCGGCAGGACCCCAAGAACACGGGCGACGCCGAAAAGCTGGGCAGCTATGGCCGCGACGTATGGGGCGCCTACCTGCTGAATGGTGATCTGTTCGTCAAGCAGGCGCATGCCGAGGCGGCGCCGGCGGCATATCCCGACTTCGGGTGCAATTTCGAAACATTTACCAACGCCGACTTTCTGGAACTGGAAACCCTGGGGCCGATCCGCAAAGTGGCGCCGGGCGAGACCGCCGCGCACACCGAGCACTGGAGCCTGCACAAGAACGTCCACATTCAAAAATGGGACGATGCGGAACTGGACCGCGTGCTGCTGCCGTTGGTGATGGGGCGTTGACCGTGGGACAGACATCCCGGCCTGTCAAAGACCGGCCAGGAGGCCAGTCCCACTTAATCCAAGTCGATATCGCGTTTGGGCGGCTCCAGGTCGGGGTTCTCTTTGGCGCGCTTGAAGAGCTCGTCGAATTTCTTTTCGAGCACCTTTCCATGCGATTTCTCGGCTTCGAAGCTCTTCTGGAAAAGCTGTTCGCGCCGCGCGCCTTCGCCCTTCAGCTTGGCCACTTCCGCCGCCAGATCCTCGATGGGGAGCGGCTTCACGGGCACCGTATGCGCAATCACCGCGCGCGTCTCCGGGTCGATCTTGAGCACCGCCTCACAGCACGGGCATTCCACGTCGAACATCGCTTTCGCCATAGATCTATCGTAAACGAGATGGAGCCCGCACTAGAAATACCGTGCAGGCCCGGGAAGAGACGGTTGTGAGGGTATCGGCGGGAATCAGTGGGTTTCCGTTAGAGGTAGCTGGTAAGGAAGGAATCGACAGAGAGGATCAACCGTCTCTCCAAGGGCCTTTTGGTAAACAGTCACGCTGATCGAAGAGCAATTCCCGCGCCAAACCCTAATCCGCCTGGAATCAAGCAGCCGGGGTCCGGCGTGTGCGGCCTTGTACGGAAAATTGGCACGTGTGTGTCAAGATAATGTCTCGGGCTGGGTGCGGAGCATTCTGACTTCCGGCCTCCTGACTTCTGACTCCCGTATCCCGAAGGGATATCAAGGGCGCAACCCTTGGCTAGTTGAAGGTCAATGGTATAGTAGGCCTTTGTGACGCCGCAAGCCGAGTCCGTTCTGGAATTATTTCGATCCACGGGCGCATATTTAGAGGGCCATTTCCGGCTGACCAGCGGCCTGCACAGCTCCATTTACCTGCAATGCGCGCTGGTGCTGCAGCATCCGGCGGCGGCTGAAAAGCTGGCCGGCATGCTGGCCGAAGAAATCCGCAAACTGAGTACCGCGCGCATCGAGCTGGTGGTCTCGCCGGCGCTCGGCGGCTTGATCATCGGACACGAAGTGGCGCGCGCGCTGGGCACGCGGTTTCTCTTCACGGAACGCGACGCCGCCACCTCCAAGATGACGTTGCGGCGCGGGTTCACGGTGGGGCGCGGCGAAACAGCGGTGGTGGTCGAGGACGTGATTACCACCGGGGGCAGCACGCATGACGTCATTGATCTGCTGCGCGCGGCCGGCGTGAACGTGGTGGCGGCCGGCTCCATCATCGACCGCAGCGGCGGGCGCGCCGATGTGGGCGTTCCGCGCGCGGCCCTGGCCACCTTGCACGTGGCGGCCCACTATCCCGAGGAATGTCCGCTGTGCCAGCGCGGCCTTCCCGTGGTGAAACCGGGCTCGCGCCCAACCTGATGCGCCGCATCCGCATCCATCTGGCCTACGACGGCACCGCGTTTCACGGCTGGCAGGTGCAACCCGGGCTCGCGACCATCCAAGGCGCGCTCGAAGAAATTCTTTCCGGAATCGAAGGCGCTCCCGTGCACGTGGCCGGGTCGGGCCGCACCGACGCCGGCGTCCACGCCCTCCGGCAGGTGGCCGCCTTCAGCATCGAGAACCCCATTCCGGCGGCCAACCTGCGCCGCGCCGTCAACCGCCTGCTGCCGCCCACCATCCGCGTGCTCTCGGCCGAAGAGGTCGAGCCGGATTTCCATCCGCGATTCCAAGCCAAGGCGAAAACCTACGAATATCGCATTTGCCGCGGCGAAGTCTGCACGCCCTTTGAGTGGCCGTTCGTGCATCATTATCCGTATCCGTTGGACCAGGAGCGAATGTCGCGGCTAGCGGCCGCATTCGAAGGCGAGCACGATTTCACGGCCTTCGCGGCCTCCGACGATCGCGATGCCGAAGGACGCTCCAAGGTGCGAACGGTCTTTTCGTCGGTGCTGGAACCCACGCCGGCGCGCCTGGTGTATCGCGTCCGCGGCAGCGGATTCCTGAAGCACATGGTGCGCAATATCGTGGGCACGCTGATCGAAGCCGGTAAGGGAAATATTCAAGATGTGACCGTGCTGCCCGCCGTGAGCGGTCCCACCGCGCCGGCCAAAGGCCTGTTCCTGGTGAGCGTCGAATACGCGTCAGATCTTCAGAACCGCACCGGCCTGCCGTAGCCGGTCATTTCCAGATACCCTACCCCGCTGGCTGAGCCGGAGTAAGTCACCGCGCCTTCCCAATAGGTAGGGCCGGCGTCATCCTCCGAAACCAGTTCCTGATCGGGGATGGCGGCCGCGCATTCGAGTTGTATCTTCAGCGACGGAACCGAGACGCGCCACCGCACCGGATAGCGCGCGCCGGTCTTCGGGCTGGTCCAGAAATCGAGTGGCTGCAACTCAAAATCGGCGCGCTTCAAGTGCGTCGCGCGGCCATCGCGCGCGATATAGGTGCCGGAGGAAAACGGCTCGATGCCGCCATCCTTGCGCCGCAGATCGAACAGCATGAGCTCCGCGCCGCTGTCCAGTTGCACGCTGAACCAGTCCCAGCCCTGCTGGTTCGCGTCGAGCTGCCCGGTGAACCATTCGTGATCCATCCAGGCGGTGCCGCTGACCTCCGCGCGGTTGAGCGTTCCCTCCACGCGGAGCCGCGGGAAGGAAACGTAATACGACGCCTTGCCCGCTCCCGCGGCTTTTTGGCTCACGCCGTTTTCGCCGTGGATCACGGGCGGCGTCTCGGGCGTGAGCCGCAGCGTGAAGCGCAGCCCTTCCGCCACCGCGGAGAGCGTTTGCCGGCCCGTGGACTTGTCCCATCGCGATTCCCAGTTGCCGTTCCAGACGCGGCCCTGGTCCAAGCTCGCGCCGGCGATGCCCGGACCGGCGCGGTTCAGGCGCTTGAAGTAGCGGAATCGCTTCTCATCGATATCGGTGAGCGCCAAGTGCGCCAGGTACAGATCGTCGACCCGCCAGGCCGAAGCGTTATCGCGCGGCGCGTCATTTTTCCCCTGGCGGAAGAAGACCAGCTCGAATCCGTAGCGATGACCGTCGCGCGCCCGCAGGTTGCCGGTGTAATACCACCATTCGGTTTGGAAATCGGCATGGGCGAAGTGATCCCGCGGGAACTCGTAGTGGTAGCCCGGCACGGCCAGGCGATAATCGGCGAACGCGAAAAACAGCCACAACGCGAGCGGCATCCACTATCGATGGTATCGGATAAACTTGGATAATCATGAAAACCCTGAGCTGCCTGTCGCTCCTCTGTTTCGGCGCCGCTGCCCTTCAGGCGGCGGACACGCCTGCCAACGCTTTGCTGGTCCTCGAGAAAGAACAGAACACTCTGGTGATCGTCGATCCCGCGAGCCTGACCATCGTGGCGCGTGTGCCCGTCGGAAACGATCCGCACGAAGTCGCTGTATCGGACGATGGGAAGACCGCATACATTTCGAACTATGGCGCCCTGGGCGGCGGCGCCGGCGGCGCAACCATCGCCGTGGTCGACCTGACCGCCCAAAAGCCGCTGGCCCCCATCGATCTGGGCGCGTT
>JBEKQS010000213.1:0-9498 GCA_049519475.1 Bryobacteraceae bacterium | reverse complement strand
CCCCAAACCAATCACTTGACTGCCCGGCGGGACGACCGTCGGGCCTTTCGCAGCTTCTGACACCGTGCGCAGGTGGTCAGCTCTCGTGCTGAAAAACCAATTTTGCGCCGGAAAGTAGCTAGGTCTTGACTTTGCTTCTTCTTCCTCCGCGTCTCCGCGCCTCCGCGCTGAATATGCAGATTTCCCTTTGGCTGCTTTCGGCCAGAGCGGTGTTGATGCATACTGGAATCTGAGGCGAGCCACCAATGAAGCGAACGATCCAAGTGCGCATTACAAAAGGCGAGCGTCAGTTTGTGGCTGAGTGCCTCGATCTTCCTGTGGTCACTCAGGCTGCCACGCTCGATGAACTGGCTTTCAATATCCGCGAGGCCATCGGCCTGCACCTAGAGGGCGAAGACCTTTCCGAACTCGGTTTCTCTAGCGACCCGACGATCCTCGCGACCATGGAACTTGACGCAGTAGCGTGATGCCAAAATTGCGAGTCCTTTCCGGGCGTGATGTTATGAGAATCCTGGGCGAATTTGGCTTCCAGGATTTCGCACAGCGAGGAAGTCACATCAAGCTGCGCCGCATTCTGCCGCTTGGCCGGGCCCAGACACTAACGGTTCCCAACCACAACGAAATTGATCGGGGCACGCTGCACGCCATCTACCGGCAGGCATCCCGGTTCATCCCGGAGTCCAAACTTCGCAACCAGTTCTTCACGGACTGAGCGAGTCCCCGAAAACGGGACGCGGCTGGAGTGCGCCCCAAGGCTGAGACGCGGAAATTAGGGGCAGTTCTACCCGAGTGGCAACGTTGATTCCTGACAAGCCCTTAGCGGTTCACGCGCTTGCGCGCGGCCACCCAGGCAGGAAAAACTTCGGGGTTCTCCAGCCAGACCAGCATCCACTGCACCATCTCTTCCTTCTGTACTTTCTTCTCCGTTGGGGTGCGCGAACTGCGTGTCAGGAAGCGGGCGCGATCTTTGGCGGCGATCACCTGGCGGCGGGCGTAGCGGGCGCGCGCGCGGTCTTGGGCGGCGGCGGCTTCGGCGTAGACGGCCAGCATCTCGCCGAGCGTCTGCTCCAGTTCCTCGAAGGTGTGCTGGCGGATTCCGGCATACGGCTGCTCGAAGGGCAGGCCGGTGGAGCGCAGCAGGTCGCGCAGGTAAGACTCGGATACCGGTGCGAGGGACGCCAGCAAATGGTTCCACACGGCCGCGGTGATGGCGGGCGGCTGCGCCTCGGCGAGGTAGTCGCGCAAGCGCTGCTTAACGGATTTTGTGGTTTTGGAGGCCACTGCGGTAGCGCTCGACCGCGGCTTCGTGTGCCGCGACATTGCTGGAGAATTCGTGGGCGCCGGAGGTGTCGGGCCGCAGCACGAAGTAGATCGCGTCGGTCGGGGCCGGATTCAACACAGCGTCGATGGAGGCCTTGCCGGGATTGGCGATGGGACCGGGCGGCAGGCCGGGATGGCTGTAGGTGTTATACGGGTGGTTGCGGTCAAGATCCGAGCGGTGGATGGCGCCATGGTAGCTTCCGAGCAGGAGCGCGGCGTAGATGGTGGTGGGATCGCAATCGAGCTTCATGCCGATGCGCAGGCGGTTCTCGAAGACGGCGGCGATGCGCGGGCGCTCCTCGGCCAGCTTGCCTTCCTTTTCGACCAGGGAAGCCAGGGTGACGACTTCATGCACGGGCCGCGAGGTGTGGATGCCGTGCCAGGCGTCGCGGAACTTGCCGGTCATGATGCGGCAGAGCTTGTCGGGAGTGGTGTGGCGGCTGAGGCGGTAGGTGTCGGGGAAGAGATAACCTTCGAGCGTGGGGGTCAGGGGATCGAGGTCGCGAATCAGGCCGGGGTTGGCGGCGGCTGACAGGAAATCGGCGGCTTTGAAGAGGCCGAGTTGTTCGGCGGCGGCGGCGATGTCGAACATGTTTTTGCCCTCGGGCACTACCAGCTCTAGATAAAAGATGTCGCCGCGCGCGATGCGGCGAAAGACATCCATTGCGGAGGCGGGATGGTCGAAGCGGTATTCGCCAGCCTGCAAAACATGGCCGCGGGTAAACAGACGGGCGAGCAGAAAGTCCCAGCGGCTGCGAATGACGCCGGCTTTGGCAAGAGCATCGGCCATGGCGCTGGTGGATGTGCCGTGGGGAAGGTCGACGAACGTCTCACCGGTGGAACCCTGGTAAGGACGATACAGGCGGTAGGCCAAGCCGGTGAACAGCGCGGTGAACAGCAGGACCCGGCTGGTAAAGCGGAAGAGCTTCACCGGGCGGCCTCGTAGGCCAGGGCATCCAGGTAGCTTTGCAGCAGGATGACGGCGGAGAGGCGGTCGACGGCGGCGGCGCGCTTTGCGATGCTGATGCCGCTGGAGCGGAGCACGCGGCCGGCTTCCACGCTGGTGAGGCGCTCATCCCAGAGCTTGACCGGGAGCCCGGTATACTTTTGGATGGCTTCGGCAAATTCGCGCACCCAGCCGGACTGGCGGCCTTCGGTGCCGCGCATGCCGATGGGGTTGCCGAGCAGAACCAGGCCGACCTCGCGTTCGCGGATGAGTTGCTGGAGTTGGGCCAGGTCGGCGCGCTTGGTGGTGCGCACCAGGTTGGGGAGGCCCTGCGCGGTGATGCCGAGGGGATCGCTGATGGCCAGACCGATGCGTCTCTTACCGAGGTCCAGCGCGAGGATGCGGGAGGTCGCGGGAGTCAAATCAATTTTATTATAGACACGGCCATGCTACATTCGAGGCAAGGGTCTTACAGCCGCCGTGGCGACCATCAGCAAGCCTGCCAGCATCCGGGCCGTGGAAGACGCGCGCCAGTTCGCCATGCCCATTGTGGCGATCGGCACGCTTATCGCGATCCTGTATTTTGGGCGTCTTTTCTTCATTACCGCGATGACGGCGGTGACGATCGCATTCATTCTGGAGCCGCTGGTGACGCTCCTGATGGGGTTGCGGCTGCCGCGCAGCGTGGCCAGCTTCGTGGTTTGTTGCTTCGCGCTGGCGTGCCTGTATGTGATCGGTTTGGGGGCTTACTCGCAACTTACCGGGCTTTATAACGAGCTACCCGTGTATGGGCAGCGGATCGGCGACATTGTAGTCGGGGTGCGCGAGAAAATTCAGGGCGTGGAGAAACAGACGTACCAGATCTTTCTTCCCGCCAGGCAGCGGCAGCAACTGGAAGAAGAAGAGCAGCGCTCGCAACAGGCGGCCGCCAAGAAGAAGGGCGGCAAGAAAGGCGACACGACGCCCCAGTTCGCGGTGGCCGCCCCCCCGCCGATCGAGAGCGGTTCGGCCATCGGCGACTACATTTACGCGCGCCTGAACTCCTTCTACCAGATCCTGCTGATGGTCTCGTTCATTCCGTTCCTGGTGTATTTCATGTTGAGCTGGCGCGACCACATCAACCGGGCATTCCTGCAGCTCTTTCAGGGAGAAGCCCGGCTAGTGGCGGCGCGGAGCCTGCAGGGAATTGCCGAGATGGTCCGGGCCTTCGTGGTGGGCAACTTTCTGTTGGGGATCTTGCTGGCGTTTTTGAGCTCCGGCATGTTCTGGATGATGCACCTGCCGTATCCTTTGTTGATCGGACCGCTGAGCGGCATGTTGAGCCTGGTGCCCTATGTGGGGCTGCCGCTGGCCATGGTGCCGCCGTTGTTTTCGGCGCTGGGGATCAACACCGTGCCGGTGTACATCCTGGTGGTGGTGTCGGTGGCGCTGCTGCACCTGCTGGCGCTGAACCTGCTGTATCCCAAAATTGTGGGCTCGCGGGTACACCTGAACCCGCTGGTGGTGACATTCTCGCTGATGCTGTGGGGCTTCCTGTGGGACGCGCCGGGGCTGCTGCTGGCGATTCCGCTGACTGCCGGGCTGAAGGCGGTCTGCGACAACGTGAAGGGGCTCCGGCCCATCGGCAAATTTCTGGGCGACTGACGCGCGGCGCGCCACCTGTTAGACTCAGATTCTCAGCGCAATGGCGGCAATTCCGGAATCGGCCAGATCGTTCATGTCGGGGCTCGTAGCGCGGGCCCGCAAGCTGAAAAAGACCATCGTGTTCCCGGAGGGAAGCGATGCGCGCGTGCTCCAGGCGGCGGCCCGGCTGGTGGCCGAAGAGGCGGCCAAGCCGGTGCTGATCGGGCCACGGCCGGCCAACGCGCCGGAAGGCGTGACGTTTGTGGACCCGGCGCGCTCGCCGCTGGTGGAGAAGTATGCGGCGCTCTACTATGAGCGGCGGCGCGCCAAGGGCATCACGCAAATCGAGGCCGGCGACATAGCGCGCAAGCCGCTCTACTTCGCGTCCCTGATGGTGGGGGCGGGCGATGCCGATGGCAGCGTGGGCGGCGCGGTGAACAGCACGGCGGAAACGGTGCGCGCGGCGCTGCACGCGGTGGGCCCGGACCCGCGCGCACGGCTGGTATCGAGCGTCTTCATCATGGCGCTCGCGGAGCGCACGCTCGGGCACGGCGGATTGATGGCCTTTGCGGACTGCGCGGTGGTGATCGATCCGACCTCCACGCAACTGGCGGATATCGCCATTGCCACGGCGGAGAGCACGCGGGCGCTGCTCGATACCGAGCCGGTGGTGGCGCTGCTCAGCTTTTCGACCAAGGGCAGCGGCAAGCACGCGGAAGTCGACAAGGTGGTGGAGGCGCTGCGGATTGTGCGGGCGCGCGCGCCGGAGTTGAACGTGGACGGGGAACTGCAGGCCGACGCGGCGGTTTCCGAGGTGGTGGGACGGTCGAAAGCGCCGGGGTCGAAAGTGGCGGGCCGCGCCAACACGCTGATCTTTCCGAACCTCTCGGCGGCCAACATCGGGTACAAACTAGTGGAGCGATTGGGTGGGGCGATGGCCATCGGGCCATTTCTACAGGGCCTGGCGAAGCCGGCCAACGATCTGTCGCGCGGTTGCTCGGCAGAGGACGTGTTCAACGTCGCGGTGGCCACCGCGGTGCAGTCGGATCGGGGCTGAGATGGTTTTGCCATTCCCGCTGGTCTACTCGGAGCGGTACGACCTGCACCTGGGAGACCACGTCTTCCCTTCCAAGAAATACAAGTGGCTGCACGACCGGCTGGTGCGCACGAAGTTCGCGGCGCCGGAAAATTTCGTGGAGCCGGAGCCGGCTTCCGACGAAGACCTGCTGCTGGCGCACGAGGCGCAGTGGGTGGACAAGATGCGCAACGGCACGCTGACTTATCAGGACATTCTGACTCTGGAGATTCCGTACTCCCAGGAGATGGCGGAAGCGTTCTGGCTGGCGGCGGGCGGCACATTGATGGCGGCGCGGCACGCGTTGGCGGGAGGTGTGGGATTCAACATCGGCGGCGGCTTCCACCACGCGTTCCCGGGACACGGCGAAGGATTTTGCGCGGTCAACGATATGGCGGTGGCCATCCGCCGGCTGCAAAAAGACGGCGCCATCAAGCGGGCCATGGTGGTGGATTGCGATGTGCATCACGGCAACGGGACGGCAGCGATCTTCGCGGGCGACCCTTCGGTATTCACGCTTTCCATCCACCAGTACAACAACTATCCGACCGAGAAACCGCCATCGAGCCTGGACATTCATCTGGCGGATGGCATCGGCGACGCGGAGTATCTGCACCGCCTGGGCAACGGTTACCGCGCGGCGCTTTCCCTGTTCAAACCCGAACTGGTGGTCTATGTGGCGGGCGCCGACCCGTATCTGGAAGACCAGTTGGGCGGTCTTTCGCTGACCTTCGACGGGCTGATGGAACGGGACCGGCTGGTGATCTGGACGGCGCTGACGCACCATGTGCCGGTGGCGATTGTGCTGGCCGGCGGATACGCGCTCAACGTGGAAGACACCATCACGATTCACGCCAACACCGCGGCGGTGGCGCAGGACGTGCTGGCCAAGGTGCCTTGGGCGGCGTAGGACAGACCATCGGGTTTCGTGGTCTGTCGCGCCTGGGTAGAGCACGCTGCTTGACAGACGACACAAACCGATCGTCTGTCCCACAAAGACATACAATCGCAGAATAATGGATTATCAAAACCTGGTTGTGACGGCGGAAGGCGCGACTGCCGTCATCACCTTGAACCGGCCGCAACGGCGCAACGCGCTTTCGCTCGAATTGATGCTGGAACTGAAGGGCTGCCTGGATGAGATCGGGCGCGGGCGGGAGTTCCGCGCGGTGATTCTGGCGGCGGCCGGGAAAGTGTTCTGCTCGGGCCACGACCTGGGAGAGATGACCGGGCGCGACATCAACGAATACCGGCGCGTCTTCGATGTGTGCAGCGAGCTGATGCTGAAGATTCAAGCGGTCCCGCAGCCGGTCATTGCCCAAGTGCAGGGCGTGGCCACCGCGGCGGGCTGCCAGTTGGTGGCCGCGTGCGATCTGGCGATCGCGGCGGAGGAAGCCTGGTTCGCGACACCCGGAGTGAAGATCGGACTCTTCTGCACCACGCCGATGGTCGAGCTGACGCGGGCCATCGGCCGCAAGCGCGCGCTCGAAATGCTGCTCACCGGGGAGCCGGTGGATGCGCGCACGGCCGCCGAATGGGGGCTGATCAACCGGGCCGTCAAGGCCGGCGAACTGCACGACGCCACGCGCAAGCTGGCGGCGAAAGTGGCGGAGGCCAGCCCGCTGGTGGTGGGGATCGGCAAGCGGGCCTTCTACACGCAGATCGATCTGGACCAGCCCAAAGCCTACGCCTATGCCAAGGAAGTGATGTCGATGAACGCGATGGCCGCCGACGCGCAGGAAGGCATCGGCGCGTTTCTGGGGAAACGGACGCCGTGCTGGACGGGGAGATAGAAGATGGGTGGGCTGGATACCATAAGGGGCATGAAGCGGCGGTCAGAGACTCGCGCTCGAAGGGAGCCGTCCGAAGGAGCCTCCCGAGATAATCTCACTGCGACTTTGTGAGAACGTCCTGCCAGTTGATAAGCATAGAGTGCTGCGCACTGCCCGATCTTCTCACACCGAGGAGTGGTATGCTAGGCAAAGAAAAGGCGAATGGAGGACCTCCAGGAACAACTCGCGGCTTTGCGGCGGCGGGTCGCGCGTATCGACCGGCGCTATGAAGGCACGCCTACCCCTCCGCGGCCGAAGGAAGCGGCTGGATTCATCCAGGACTTAATCAGCGGAGAAGTGGTGCGCACGGCGTTCGGGGAGCATTTCGAAACCGAGAAGCTGTGGGAACGCCACCGCCGGCATGGCAGCATGGATATCGCGGACCTGGCGGAGTTGCCGGAAGATCTGCTGGAGTCACTTTCCGGCGGCGAGATTGCGCGGTCGAACCCGACGAAGTGGGCTTTTCTGGACACGGAGACCACGGGCCTGGCGGGCGGCACGGGCACGTATCCGTTTCTGATCGGGGTGGGGTCGATTGAAGCGGCGGGCTTTCGTCTGCGCCAGTTTTTCATGCGGGACTACGGCGAAGAGCCGTCGATGCTGGCGCGCCTGGCGGAGCATCTGGCGGAGTTCGACGTGCTGGTGACGTACAACGGGAAAGCCTTCGACCAGCCGCTGCTGGAGACGCGCTACCGCATGGCGCGGGCGCGGCATCCGTTCGACCGCATGCAGCATTTGGACCTGCTGTTCGGGGCGCGCCGGCTGTGGAAGTTGCGCCTGGAAAGTTGCCGGCTGGTGGAACTGGAAAACCAGATTCTGGGCGTGGAGCGGCAAGGCGATCTGCCGGGCGAGATGATTCCGTATTGCTATTTCGGATACCTGCGGACGCTGCGGGCGTTCGATCTGGTGCCGATTTTCCACCACAACGCCATCGACATTCTTTCGCTGGCCTGCCTGACGGCCATCGTGCCGCTGGCATTCCGTTCTCCGGAGAATGCCGGCTTGCGGCACGGCGCGGACCTGATCGGGCTGGGCCGGTGGGTGGAGCGGGCCGGGCGTGGCGAAGAGGCCCTGCGGCTCTACCGCCGCGCGGTGGAAATGGGCCTGCCGGACGACCTGTTGTTCCGCACGTTGTGGGATATCGGAATCATGGAGAAGAAGTTGGGGCGCACAGACGCGGCGCTGGCATCGATGACGGAACTGGCGGCGTCACGCAATCCGTATCGCACGCGGGCGCTCGAAGCGCTGGCCAAGCACTACGAACATGCGGAGCGGAACTGCGCGATGGCGCTCGAGATGACGCGGGCGGCGCTGGAGATTGAAGTGACGCCGGCGCTGCGGCGGCGCGAGCTGCGGTTGAAAACGCGGATCGAGAAAACGGGCCACAAGGGTTTCGCCCTTGATATCCCTTCGGGATATCGGAGCTAGAAGGCAGGAGAATCACCCCGCGCCGCGCCTTCCGCCATTCTGACTTCCTCGACTTCCGACTGACTTCCAAATCCCGCAGGGATTTCAAGGGCGAAGCCCCTGCCCTAACTCTTCAGCAGCGAAAGGACGGCCTGGGGCGCTGAGTTGGCCTGGGCCATGGCCGCGATGGAGGCTTGCTGCAAGACTTGCGCCTTGGTCAGGTTGGCCGCCTGTTGCGCCACGTCGGCGTCGCGAATCTGCGATTCCGCGGCCGAGAGGTTGGTGATCTGCGATTGGGCCAGGTTGACGGCGTAATTCAGCAGATTCTCACCAATTCCGACGGCCGCTTGCGCCACGCCCAACGCGGACACCGCGTTAGTGACCGCCGAGACCGCGGCTTCCGCGCCGGCTTCCGTGCTGATGTCCGCCGCGCCACCCGTACCGATCTTGACGGACCCCAGGGTCTGCCCCTGCGCCTGGACCCCGCTTCCGTTGGTGGTGGAGCCGACGTTCACGCTGAAGTTCGGAACGTCGCTGGCGAACTCGATCTTCTCGGCGCCGCTAACATTCACTTTGACCGCGTTGATCTGCATGAGCGTGGAATCGCCGGAGGCCTGGATCTGCGTGTTGATGGCGTTGATGGCCTGGTCGATGTTTTGGCCGCCGGCCTGAGTGAGCGAAACTACCACGCTATGGGATGCGCCCGAAGCGTCGGCGGCCGCGACCGTCAGCGACTGGCTGTCGGTGGCATAAAGAATCGGCGCGAAGGTGAGCGGTGCGGCCGTGCCCGCTCCGTTGGACACGGTGCCCAACTGGTACTCACCCTTCGCATCCTGGTTGACGAAGTTCGCCGTGGGCGTGGCGGGCGCCGTCCAAGCGGCGGCTAGCCCACTCGCGTTGCGGGCGGCGTCGGCATAAAAGCCCAATGCGCTGGTGTTGGTGCCGTCGTTGCGTTCACCCAGCCGGAACGACGTGTTGTTACTCGATATCAGTTCCAGCTTGCCGCCGCCGTTGTCCTCGGCGATGATGCCCGCCTTGTTGAAAGCCGAATTGGGTCCGGCCGCCGCAATCGCTGCGTTGATGGCGGCCGCCGCAAGAGCCGCCGTGGTGGTTCCGGCCGCAGTCATGGCCACGGTGAGGCTGGACGAACTGCCCCCGTCCAGCGACAGGTCCAGATACACGTTGCCATCGGCCGCCGGCGCCGCGAAGACGCTGCCGGCGGTGACCGATGCGGCCGCGGTCCCGACGAAACTGCCGTAGCCCAACACATTCTGGCTGTCTCCGCTGATCGAAGC
>JBEKQS010000212.1:0-9548 GCA_049519475.1 Bryobacteraceae bacterium | reverse complement strand
CTGGCGCGTGATATTGGGGGCCTCCTTCCTGATCTCCTGGCTCTTGATTTGCCATGCGACTTTGGTCAGGGCCGGAAGAACGGTCCCGACCGCCCGCCGGTACGATCCGATCGCGAGGTCGAGGTCGAGGAATACCTGCTCGATCCTCAGTCCATAAGTGTCCTGAAAGGCCCGCTGGAGCACCGGTTTGGCGACCTGAAAACCGATAAACTCTTTGTAGGCAGCCGAAGCGTAGCGGCTCTTCGCGGCCTGAAACACATCGAACGCAAACTCCGCCTTGGTGTGCGCCGAGGGATCGTCCGCATACGTCACCGACTTTCCAAATTCTAAGCCCAGCTTCGGGTAGATCAGCGGCACCGAGAGGTTCACTGCCATGCGGTGGCCATCGTTGTCGGAAGCGTAATGCGCCAGCGCGCCCAACGCGAATGCGTACTCGTCCAGATCCTGAGACTCGCGAATCATGTTGAGGATGAAGTCGCCGCTTCGTACATAGTGCGTCAAATCGCTGAAAAACTTACTGCCGAACGGATAATATCCCAGGTCCTGGATAATGCACCCCCCGTAGGCATAAGCGTGCGCCTGCGTCAACTCTTCCACGGTGGAGGCGGGAAATCGTTTCAGGAGCAGGGGCTTAATCGCACTATCCCAGGTGGAATCGATAATAGCTTCGTGGGTGAGAACGGAATACGAAGAGGCACTTTGAACTGAGAACAGGACTAACATTCCCAAGGCGGCCGATGATGGCAACTTCCAAGGTCCACGCGGTGCCTTATTTTGAATCATGGGCTCACTTTGCGGCGGAGTACCTTTCTTTTAATGTCCGGCCAGAACTCCGCTCCCAGATTTTTGGCCAGATCGAAGCCGAGTGTCATGGAACCCTGGACAAACCCGAGGTGTGCGTTATCGAGACGGGCCGGGTACCACAAATTGGAAAGAAAGGCCGAGCCGTAAGCGCTGCCGATGCGCCAGGTGGAGAGTGTCTCGCCGCCTGCGTCGGTTCGCGTGAGGATGGTTCCCCGGACCGCATTCGCCGTCCGGCGCAAGAACCCCGTGCCGCCCGATCGATAGTAACGCGGGTCCTGGTGCAGCGCGGAATCCAGCCCAAAAGCGAGCATGCCGTGAATCCCCGAGCACGCGGCCGTGGAGGCGACACGCTTGCCGTAAGCGTCGCCGCCCTGTCCCCACTCTCTCGGAGAGTTCAAGTCCTGGAGGATGCCGGCGTATGCGACGATGCCCACGATGGCTAACGGACCGTAGGTGCTTTCGGCATGATATTGCAGCTTGGCTTGCCAATCGAACGCATCGGGGGTCTGTCCAATCCCTGCAACTGGGATCGCCGCCAGGAGCGCGGCGAGTATCAGTCCGCCCTTCACTTCACGGCTTGGTCGAAGTGACGCTGGTAGTATCTTCATAGAATCTCCCTTTTCTTCAGTCGACCGGCAGTGGCTGCGTCCGGAATGCCGCGAACAAGGTGATTAAGGCTGCAATGCAGGTGAAGCCCATCAGGAGAAAAATCTTAACCGCGAGAAAAAGCGGGCTGAAAATCACCACGATCCCAACAAACCCGGCAGCCCAAAAGTATTCTTTTAACCAAAGCGCACGATGTACAAGGAGGATGGCGCCCAGACAAATCACGAAATCCATCAGGGGTTCGTAATTCGCGGCCAGGCACGAAAACACAGCGGCAAGCAGTAGGACCGGAATCGAAACCCACTTGATGATTCTCGTAACCGTATGAAACATCGTGTTTCCTTCCGCATTACACAGCCGATTGCGGGTCTCGGCGCTCTATCTAAGGCATTCCGGGGTCCATCCGCACCGAATCCGCGTGAGCCATATGTGCCTATGCGGCAGCCCCGCGGAGCCTGAGCGAGCGGACCGGGGATTTGACCGCGCGGGGTCATGTGGCCTCATTTGGTCAATGCGGAGACGATTTCCGGCCTGGTCCCTAGAGGTTCGGCGGGCCGTTGGCTAACAACGTGCCCAATAGGAACAAGAGGAACCAAACCATGAAAAGTAAATTGCTTGTACTAATGTTGTTGGCAGTGGGATCTCTCTTCGCTGAGGTTTTCGTCGGAGTGAGAATCGGCCCGCCGCCGCGGCCCCGTGTAGTTAGGGTTGTGTCGCGAAGTCCCGGCGCCGGCTATTCCTTCGTAGGTGGCTATTGGTACCCTGTGGGCCACCATTACAGGTGGCACGACGGATACTGGACCCGTCCGGCGTACGCCGGCGCACATTGGGTGGAACCCCGTCATGATGGAACACTCTACTATGCGGGCTACTGGGATGGCGATCGCGGCCGGGTCGCCCACGACCATCGCTGGGACCGCGACCACAACCGCGACTTCGATCGGGAACACGACCGTCACTAAGCCGTGGGCGGCCGCTGACCACATTCGGTCATATGACCCCGCACGGTCAGTTCCTCATTCGATTGTTCAGATTGCGTGAGGCGGCCGAATGCGGGCATATATGACCGAACAAGGATTCGGCGCCTGCGGACCCTGAAATGCCTATGTGAAGAATGCGGGACACGCCCGCCGAGATCTGCACCACGCCGAGCCAAAGGGAACGGCAGACTACAAAATCTGGAGCAAAGGGAGAAAAGAAAGACAATGAAACGATTTAAAGCAGCGACGACAGTTTGTTTTGTGGCGCTAATGGGTGCGGTACTCGCACCAGGCGCCAAGGCCGATGATTGGAACAAGAAGACCACAATCACCTTCAGCGGTCCCGTGGAGATTCCCGGGGTTCACCTGGTCGGGTTTGGTGTGTTGCCCGCCGGCACCTACGTGTTCAAGATCCTGGATTCGCAGTCGGACCGCCACATCGTCCAGATCTTCAGCCAGGACGAGAAAACCGTCTACGCCACCATTCTGGCCATTCCAAACTATCGCCTCAGGGCGACTGATCAGACCGTGATCACATTCAGGGAAAGACCGGCAGGCGAGCCGGAAGCTCTGCGCGCCTGGTTCTATCCGGGCAGAAATTGGGGCGATGAATTCGTCTATCCGAAGGCGCAAGCGATGGCGCTGGCCAAGGAAACCAACATGCCCGTCCTTTTCACGCCGGTGGAACTCCCGGTCGAAGTCGCCGAGCCGATCGTGTCGGTAAACGCGCCGGTTGTAGTGCAACTGAAGCAGGCGCCCATCATGGCCGTCAAGCCGACCGGAGAACAAGTGCAGGTCGCCGAGGTGGTTACGCCGCCGCCGGTGGAGACCGTCACTAAAACAACGACGGCTTCGACTGTAACGGAGACGACGACCGCGCCGACGCTCCCCTCCACGGCGAGCAATCTGCCGCTGATTGGGCTGCTCGGACTGGCGGCCCTGGGTGGGCTTTTCGCCGTCCGTACGGCCGCGAGACGCCTTCAGTAGTGTATTCGCGATCCCCTCGCGTCGGCGCCACACCCCTGGGGCGCCGCGCGAGGGGCACGGATCAAAGGGAGAGGTAATCAGCATGCGACAGAGAGTGATCCCGCTGCTGGCGCCCGCCACCAGGCGGCGGCCGAGTGCGGAGGGTTGCGACGAGATCAAGGCTCGCGGACTGGCCGTGCTCAATTCACCGCTGTTGAACAAGGGGATGGCCTTCACGGCGGATGAGCGAAAAGCACTGGGCCTCAGGGGTCTGCTCCCTCCGGACATCAGCTCGCTGGGGAGTCAGGTCAAGAGCGCCTACATCCAGTACGAGCGGCTCCCGGATGCGCTGAGCAAAAACATCTACTTAACCGCCCTGCACGACCGCAACGAGGTGCTGTTTTACCGGCTGTTTTCAGAGCATCTGCGCGAAATGATCCCCATCGTCAACGATCTGACGGTTGGCAGGGCGATCGAGCAATACCACCATGAGTGCCGGCGTCCGCGCGGCGTATATCTCTCGATCGACCATGCCGAAGCCATCGATGAGGCATTTGCGAACCTGGGCCTCGGCTCGGGCGATATCGACCTGATCCTCGCGACCGATGCCGAGCAAATCCCGGGAGTCGGCGATTGGGGTGTGGGCGGCATCGAGGTGTCGATCGGCAAGCTGGCGATTTACACGGCGGCGGGCGGCGTTGACCCGACCCGTGTGATCCCGGTGATGCTGGATGTCGGCACGAACCGGGAAAGTCTGCTGTGCGATCCCACCTACATCGGGAACCGGCACACCCGAATACGCGGAGAGCGCTACGACGCCTTCATCGACGCTTACGTCAAAGCCGTGACAACGCGGTTCCCGAATGCACTGCTGCAGTGGGAGGACCTGGCGCCTGGCAACGGACGGCGCATCCTTGAGAAGTACCGCGACCGGGTTGGCACGTTCAACGAAGATCTTCAGGGCACCGGCGCCATCGCGCTGGCGGCGGCCATCTCCGCCGTCCGCGTCTGCGGGACGCCGCTGCGCAACCAGCGCGTGGTCATCTTTGGAGCCGGTACGGCAGGCATTGGAGTGGCCGACCAGATTTGCGGCGCCATGGTGCGCGAGGGGCTCTCCAAAGAGGATGCAGCCAGGCGCTTCTGGTGCGTGGACCGGCAGGGTTTACTGACAACCGACATGGGCGATTCACTGCGCGACTATCAGGCGCGGTATGCCCGGCCGGCCGTTGAAGGCAGGGGCTGGAAGCGCGACGAAAATGGAAACGGCCTAAGCCTGGCCGAGGTAGTGCGCCGGGTGGCACCGACCATGCTGATCGGCGCGTCGACCGCCTCCGGCAGTTTCACGGAAGCGATCGTTAAGGAAATGGCGGCGCATACCGAGAGGCCGATCATCTTCGCGCTCTCCAATCCGCCCGCGCAGGCTGAGGCGAACCCGGCCGACCTGATTGCCTGGACTGACGGGCGGGCGCTGATCGCGACCGGTAGCCCGTTCGCCCCAGTCACTTATAGGGGAGTGACATATGTTGTCGCCCACGTGAACAATGCCATGCTGTACCCGGGCCTGGGCTTGGGCGCGATCGTCTCGCGAGCCAGCAGGATCAGTGACGGAATGTTCGCGGCCGCGGCCAGTGCCGTATCCAGTTTGGTGGCGGTTCGCCAGCCCGGTGCGTCACTGCTCCCGCATATCGACGACTTACGCAGCGTGTCGCTGACCGTAGCGGTGGCCGTCGCCGAGGCGGCGCATGCCGAGGGCCTGGCCAGAGTCAAATTCGACGACATCGTTCAACAGGTGCAAGACGCGATGTGGCAGCCGGAGTATCGCCGCATCCATGCGTGCTGACTGAGACGGAGACACTATGAGAACGGCGGCAAGGGAACGGAATGGTTGCATCGCGCTCGCGACGGTTCTCCTCATCGCTCTTGTGGGCCATGCCCAACCTCCGGCTCCAGCGTCAATCGCCGGTCAAGACCCCGGACCATTCAAAATCGCCGTGAGCGTCGACCTGGTGGTGTTGCACCCTACGGTTCGCGATCGTAAGGGTACCTTCGCCTCCGATGTGCGCGAGCAGGATTTTGAAGTTTACGAGGACGGCGTCCGCCAATCCATCCGCTTGTTCCAGCACGAGGACATTCCGGTCACGGTGGGACTGGTGATCGATCACAGCGGAAGCATGCACCACAAGCTTCCCGATGTGGTTGCCGCCGCCCGGACCTTCGTGCGTTCCAGCAACCAGGAAGACCAGATGTTCGTGGTCAATTTCAATGAGCATGTGACCCTGGGCCTGCCCCCCGAGTTGAACTTCAGCAATCGCTCCGAGGAACTCGAGTCCGCCATCTGGAGGACCAGCACCGCGGGCCAGACGGCGCTTTACGACGCGGTCGCCGAGGCGTTAGAGCGATTGCAGGCAGGCACCCCGGACAAGAAAGTGCTGATCGTCATCAGCGATGGCGGCGACAACGCAAGCGTGCACACCCTGGCCGAGGTCTTGAAGATGATCGGGCAATCGAGTGCTGAGGTGTATACCATCGGCCTTTTCGAGCCACAGGATCCGGACCAGAATCCGGGCGTACTCCGCCGTCTCGCTCAGGCAACCGGTGGCGAAGCCTACTTCCCGGAACAGCTCGATGAAGTGATACCAATCTGCGAACGCATCGCGCGCGACATTCGCCATCAATATACCATCGGATATTTTCCCACCAATAAGGCGCAGCCCGGCGTCTATCGGGCGATTCGGGTAATCGCCAACGGGACCGCCGGCAGGCTGGTCGTGCGCGCGCGCTCCGGCTATATCGCCGGCGGCGCACAGCCTGCGGCGAAGCGCGAGATCGCGAAATGAGAATTGTGATCAGGAAAGGGGCGCTAAAGTCGGCTCTGCGGTCGAGCCAGTGGGTCCTCGGCGCCGCCGCCGCCTTGATGCTGGGTTATTGCGGGTTGGTTTTGGCGGACAGTTGGCTTTTCCAGAAAGCGGAGCGCCGCCAGTTCGAACAACTGTTGCATGACCGGCAGGAAATCAGCGACTCAAAAAGTCCCGCTTCGTCCTCCAGTTCTTCGAGCTTCTGGCCGCCGGCCGCGACCGGCGGCCTGATTGGCCGCATTGAAATTCCGCGCCTCGGCGTGTCGGTAATCGTGGTCGAAGGCGTGGATAGGCTCATCTTGCGCCGCTCGGTTGGCCATATTCCCGGTACGGCGCAGCCGGGACAATCGGGCAACGTTGGTATTTCCGGGCACCGCGACACGTTCTTTCGACCGTTGCGAAACATCCGGCGGGACGACATCATCACGCTTACCACGTTGCGCGGCGCGTACCGTTATCGCGTGGTGTCCACCAAGGTAGTGAGTGCCTCCAATGTCGACGTGTTGGACCCTAGCGAAAATGAGATTCTCACCCTGGTCACTTGCTACCCGTTTTACTTCGTTGGCCCCGCCCCCGACCGGTTTATCGTCCGGGCGGAAAGGGTCACCTGAAAGCAACTTTGCTCTGTTTTCACTGCGCCTGACCTGCTATACTGGTGTCGGCACACCCCACCTTGAGCCGAGCGGCCTAGCTGTTCTCCGGCCAACTCCACCGTCCGCCCCAGATGGCCTTTGCCGGGAAAGGACGAAAACATGCCAACAGATCCAGACGTACAGGCTGCCGCCCCTGCGGTGTCATGCCTCTTCCATCAGGGTGATCCCGTGTATCTGGCGAAGGGCTCCTATCAAGGTACCCTCGGCACCTTCCTCAATCTGAGAAGCGACCCTAAGTGGGCCGACATACGCGAGCCGGACGATAGCATTCGAGCGCATCCCGTGGAATGGCTGGCGCCCTCTGCACAATTGAACGCTCGCCAGTAATCATGATCGAGGGTTCCAAGGTCGGTAGAATCGCGTTTCTCGGCAACTATTTGCCGCGCAAGTGCGGCATTGCCACATTTACATCCGACCTCCTTACCGCTGTGGCGGCCGAGCACCAGTCCAGTGAGTGCTTTTCGGTTTCCATGAACGACATCAAAGAGGGCTATGAGTACCCGGATGTAGTTCGTTTCGAAATTGAAGATCAGGACCTGTCATCGTACTTGCGCGCGGCGGACTTCCTGAACATCGGCAATGTCGATGTGGTGTGCATGCAGCACGAGTTCGGAATATTTGGCGGTCCGGCCGGCAGCCACATCCTGGCGCTGTTGCGCGAGCTGCGGATGCCCGTGGTTGTCACGCTCCACACCGTCCTGAGCGAGCCGAGGGTCGACCAGCGATTGGTGATGCAGGAGTTGATTGCGCTTTCGACCCGCCTGGTGGTGATGTCGGCCCGAGGACGGCAGATGCTGCAGGATGTTTACCACGCGCCCCCGACCAAGATCGACCTGATCCATCACGGCATTCCCGACATACCGTTCGTGGATCCGAACGATCTGAAAGAGGAATTCGGTGTAGCCGGGCGGATTGTGTTATTCACATTCGGGCTGCTCTCCCCCAATAAAGGCATCGAGCACGTGCTGAACGCGCTGCCCAGGATTGTGGCGGAGTTCCCGAACGTAGTGTACATGGTGGTGGGGGCCACACATCCGAACGAGCTGCGCGAACGGGGCGAAGCGTACCGGGTTAGCCTTGAGATTCTGGCGGCCAGGAACAAAGTGGAGAAGAATGTCATCTTCTACAATAGCTTCGTGGCACTCGACACTCTGAAGGACTTCATCGGTGCGGCAGACGTCTACATCACGCCCTATCTCAATGAAGCCCAAAGTACGTCGGGCACACTCGCCTACACCTTCGGTTCCGGCAAAGCGGTGGTATCGACACCGTACTGGCACGCCGGCGAACTGCTGGCGGACGGACGCGGCGTGCTGGTGCCGTTTGGGAGCGCCGAGGCCATTGCCACCGAAGTGAGCGCGTTGCTGCGCGACGATGTCCGCCGGAACGCCATGCGGGAGCGCGCTTACCAGTTGGGCCGCGACATGGTTTGGAGCAATGTGGCGCGGCTGTATATGCGTTCCTTCGAGCTTTCGCGGCTGCAGGCCTTGTCGACGCTGCGGAAGTCCCTTTTCGCGAAAACGCTGGACCAGAAACCGCGTGGCACGCCCGAGGTGAAGCTGGATCATCTCTCGCGCATGACGGATTCGACGGGTATATTTCAACACGCCGTGTTCAGCGTGCCAAACTTCTCCGAAGGGTACTGCACGGACGATAACGCCCGCGCCTTTATCCTGGCGGTGCTGCTGGAGGGACTGGGCGAAGAACCGGAACGCATCCGCTCGCTAGCCACAACCTACGCGGCCTTTTTGTACCATGCGTTCGATCGCGTGACAGGACGCTTCCACAATCTTCTGGGCTTCGATCGTCATTGGCTCGACAAGCAAGGCTCGGAGGACTGTCACGCCAGGGCGCTTTGGGCGCTCGGCGTGGGAGTTGGAACTTCCTCTTACCGCAGTTTCCAGGTGATGGCCGGCCAACTGTTCGTGGAGGCCCTGCCGGCCGTAGCGCGGTTTGCCTCGCCGCGAGCCTGGGCGTTCAGCCTGATTGGTATCCACGACTATTTGCGCCGCTTGAGCGGCGACAGCTTCGTGACCCAGACCCGCGAATCTCTCATCGCCCGCTTGATGGATTTGTACGATCGAACGGCAACGGCTGATTGGCCGTGGTTTGAACAGGTACTGAGTTACGACAATGCGAAACTCGCACACGCCCTGATCCTGAGTGGCCGCGCTACCGGCCAAAAAGCGGTGTTGGATCGCGGCCTTGAGACGCTTCGGTGGCTGGCGCAGATGCAAACCTCCGAAAACGGGCACTTCCGGCCTATCGGCAGCAACGGGTTCTTCCGGCGCGGCGGTACGCGCGCCAACTTCGATCAACAGCCGGTGGAAGCGCAAGCCATGATGTCGGCGTGTCTGGAAGCCTATCGCTCCACGTCGGACTCCTGGTGGTACGAACAGGCCCGGCGTGCGTTTGACTGGTTCCTCGGCTGGAACGATCTCGGCTTGGAACTGTACTCAGCCAGGACCGGCGGTTGTCTCGACGGGTTGCACGTGGACCGGGTCAACCGCAACCAGGGCGCGGAATCCACGTTGGCGTTCCTGTTGTCGCTGGCGGAACTGCGGCTGACGCAAAACATTGTCACCAGCTTCAGGGCCCCGATTCTCATCGAGAGCTAATGCCGGTCCACATTCTGTTTCTTTTAGACAACCAAATTGCATGAGCGCAGAATCGATTCACATTAC
>JBEKQS010000211.1:0-9559 GCA_049519475.1 Bryobacteraceae bacterium | reverse complement strand
CACGTTCCACCCGTAGGCCGTGGCGTGCTGCCCGCTGTCCCACAACTGGTTCCCATTGGCATCATAGGTCATCCCGAGCTGGTGATTGTTGGCGTCATACGACGCCCCCATTGCCGGCGCCGTCCCGAGCGTCGGCGTCTTCCCCGTCAGGTTGCCAAACCCGTCATACGTATACGCCTCGCCCCACAGCCGGCTGGCCGTCTACCGGCGAGCCGAGGCTCTCAGAAAAATCGCTCAGTTCAGGCTGACCCGTTTTCTCGACCCGTTTTCTCAGTTCGTGATCGTATTGCAGTCCGGGGGCGGCGGTGGTGGTGGTGTGATGGAGACAGGACCTCCACCCATGTCGCAGCCCGCTCCTTGCTTATCGCTTGATCGCCAGCGCCTGCTTCTTGGCATCCCACCTCCAGAACTCGGCGGCGGATCCCTTGGTGGAGGCGTCCACGCCATCGTACGTGTTGCGGCTTATCCAGACGCCGGCTTCGGTCCCGCCGTCACCCCGCACAATCCTTTCCACGGAGCCGTTGAGGTCCAGCAACAGTTTTGGCTTGCCGCTTTGCGGAATTGCCCAGATCATGGTCTGGGTGTTGTAAACATGTTGTGCATAGGACGTGACTACGACAACCTCGTTGTCTCCCCCAAACAGCTTTCCCAACTCGGCGCCCATCAATGACATCTGGGCTCCGCTCGTGCGCTCCAACCGCCCGCTTGGGCTGAAAAATCGAACGGTGTTCCAGGCATCAAGCTCTTTGTGGTCCAGAAATGTGCTGATGACGACGCGCCACCCACGGGCGGACCGTAGCTCGCGGATGGGAGCCTCCGTTCTTGGGACGAGCTTCTGGTCCGTTTGGATATAGGTGCCCAAGGGGATCTCCCTCGCCGGTTGGGCGCTATCGATGAACGTGACCTGCCCGCCCCGAACAACCAGGTAGCGGCAGCCGACTTGGGGGCACACCTTGTCAATCACCTGCTCAGCCGGCTCCGCAGCGAGGATTAGACACGGCAGTACGATGAGAAAGCGGGTCATTGGTGTGGGAAGCAATCCGTAATGCTGAACAATGTTGTAAGTGGTGTGGCCCAGTTGTTCCAGGTGGCCTCCCGCAACACAGCCAACGGATTAGGAGGAATTACCGTCCCGTTTTTCAGCTTGATCGGCTGAAGGTTACCAACGTAAAGGCCCGCCGTATTATTGCCCTGCGTCGCGTAGTTGGTTTTCAGGATTGAGATCCCGTAGGCGATGTTGGCGTCCGCATTACCATCGAAATTTCTGCCCTGCCCCAGCCGTTCCAAAAACGGCGGATCCTGCGTTTGGATAGTACCCATTGTTGATCTGGAAAGGCCCATAGTCGGTTGAAGCGAGTTTCTCGTTCAGGTAGTTGCCGTTGTTCTTCGGCGCCAGGCTGAAACTTGATTCTCCCTGCCAGGTGACAGCAGCTATGGCGGCGATTGCTGCCGCCGTTCCGTCATCTTTATAGCCTGAGAGGCCCCCGTCGCTCCAGATCTCGGAGGCGTTCGCGTACGTCAACCCGGCGAAGCCAGCCAAGTTCGTGATCGTATTGCAGTCCGGGGGCGGCGGTGGTGGTGGTATGATGGTGATCGGGCCTCCACCCATGTCGCAGCCCGACGACGCGAAAAGGTCCAATCCCCCGTAACAGCCCCAGTCATAGGCCTCGCAGTAATCCGGGTCGTTAATGCAATCCACCGCCGAGGGCGCCTGCACAATCTGCCCGTACCGGTCAAAGAAGTTCACCGGGTCTCCGTTCACATACGCGTACCGATTCAGGCTCGTCGGCGTCGACGCGTCCGCCGTCGCGATCCCGCCCGGATCCACGCTCCAGAACCGCCCCGTCCCATTGTTGTAATATCGCTGCTGCGCGTAGTCCTGCCCCGGCCCATCTCTAAAGTACGTCCCGAACTTATCCACGCCGTCCGCCGTTACAGTCCGCTCTTCCCCGTACGGGAAATACGACATCAGCGTGTACGCGTTCCCTCCACTCCTCGCTCGGACGCTTCCCAACCGGTCCGTCGCCACCAGTTCATAGTTCGCTTCAATCAGCCTGCTCCCAAAGTACACGTTGTACTGGTCATTCGACGGCGAGCACCCCGGAGTCTCGTTCCCGTCCGTGCTGTAACCGCACGTCATCGTCACCAGCTTCTGTCCCGTGATCCCGTAAAAGTACATCTGCCATGTCCCGCCCGTGAATCCCCCACCCTCATACCCGTACGGGTCCGGATTCACATCCTTCATCACCCGCCGGCCCCACGGATCGTACGAATACCACGTCACCGCCGGCGGCCAGCCTTGCGACGTCTGCGTCACCAGCTTGTTCTCCATGTTCCACCCGTAGGCCGTGGCGTGCTGCCCGCTGTCCCACAACTGGTTCCCATTGGCATCATACGTCATCCCGAGCTGGTGATTGTTGGCGTCATACGACGCCCCCATTGCCGGCGCGGTCCCGAGCGTCGGCGTCTTCCCCGTCAGGTTGCCAAACCCGTCATACGTGTACGCCTCGCCCCACAGCCCGCTGGCCGTCGCCCCCGTCAGCCGGTTCAACGCATCGTAGGTGTACGTCACGTTCTCTCCCGTCACGTAGTCGTTCGAGCTGGTGATCCGCCCGTTGTTCTGCGTGGCCGAGTAGTTGTACTGCGTATTCACCAGCGTCTGCGCCGGGTACGGGCTCTGCGTTGTGATGTTCGTCACCTGCAGCAAGCTGTTGTAACTCAGCGTCTCATTGATCCAAGCCCCGTAGTTCGGATCCCCATAAGTCAAGCTCAGCAGTTGTCCCGCCGGCCCGTACCCAGCCGCCGCTATGCCGAACGGCCCGCTGCCGTTGTTATAATTCACCGCCATCCCGTTCAGCCGCCCCATGTTGTCGTACTGATAGGTGTAGGTCTGCCCTCCTGACACCGGCGTCAGCGACGTCATCTTCCCCTCATTGTCCCACTGATAGCTGGCCGTCGTGGTCGACGAGTACGGCGTGCCGGGATTGTTCGGATTGTACATCTGCAAACTCATCGTCTGCGTCGTCACCCGCCCCGCGCTGTTGTAACCATACCCATAACTGAACGGCAGGTTGTAGCCCTGGTTGTCCTGCCGGCCGAAGGACACCCCAAAAAGCCGCCCGTTGTTGTCATATCCGTAGCCCATCCGCTGGTTCAGGTCTTCGATGAAATTGCCGCCCGACATCGTGCCATGACTCACCTGCGTCACCCGGCCCAACACATCGTAGAAGTGCGGAATATCTGCCAGACCAGCACCACCAACGCCACCAGCAACGCGGACGCCAGGGGCAGCACCGATGCGGCATACCCCGGCAATCGGCAGCCCGATGGCGCCTCGTTCAGCCCGTAAGCCGGCACGGCAGCCAGCGCCGCCGCGCCGAGGATACCGCCGAGCATGGTCGGAAATCGCCTCTTTAGCCTAGATAGCGTCATTGCTAGTAGGCTTATCGACGCAATCCGTCGGAGCTTTAGCCTGCACTTGGCACAAACCGCAGCCAAGTTCCCGGCCGGGTGATGTTTTGCCTTTGCGGGAAACCACTGGCTTACGCTCGTGGCTCGGATGGGAGCCGCGTGCGCCTTCGCGGCTATCTCTTAATGATGCGCTGCCCTTCACCCGGCAGCTTGCGCGGGCCTCGCTCCTGGCGCGTGATATCATTCAGCGGGCCGCTGCCGCCTGGCACCACAAAGAAGAATCCGTCGCTGTAGCCGCCGCCGTAGTTCAGTTGCCACGAGTCTCCAACCAGTGGCAGGTAGCCTTCGGTATACCCGCCGACGTACAGATTGTTGCTGGAATCCACCGTCAGGGTGGTCCCCACCATGGTCGCGTCGATACCGATATACGTGGAGAAGTCGATTCCCGCCGGTCCCGCCACGGCTGGGTTGAAGCGCATCAGAAACAGGTCGATGCCGCCGCCCCAGATCCCTTGGATGGGGCTCACCAAGGGGAAGTCCGGCGAAAGCGTGTAGCCCGTCACGTCGACATAGCCGGTCTTCTCCGCAAGCACCGCATAGGCCACGTCCCCCTGCGAACCTCCCAGGTATGTGGAGTACGCCAGCGACTGTTGGCCCTGCTTGGCAGGGTCGAATATCGCCACGAATGCATCGCCATTGCCGCCATAGTTTGGCTGGATGGCGGTTGCCTTGGTCACCGGCAAATCGGTCGAAATCGTGAAGCCCGTCACCAGCACGCGCCCTTGCGAATCCATCGAGATCCCGCGCGCTTCGTCCTCGCCCGATCCGCCAAAGTAGGTGGCCCAGATCAGCGAATTCACGCCCGGTTGGGTGGTATCCACCACGCCCACGACCACATCGTAGTTGCCCGAGGTATAGCCATTGAAAGAGTATCCCGCCATGGGAAACTGCGTGCCCAGCGTGGTGCCCGCAAAATAGACCACGTTATTCGCGTCGAGCACCAACCCGCACGCATCGTCATCCAGTTCGCTCCCCATGAAGGTGGAATACACCAGGTTCACGTTGTTGACGTCGATCTTGCTGATGAACACGTCCGACGGGCCGTAAAGCGATGCCGCGTAAGCGTTGTCGGTGATGGGAAAATCCGCGGTCTGCGTCTGGCCTACCACGTAGATCATGTTGTCGGAGCCCACCTTGATGCCCTTAGGCGTGGTGTTCCCTATCGTGCCGCCCAGGTATGTGGAATAGACCAGCGAATTCCCCGTGCCGGCATAGTGGGGATCGATCTTGGAGACGAACCCGGATACGGTAGTCGCCGCGCCGGTGGTCTGCACCGAATTACCCACCACCGGAAAATCCGTGGAAGTGGTGGTGCCGGTCAGATAGATGAAGCCCGGAGCGTCCACATCCAGGGCCAGCGCCTCGTCGTCGTTGGTGCCACCCAGGTAAGTGGCGTAAAGCACGCCATAGCCGCCCGACGGCGACGGATCCACCACCTGCACATAAATGTCGGTGAGGTTGTCGTACGGCAAATCGAGGGTCAGCAACTCTCCGGTCTGCGTCCAGGCGGCGATGTAGAGCAGGCCGGTGGGCCCAATTTTCATGGCCGTCACCATGTCGGTGCCGGTGCCGCCGATCAGCGTCGAATAGACGATTGCCGGGTCGATCACCAGCGGCTGGGTGCGGTCGTACGCGTCCACCTGGATCCCCACCACGTTCGCCGCGAGCAGCTTGTAACGCCCCGAAACAGGCCGGCCCTGCTGGTAAATCACCGGTTTTTTTTGCAGCACCAGGCCGTTTGCCGTCACCACTCCCAGATCGCCCGCCGGCGTCGCCATCACCTTGCCGGCGCCGGAAAACTGCATGCGGATGGTGTTCGGATCGGCCCCCGGCTGCAGCACGAAATCGTACTCCAACTGGCTGCCTTTGCCGTAATAAACCACGTCGATGCCCGGATACACGGCCTGATACTTGACGCGCGAATAGTTGGTCACGCCGGGGTGCCAGTTCCGCTTCGCGCCGATGAAATAATCCGTCTGCGCGCTCAGCCGGTCGAGCGGCTGGATCAACGGCCACGGGTTGGAATCGAGCAGTGCGAGGTCGAGCGGCCGCGAATCGGCGAAGCGCAACGACGCTCCCCGCGCCGTCAGGGCCAGCGCAAAACCGGTGGTCCGCGCCGCATACCGCACGGACGGAGCGAACTGTCCCTGGTTGGTTTCGAAGCGAAGGGGCGACTTGGCAAGTGCCGCGACCGCCGGCGCCAGGGCAGGGTCCTGGCGCGCTGGACGGCCCGCCGCCACAAGGACGGAGGCCGCACACACCATCAACCCCAGACGATACGAATGGATCATCATGAAATGAAACCGCGAAACTCTATTAGAACACGCCCGCCGCCCGGAACGGAATGGGCCGAATCCTCACGGGTGTGACCGTTGCGCCCGCGATTCGCAAGACTTCCGCGGCCTGCTACCCCCGCAGAGCGGCTACGGTTTCCCGCGCCTTCTCCAGCAGCAGCCCGTGTTCGCCCGAGGTGCCGACGAAACGCATGCCGCGTGCGGCCCAGGCCTTCGACATCGCCACGCTTCGCGTCTGTATGCCCGGCACCACACCGTGGGCCACCGACTGCCCGATCAGCCGTTCCACGGTTGCGATCAGCAGCGGATGATCGAACTGGCCCGGGATGCCCAGCGAAATCGAGAGATCGGCCGGCCCCACCATGGCGATGTCCATGCCGGCGACCGACAACAATTCGTCGGCCCGTTCCATCGCCGTCACGGTTTCAAACTGCACCACCGCCAGCGTGTTCGCGTTCCGATGCTCGATGATCTCCGGGAACGTGCGCGCTTCGTAATCGATCATGGTGGGGTTGACGCCGTAACCGCGCTTCCCGGCCGGCGGAAACCGCATCCAGGCGAGCGCCTCTTCGAGCAACCGCGGATCTTCCACGCGCGGCAGGATGATGCCCTGGGCTCCCCCATCCAGCAGCCGCGCCACCAGCGAATAGGCCAGCTCACCCACCCGTACGATGGGCGTGATGCCGGTATCGAGCGAGGCGCGGATCATGTCGTGCGCGGTTTCCAGGTCGAACGTGCCGTGCTCCATGTCGATGAACACGTAATCGAATCCCGCCGCCGCAAACGTGCGGGCGATCTCCGCCGAGCGGTACACCTGCAACCCGCACCCCAACACCGTTTCGCCCTTCGCCAGTTTTTCCCGCGTCAGATTCACGCGCATACGCCCGCCGCTCCTTTCCGTGATCCTCGACTATAGCGCAAGGCGCGGCGCGAAGCGCGAGTGGTAAACTGCTCTCAGAGGCGACAGTGCCGGACCAATTGGTCACCATAGGCTCGTACAGTACTGCGTATGAGGCCAGCCTGGTGAGAGGGGAACTGGAAGCCTTCGATATCGATGCAACCCTCGCGGATGAAAATGCGATAAGCATCAACTGGTTGTGGTCGAACGCGCTCGGCGGGGTCAAAGTTCAAGTTCCGGAATTCGAAGTGGAAGCGGCGCTCGGCGTACTGGGAACAGAGCGGAGCGATGAAACAGACGGGCAGGAGATGCCGCAAGCCGCGGTCTGCCCGGACTGTGGAAGCTCTAACACGCACTACTTCCTCGACAAGCGGGGCAGCTTTCTAACATGGTTGGTGCTCGGGATTCCGGTCATGCCGGCGGTTTCCAAGAGGGTCTGCGCCGGCTGCGGACACAAATGGAAAGTTCCAGGTTAGACCGGGCCTACTCCACGCGGAACCAGTCGTAATCGGCGTAGCCGTATTCGCCGCCGGGGGCGTTGCGTAGGGCGAACAGGCCCACTTTCGCGCCGATCCAGCGGCCGGGACGGGCGGTGAAGGGCTCGCCGACGGGCGAGAAGTCCGTGCCGTTGGCGCTGTAGCTGAACCGGCACACGGCGCCGTCGCTCATCTTCACGCGCAGATAAAACGTTCCACCCGGCACGGCGCGCGTTTCGCTTTCTTTTTCGCCCTCACCCTTGTCGGCGTTGCGGGCGGCTCGCTGCACGATGTGCAGGCCATCGGCCTCCCTGACCAGCGACAGGTAAGCGTAGTCGGCGCCCATGACGACCAGGCCGGTGGTTTCCCCGTTGGCGGCGGCGGTAAAAGTCACTTTGGCGGTGGCGGTGAATTGTGGCGCGGGAAACTTTTGCAGCAGCAGATTGGGGACATCCCACAGGTTGCGGAAGCCTTCGGGCAGCGGCACGCAGATGAGCCGCAGGAAGCCCAGGCGGCCGGCGGGAAAGGCCCAGCCGGGCTGCGGATTGGCGTGCCATTGCCATTGCAGGCCGACTCTGTCGGCGTTGAATTCGTCGGAATCGGCGGGCGTGCGGATGGGATAAACTTTCCCGACGTTGGGTTTCTTGTAAGTCGCGACCGGTTCGCCGGCGGCGCCGATCACGGGCCAATCGTCCTGCCACTTCATGGGCTCCAGGTGCAGGATCCGGCCATAGGCGCCTTTGTCCTGGAAATGCAGAAACCAGCTTTCGCCGCCGGCGGTATCGACCCAAGCGCCCTGGTGCGGGCCGTTGACGCCGGATTTGCCTTGCGCCAGCACGACCTTGCGCTCATAAGGCCCGTAGACATTTTTCGAGCGCAGCGCGAGTTGCCAGCCGCCAGCCACGCCGCCGGCGGGCGCGAAGAGGTAGTAATATCCGTTGCGCTTGTAAAACTTGGGGCCCTCCACGGTAGGATCTTCGGCGTGGCCATCGAAGACCAGGGTTCCGGCATCCAGCAGGCGGTCGCCATCGGGGCTCATGCGGCTCACTACCAGAATGCTCTTGATGCCCGCGCGGCTGGCGGCCATGGCGTTGACCAGGTAGGCCTGGCCATCGTCGTCCCAAAGCGGGCAGGGATCGATCCAGCCTTTGGCCGGCTTGACGAGCAAGGGTGCGCTCCACGGACCGGCGGCGCTTGGGGCTTTGGCCATGTAGATTCCGAAATCGGGGTCGGGCCAGTAAACGTAGAACTCGCCATTGTGGTAGCGGATGGCGGGCGCCCAGGCTCCGTTGCCGTGCTGCGGCTTGCGGAACAGATCGAGGGGCGGCTGCTGGTCGAAGACGTGGCCGATGAGTTCCCAGTTGACGAGGTCGCGCGAATGAAGGATGGGAAGTCCGGGAACGGCGTTGAGGCTGGAGGCGGTCAGGTAAAAGTCTTCGCCTACGCGAATCGCATCGGGGTCGGAGTAGTCGGCGTACAGGACGGGGTTTTTGTAGGTGCCATCGCCGCGATCGGCTACCCACACTTTGGAAACGGCGGCAGGCTGCTGGCCCCAGCAGAGTAAGGCGACCGCCGCGAGGCAGGCGACGGTGATGCCGGCGAGAAAGAAGGCGCGTTTCAGGAGGATCAGAGATCCATGCTAGCGCGAAAGCACCGGGCCCACATTCACTATCGGTTCAGCGCCGCCACACCCGGCAGAACCATCCCCGCCAGGAATTCGAGCGAGGCGCCGCCGCCGGTGGAAACGTGCGTGATCTTGCTGGTGACGCCGGCGGCCTTGATGGCTTTTTCGGAATCGCCGCCGCCCACGATGGAAATGGCCCCCGACGACGCAACAGCCTTGGCGAGCGCAACCGTGCCCGCGTCGAAAGGCGGCTTCTCGAAGATGCCCATTGGACCGTTCCAGATCACGGTCTTCGCGCCGGCAATCACCTTGGAATAAGCGTCGATGGTCTTCGGGCCGATGTCCACGCCGATTTTTCCATCGGCGATGGTCTCGACCACTTCGTGAGCCGCGCCGGCCGCAATTTCCGAAACCACCACGTGGTCCACGGGCAACATCAGCTTGGCGCCCAATTTGGCGAGCAGGTTTTTGGCCAGCTCCAGCTTGTCGTCTTCCACGAGCGATTTGCCAACGGGCAAGCCCTGCGCCTTCAGGAAGGTGTAGGCCATGGCGCCGCCAATCAGCAGCTTGTCGACCACCTTGCCCAGGTTTTGGATGATTTCGATCTTGTCGGAGACTTTGGCGCCGCCCAGAATTGCGACGCACGGGCGCGCCGGGTTGGTGGTGGCCATTCCGAGATACTTCAATTCGGCTTCCATCAGCAGACCGGCGGCGGCCTTGGGGACGAAGCGGATCATGCCTTCGGTGGAGGCATGCGCGCGATGCGCGGAGCCGAACGCATCGTTGACGTAGACAT
>JBEKQS010000210.1:0-9609 GCA_049519475.1 Bryobacteraceae bacterium | reverse complement strand
CGTAATCCGCCCACAGACTGAGTCAAGCAGCGGTGCAGCAACCCGCGCCTCGTGCCGCTGGGAGCGGTATGCCAGAACGTCGGCAATCCGCAGCCCGGACCTTCGCTCGCCGCCCGGCCTTTACCGGCGGACCGGAACAAGAGAGAACAGAACCTATCGAACAACAACACAAAACCACCGCGTCCGCAATAATGGATAATCTCCCCCGCAAATCCTTTGGAGCGGTTATACTTTGTACCGGAAGGATGGTTTCTCATGAAGCGACGGTCCACTCCGGGCGCATTCGATGGGAAAACGGCCTGGAAGCTTCGGTGGATGGTCCTCGGTTTGTCGCTTGGCATCACGTTCGGCTTGACGCAGCAACTGGCGCACGGGCAGACCTGCTTTGAGAGTTGCCAGAACAGTTGCAGCGGCGTTCCTGAAATTGTCAGACAGGGATGCGTCGACACCTGCGCCAGCAGATGCAAACAAGAGCCACCTAAGCCCTACGGCGCCGTCGCCTTCGGCACGAACCGAGCCGAGGGGATCTCCTGGGCAAAGCCGACTCAGGAGGAGGCCGATCGGGACGCCCTTGCCTCCTGCAGCAAAATCGGGACTAACTGCAAGATCGTGTTCCGATACCAGTACACGTGCGCCGCGTTGGCGGTAGCGACCGGGGCCCAGCATTATGAGGCGGCGACCGGCTACAGCGAGAAGGACGCGGAAGCGAATGCGACGTCTGTATGCCAGCAGAGTTGGGGCAAGTGTCTGACTAACCTCTCCGCGTGTTCGGCGGCCGGCGCGGGTAGGGCGTATCCGCCGGCGCCGCCCAAAGCGACATCCTGGGGCGCCATCGCCTACAGTACGGCGGATATGGGCGCTGGATGGTCGATGGGCAAGAGTGATCGGCCCAGCGCGGAGAAAGAGGCCATGAACACCTGTTCCCAGCGCGGCAGGGCATGCGTTTTACGCGCCGCCTTTAACAAGCAGTGCGGGGCTCTTGCGGCGGATCGGGATTTCGCCGGTTTAGGAGTCTCCACGGATCAGAAAGACGCGCAGCGAAAAGCAATTGATGAGTGCACCAAGGCCGGTGGTGCGAGATGCGTCCTGCACATTGCCTTTTGCTCCTATTGACGGTTACGCATCCAATTCTCTGAGCCTCGTCAAGCACCAGCCCTGTTTGCAGACAGGTCGAGATCATGGAACGCGGTCTGATAAAGGGACCTGTTTCGCAGAACGGACACAGGGCTTTTTTGCGCCACTTCTACCGGCTGGGCGTTTTCGTCAACGTGGCGCCGCACTACCCAACTTCCGAGTGACGCGCGATCCACTCAGAGCCGCGCCAATCGTCAGGCCAGGTACCTGGCGAACCGCGTACCCTGGCCCTATCCGCCCGATGGAGCCCTGACGTTTTACCGCGACATTGCCCTGCCGGCCATGGAGCGCGGGGAGGAGTGGCACTGGACCTTGCGGCTGAAGAGCGCCCCCGCCCGGATGATCGGCTTCATCTCCCTGATGCGACGCCCGGAGCACAACCGCGGATTCTGGCTGGGTACGCCCTGGCACGGCCAGGGACTGATGACCGAAGCGTGCGACGCCGTAACCGACTACTGGTTCGACGTGCTGCACCAGCCGATCCTGCGGGCTCCCAAAGCGGCCGCGAATCTGGCGTCGCGGCGTATCTCGGAGAGCCAGGGCATGCGACTGGTCTCCACCTATGAAGGGGAATATGTGTCCGGCCGGATGCCTGGCGAGGTTTGGGAGATCACGGCCGAGGAGTGGAAGGCGCGCCGCAGTTGCCGCTGATGCCGCAAGAAGCTCGAGAAGATGAAGTAGGGGAGGTGCACGAACCAAGAGTGGAATCGCCGGCGCGCCGGCTGAAAGCCCGGCCCCACATGGGTGCGCCTAAGTAGTACCTTCCGCCTTTCGCCTTTCGCCCCGCGCACTACCCCTCGGGGTGCTATACTCTTGACACGGTTTGAGTTGTGCAGTTACGAGTCGGTTCCCGGTTGCTGCCGGATCTCGGATTGGAAACCCTGAAGGGGGTGCACGCGTGCTCGACCTCGTTATTGTTCGCGCCATTTTTATTTTGGTTCTTGCCGCTTCTGCGTACTTCCTGAGTCCGGGGCATGTTTCTCCCTGGATCGCAGCAGCCGGCGGCACGGTTCTTGGTGGCTGCATCATCTTTTTTGAAATTCGCCTGGAGCAGATTAGCCTCAAACGGTTGATTGGCGCCGCGGCGGGATCCGTTCTGGGGATCTTCGGCGCCTTCCTGATGTCGCTGGTGCTTGCCAAAGCCTCGGCGCCGCCCGCCCTGCAAGTCGGCCTGCTCCTGTGGATGACCTACGTCGGCATGATCGTGGGCGCCAATAAGGGCGACATGCTCAACCTGGCGGCGCTCGGCGGCATTTTTGGCGGCGAGAAGTCGTCGAAGCGCTCGTTCAAGATTCTCGACACCAGTGTCATCATCGATGGCCGCATTGCCGACATATCCGAAACCGGCTTTCTGGACGGCGTGCTGGTGATTCCCCAATTTGTGCTGCGTGAGCTGCAACTGGTGGCCGATTCGGCCGACTCTATGAAGCGCAACCGCGGCCGCCGCGGCCTCGACATCCTGCAGCGCATCCAGAAAATGGCTCACCTCACGGTGCAGATCTCCGAAGAAGACTTCCCGCACGTGCGCGACGTAGATATGAAGCTCATCGAACTAGCCAAGGTCTACGACTGCAAAGTCATCACCAACGATTTCAACCTCAACAAAGTGGCCCAACTGCACGGGGTCGAGGTGCTGAATATCAACGAACTGGCCAATTCGCTCAAGCCCATCGTCCTGCCCGGCGAGACCATGCGGGTCTTCATCCTCAAAGAGGGCAAGGAGTACAACCAGGGCGTGGCTTACCTGGACGACGGCACCATGGTGGTGGTGGATAACGCCAAGAAGATGATCTCCAAGACCATCGATATTTCGGTCACCAGCGTGCTGCAAACCACCGCGGGAAAGATGATCTTCGGCAAGTTCGACGACCGCACGCACGTATCGCTGCCGCTCGAAAAACACGACCGCCCGGTGCGCAAGAGCGATCCGCAGCCCATGACCAACGCGCCGCCCGAAAGAACCACGATAGAATCGTAGAACACATGAAAGTCGCCGTCATATTGCCCGCGGCAGGACTGGGCACGCGAATGGGCAAGGGCTCCGCCGAAAAGACAGGCACCAGCCGGAAGCAGTTCATGCTGCTCGAGGGCTCGCCCATCCTGCTGCATACGGTGCGCAAGTTCGTGGCCACCGAAGGCGTTGGCGAGATCGTGGTGGCGGTGCGCGCCGAAGACCTCGACTGGGTGAGCAGCATGCTGGCCGGCGAATTCGCGGGATATCCGGTGCGCGCCGTGGAAGGCGGCAACAGCCGCCAGCAGTCCGTCGAGAACGCGCTCCGCTCGCTTGAGCCCGATACGGAGCTGGTGGCGGTGCACGACGCGGTGCGGCCGTTCATCGATCTCGTCACCATTCGGAAGGTCATCCAGGAAGCCGCGGAAACCGGCGCCGCCATCGTGGGTCTGCCGGCCGTCGATACGGTGAAGCAGGTGAGCCGCGGCACCGGCCGGGTGCACATTCGCGCGACCCTCCCGCGCGACAAACTGGTGATGGCGCAGACACCCCAGGTTTTCCGTTACGACCTGCTCAAGCGCGCCTTTGAGTCCGCCCGCCAAGACGGGTTTGTGGGCACCGACGAAGCCAGCCTGGTGGAGCGCCTCGACGTGGATGTGAGCGTCGTGATGGGTAGCGACCGCAACATCAAGATCACCAAGCCGGGCGACATGGAACTGGCGCACTTGTTCTTCCGGGAGGAAAACCGCCCTTGAGCGAATACCGCAACGGCCAAGGCTGGGACGTGCACCGGTTGGTGGCTGGCCGGCCGCTGATTCTGGGCGGCGTCACCATCCCCAGCGAATTCGGGCTGGAAGGCCATTCCGATGCCGACGTTCTGGCGCACGCCATCACCGACGCCATCCTGGGAGCGGCCGCCATGGGCGACATCGGCATGCACTTCTCCGACACCGATCCGCGCTGGAAAGACTGCGACAGCATGGTGTTTCTGCAGCAGGCCCAGGCCATGGCAGTGGCGCGCGGTTACCACATCGTCAACGTGGATTCCACCGTCATCCTCGAACGTCCCAAGCTGAAAGACTACCGCGAAGCCATCCGCCAGCGGCTGGCGGAAGTCCTGCGCCTGGAATTGGACCGCATCTCGGTGAAATTCAAGACCGCCGAGAAAGTCGGACCGGTGGGCGAGGGCCGCTCGGCGGAAGCGCACGCCATCGTGAGCCTGCAGCGGATGGGCTCCGGGCCGTTCCACGAATCGTAGGTGAGCGAGTAGACAGACGAAAGCGGTCTTCGAGAGAGGCTGATTTCGTCGTTCCGGATGCGGGACGGAGGCGTCCCGCACGGACCAGGGGGTCCGCCCCACCTCTACTTCAGGTAGAACACTTCCTTCATCATCGCGAACCGCTCGCCTTCCCGTTTTTCCGGCACTGGCTCGAACAGCCGGCTCATGAACTCCTGCCATTGCAGGTTCACCGGGTCCCGGTCCAGTTCGTCCCAGGCCCGCTCGAAATCCTCCACCCGCAAACTCAACACCAGCTCCTGCCCGCGGCGGAAAATGGAGTACTCCGAAATCCCCACCTCCTTGAGTTTGGCCAGTAACTCCGGCCACACCCGCTGGTGTTCCCGTTCGTATTCTTCAATGGCGTCGGCCTTGATGCGTAGTTTGAATGCGTAGCGAGGCATCGAGTTCCTTTGAGCGTCTTCGTGGATCTCTGGTCTTGGGCGCGTTACGCGTAGCTCGAAACTGCCGCCGCGTTTCGCTGTCCGCGCTCCGCCGTGATTCGTTCCAGGTATCCGCTCTGCCGGAACGCATCCATCGGATCCGCCGGCAGTCCCTTGGATACCGCCCATTCCCGAATCGCCGGCCGCACATCCGTCGCGAACGCGATCTTCAGGCATTCCTCCGCGTCCACCAGCGCGCACTTCGTCTGCAATCCCGCCAGCTTCTCGTGATCCACCAGCGCCGCCTTGGCGTACAGTTCCATGGCCGTCGCCACCGTCTGGATCATGGCTTCCATCTTGCCCTTCAAATTGTGGCTCTGGTCGATCATGTACGCGATGTCCGCCGTCTTCCCGCTTTCCCATTCGAAATATCGAATCTCGTGGAAGATGCGAAACACCTGATACGGATCGATCGACCCCATCGTCAGATCGTCGTCCGCATACCGCCGGTCGTTGAAGTGGAATCCGCCCAGCATCCCCAGGTCCAGCAGCCACGCCACAATCTGCTCGATGTTCTGTGCCTGGTAGTGATGCCCCGTATCCACCAGCACCCGCGCGTTCGGCCCGGCTTCCCTGGCGTACTCCAGCGCCATGCCCCAGTCCGCGATATCCGTGTGGTAGAACGCCGGCTCGAAGGGTTTGTACTCCACCAGCATCCGTTGCGCCGCCGTCATCCGAAGGTGCGCCGCCTTCAATCCTTCCGCCATCCAATGCCGCCGCCGCCGGATATTCTGCGTTCCCGGATAATTCGAACCGTCCGCCAGCCACAACGAAAGATCGCGGCTCCCCAATCGCTTCGCAATCTCCACGCTGTCCAGAATGTGATCCAACGCTTGCCGCCGCACATCCGCATCCGGGTTCGCCAGCGATCCGTATTTGTACACCTGGTCCTGAAACGTATTCGGATTGATCGAGCCCGCCCGCAGTCCGCACTTCACCCCGAGCGCCTGCACCTCCGCCACATCCTCCACGCCGTTCGGCAGGTCCCACAGCACATGCAGCGCGATGGTCGGGCATACCCCCGTCCAACGGTGTACTTGTCCCGCGTCGCTATATTTTTCTTCGATCGTCGCAGCCGCCGCGGGCTGCAAAAACTTCCCGAACCGGGTGCCCGTATTGGCAAATCCCCAGGAGGGAAGTTCGATCTGGAACGCATTCAGCGCATGGATAATGGTATCGGCCTGTTTATTCGCAATCACGTTAGTTTCCTGCTCAAACTTTCACTATGAAGGGTATCCAACACAACCGTCAAAACAATTATCGACCAAACCGCCCGTTTCATGTTGCGGAACCCTGCCGCGCTGGCTCGTCCGCCGGAACTCAAACATGCTGCTGCTCTTATTTCCCATCGTCCACCTGGCCGGGCGCGTTGTCCGCTTGCCATCGGCTCCAACTGTTCCACATCGGTAAACGGGTTTCGCCGCTCCGCAGCAGTCTTCTTCAGCCATCTGCCACCTGGCCGGGGTGGAACGCCATGAATCCACGCGCCGTTCCCATCGCGCCCGCGTCCCCCTGGCGTTTATTGATCCGAAACGCCCACCCTCCCGCGGAATCTCCTTGTAGTGTCACCACCGCCCCAGTAGCATAGATCGTATGCGCACAGACCTCTCGTGGTATGGCGTTGTCGCTTCGCTCGCGGCCGCCTGTTTCCTGCTGCACGCTGCGCCTCCCGCGGCATCTCCCGCGGCATCTCCCGCTACCATCGCCAATCTCCACCGCGCTTTCGAACAGCCGCCCGCCGACGCACGCATCATGGTCCGCTGGTGGTGGTTTGGCCCGGCCGTCACCACCGGCGAACTCGAACGCGAGCTGCGCACCATGAAGGAAGGCGGCATCGGTGGTGTCGAAGTCCAACCTGTCTATCCTCTCGAGCTCGACAATCCCGATCAGGGTATCCGCAACCTGCCCTATCTTTCCGACGCCTTCCTCGGGGCCCTCCGTTTCACCGGCGAAAAAACCCGCGAGCTCGGCCTGCGCTTCGACCTTACGCTCGGCAGCGGCTGGCCCTTCGGCGGCCCGCACATCCCCATCACGCAGGCCGCCGGGCGCCTCCGCATTGAGCACCTCCCGGTGCCCGCCGGCGCAACCTCCGTTCCGCTTCCCGCGCTCGCCGCCGGCGAGACCTTCATCGCCGCCTTCCTCGCGGATCGCCGCATCACCGACGTCGACAACTCGATCCTCCGCGTCCCGCCCGATCCCGACCGCGCCCGTACCGCTCTCGTCTTCATCGCCGGCCACACCCGCATGATGGTCAAACGCGCCGCCGTCGGCGCCGAAGGTTTCGTCCTCGACCACTACGATCGGGCCGCCATTTCGACCCACCTCCACGCCGTCGGCGACCGCCTCGCCCAAGCCTTCGGCAAGAATCCTCCCTACGCCGTCTTCAGCGACTCGCTCGAAGTCGAACGCTCCGATTGGACCACCAACTTCCTCGACGAGTTCCGCCAGCGTCGCGGCTACGATCTGCTGCCTAACCTGCCCGCGCTTGCCTCCGATACCGTCAAAGACTCCGCCGCCATCCGCCACGATTGGGGCCGCACCCTGAGCGAGCTGGCCGACGACAATTACCTCACTCCCCTTCGCGAGTGGGCCCACCAGAACGCCACCCTCTTCCGCTCCCAAAACTACGGCACCCCGCCCGTTTCGCTCTCGAGCAACGCGCTGGTCGATCTCCCCGAGGGCGAAGGCTCCTCATGGCGCCGCTTCTCCGCCACCCGCTGGGCCGCTTCCGCCAACCACCTCTACGGGCGCCCGATCACTTCTTCCGAAACCTGGACCTGGCTCCATTCCCCGGTCTTCCGCGCCACTCCGCTCGACCTCAAGGCCGAAGCCGACCTCCACTTCATCCAAGGCATCAACCAGTTAATCGGCCACGGCTGGCCCTATTCGCCGCCCTCGGCCGGTGAGCCCGGCTGGCGCTTCTATGCCGCCGGCGTTCTCAACGATCACAACCCGTGGTGGATCGTGATGCCCGACATCACGCTCTACCTCCAGCGCATCAGCTTCCTCCTGCGCCAGGGCCGCCCCGCCAATGACGTCGCCGTCTACCTGCCCACAGACGACGCCTATGCCGGCTTCACCCCCGGCAACGTCTCCGTCAACAAAATGATGGACGACCTCATCGGTCCCACCGTCATCCCCCAGATCCTCGACGCCGGCTATAACTTCGATTACATTGACGACGCCGCCATCGCCCACGCCGGCGTGCCTTATCCCGTCCTCGTCCTGCCCGCCGTCCAGCGCATTCCGCTCGCCACTTACAAGAAACTCGAAGACTATGTCCGCAACGGTGGAATCCTCGTCGCTGTGCGCCGCACCCCTTCGCTCGCGCCCGGCCTGTTGGAACAATCCGACACTCCCCAAATCGTCGAATTGTCCCGCTCGCTCTTCGCGAGCGCCGGTGCCCGCGGCCATTTCGTAGAGATGGAATCCCGTCTCGGCGACTCTCTCCACCAGTGGCTCGCCCCCGATCTTTCGACCGCCCCCGACATCGGCTTCATCCACCGCAAGCTGGATTTCGCCGACGTCTACTTCCTCGCCAACACTTCCAACCACCCCGTGCACGCCTCCGCCGCTTTCCGCGCCACCGCGCCCGATGCCGCCTGGTGGGATCCGTTCACCGCCAAGGTCTCGAAAGCCGCCGGCCCCAAACTCGATCTCGACCTTGCGCCCTACGAATCCCGCGTCATCGTCTTTTCGAAGGACCGCACCCCGTCCGCCGCCGCGCCCACTGCTCCCATCCCCGCACCCATCGAGGTCACCGGCCCCTGGAATGACGCCGCCTCCTGGGTCAATTTCTCCGGGCAAAAGACTTACGACACCACGGTCACCGTTCCGCAGTCCATGCTGGCTTCGCACCGCGCCCTTTATTTGAATTTTGGCGAAGGCACCCCCGTCACCACGCAGGAGCGCCGTTCCGGCTCCGGCATGCGCGCCATGCTGGAGAGTCCGGTTCGCGAAGCCGCCGTCATTTTCGTCAATGGCAAGCGCACCGGCTCCGTCTGGCGTCCGCCCTATGAACTCGAGATTGGCGCCTTGCTCCACGCCGGTGCGAACACCATCCGCATCACCGTCGCCAACCTGGCCATCAACGAACTGGCCAAAGGCCCGCTGCCCGATTACAAAGCCCTGAACGCCAAGTATGGCGAACGCTTCCAGGCGCAGGACATGAACAACCTGCAGTCGCTCCCGTCGGGGATACTGGGGCAGGTGCGGCTGATCGCGCGGTAGGCCGACACCATCATACATATTGAGCCGATCAACGCTGATGAACCAGGTCTTTTCGATGCCGAGTGCAACCCCGGCCACTATCGCGTATTATGGGACCGGATGGGCGTCGACGAAACATTAGTGGACGAGATTGTGCACCGGGTTCTTTCGGTGGCGCAACCCGACAAAATCATTCTGTTTGGCTCCGCGGCCACGGGGCATATGACGAAGGACAGCGACATTGATTTGCTGGTGGTTGAGCCATCTCCGGCCAACACGCGCGAGCGGAGCGTGGAGATCCGCGATGCGGTTGGAAACATCGGCTACCCGGTGGACATCATTGTGATGCGGACAGAGCGTTTCGAACGGACCAAACGGGTGATTGGGGGCATTGCCTATCCGGCCAACAAGTACGGGCGTGTGATCTATGCAGCCGCTTGATCCGGCAGCCGAGCCGTTGCTTCGGGAATGGATCGAGAAAGCCGACGCCGATCTGGAAGTCGCACGTCAAGAGGAGAAATACGTCCCCTTAGTTCCCAAATGCCCGACCATCGACGCCACCGCGCGTTTATGGCTGCGGTGCGCGTTATTATGAA
>JBEKQS010000209.1:0-10871 GCA_049519475.1 Bryobacteraceae bacterium | reverse complement strand
ACCGCTCCACTTACAACACCCGCGCCGAGCAACCGCGCGAACAACCCGTGCCCTTCAGCCACGCGCACCACGTGGGCGGAATCGGCCTGGACTGCCGATACTGCCACACCACTGTCGAAACTTCCAGCTTCGCCAACATCCCGCCCACCAAAACGTGCATGAACTGCCATTCGCAGATCTGGCTCACCAGCCCGACCCTGGAACCGGTGCGAGCCAGCTTCCGAGAGAACAAATCGCTCGACTGGGTCCGCGTGAACGATCTGCCCGACTTCGTCTATTTCAACCACAGCATTCATATCAATAAAGGGGTGGGGTGCGAGAGCTGCCACGGGCGGGTGGATCAGATGCCGCTCACCTGGCAGGAAAACTCGCTGCAAATGGAGTGGTGCCTGAACTGCCACCGCCATCCCGAAAAATTTGTGCGGCCGCGCGAGTTCATCACCACCATGGGTTACCAGCCGGCCGGCGATCAGGAAGAAATCGGGCGGCGCCTGGTCCACGAATACAACATTCAGGACGCGCGGCTGCTCACAAGCTGTTCCACGTGCCATCGATGAACGAATCAGAAAATCAACTTTCGCTCGCCTCCGTGCGAGCGCGCCTCGAAAGCGCGGGCGGCCGCGAATACTGGCGCAATCTCGAGGAACTCGCCTCCACGCCGGAATTTCAGGACCTGGTGGAGCGCGAATTCCCGCGGCAGGCCATCGGCTGGGCCGAAGACGAGGACGGCGTCGAAGGGCGCCGCAACTTCCTGAAGCTCATGGGCGCGTCGCTGGCGCTGGCCGGCTTGACCGCCTGCACCCGCCAACCCACCGAACACATCATGCCCTACGTGAGGCAGCCGGAAGAACTCATCCCCGGCCGGCCGCTGTTCTACGCTACTGCCACTACTTTGAACGGCGTGGCGCAGGGCGTGCTGGCCGAGAGCCACGAAGGCCGCCCCACCAAGATCGAAGGCAATCCCGAACACCCCTCCACACTGGGCGCGTGCGACATCTTCTCGCAGGCTTCGGTGCTCCAGCTCTACGATCCGGACCGCGCCCAGGCGGTCACCTTCCAGGGCGAGATCCGCGCCTGGGACAATTTCATGGGCGTTCTTTTGGAAATGCTGGCGGCGCAGAAGGCCAAAAACGGCGCGGGCATCCGCATCCTCACCGAAACCGTCACTTCGCCTACCCTGGCCGACCAGATTCGCTCTATTCAAAAGCTGTATCCCGCGGCCAAGTGGCACCAGTGGGAACCGGCCGGTCCGGCCAACGTGGTGGTCTCGCTCGATTCCGATTTCCTGGCATCCGGCGCCGCCAGCCTGCGCTATGCGCGCCAGTTTTCCAAGCGCCGCCGCGTCACCGAATCCGGGGCGCCCATGAACCGCCTGTACGTCGTCGAGCCGATGCCCACGCCCACCGGCGCCAAGGCCGATCACCGCTTGCCCCTGCGCGCCGGCGATATCGAGGACTTCGCCTGGGCCGTCGCCGTGAACCTCCGCGTGGGCGCCGGCGCGAAGCAGAGCGACAACGGCGACATCAACGCCTGGTCCGGTCCGGTGGCCGATGACCTGATGCACAACCGGGGCGCCAGCCTGGTGATCGCCGGCGAGTGCCAGCCGCCCATCGTGCACGCGCTCGCCCACGTCATCAACGACTTCCTGGGCAACGTCGGCAAAACGGTCTTCTACACCGACCCCATCGAGGCCAATCCGGTGGACCAGGTCGCATCCTTGCAGGACCTGGCGAAGGATCTGGACTCGGGCGCGGTCGACCTGCTCCTGGTGCTGGGCGGCAACCCCGTCTTCAATGCCCCGGTCGAACTCGGGATGCGCGACCGCATGCAAAAAGCCACGCTGCGCGCGCACCTCAGCCAGTACGAAAACGAAACCTCGGCGGTCTGCCAGTGGCTCCTGCCCGAAACGCACTACCTGGAAACCTGGGGCGACGCCCGCGCCTTCGACGGCACGGTCACCATCCAGCAGCCGCTCATCCAGCCGCTTTACGGCGGCCGCTCCGCCTACCAGATTCTGCAAACCCTCACCGGCTCGCCCGATATCAGCGCCTACCAGATCGTCAAGGGTTATTGGGCGGCCCAGCACAAAGGCGCGGAATTCGAAGCCTGGTGGCGCCGTGCGGTGCACGACGGCGTGGTGGAGTCGACGGCCCTCCCCACCAGGACCGCGTCCATCCACGGCGAAGCCATCTCCGAAAAGCATCGCGACAAGAAAATGGGCGGCAAGATGGAAGTGATCTTCCGTCCCGACCCCACTATCTACGATGGCCGCTTCGCCAACAGCGGCTGGCTGCAGGAATTGCCTAAGCCTATCACCAAACTGACCTGGGACAATGCCGCCATTATCAGCCCGGGCGATGCGCATCGGCTGGGCGTCGAAAACGGCAGCATGCTGGAGCTCACCTACCAGGGACGCAAGCTGCGCGCTCCGGTCTGGGTCCAGCCCGGCCACGTGGATCAGGCTGTCACCTTGCACCTCGGCTATGGCCGCACGCGCGCCGGCCGCGCCGGCACCGGTGTGGGCTTTAACCCCTACGGCCTGCGCACCGCCTCCGCCCTGTGGCAGGGCCTTGGCATGGACGTCCACAAGATTTCCGGATCCTACGCCTTCGCCAGCACCCAGATGGATCACGTGCTGGACGCCAGCCGCCACATCATTCATAAAGGCGATATCGCGGATTACCGCAAGAATCCGGCCTCCGTGCACGAAGGCGCGGAAGCGCCGCCGCGCGCATTGACCATGTATCCGGAATTCCCATATCCCGGTTACGCCTGGGGCATGGCCATCGACCTCAACTCCTGCACCGGATGCAGCGCCTGCGTGATCGCCTGCCAGGCCGAGAACAATATCGCGGTGGTCGGCAAAGACCAGGTGCGCCACGGGCGCGCCATGCACTGGATCCGCGTCGACACCTATTACAACGGCCAGCCCAACGACCCGTCCATCTACAACCAGCCGGTCCCCTGCATGCAATGCGAAGACGCCCCGTGCGAGCTGGTCTGCCCCGTGCAGGCCACTACCCACAGCGCCGAAGGCCTCAACGACATGGTCTACAACCGCTGCGTGGGCACCCGCTACTGTTCCAATAACTGTCCTTACAAAGTGCGCCGGTTCAATTTCTATCTGTACTCCGATTACGAAACTCCCAGCCTCAAGCTGCTGCACAACCCCGATGTGACGGTGCGCAGCCGCGGCGTCATGGAAAAATGCACGTACTGCGTGCAGCGCATCAACTCCGCCAAAATCGACGCCGAGAAGCAGAATCGAAAAGTAGCCGACGGCGAGATCCAGACGGCCTGCCAGGCTACTTGTCCCACCGAGGCGATCATATTCGGCAACATCAACGATCCCAACAGCCGGGTTTCGAAAATGAAGGCCGAAGAGCGCAACTACGCGCTGCTGGCCGAGCTGAACACGCGGCCCCGTACCACCTATCTGGCGACACTGAGGAATCCCAATCCGGAGATCGGGGGCTAAAGGCGGATGGCTGACGAACCCAACGTACACCAACCGAAAACGGACATCGCGCCGGGTTACACCTTCGGCACGGTCACCGATCAGATCGCCTCGGTGGTGCTCACTAAACGCACGCCGGTCTTCTGGTTCGTCAGCTTCGGCGCCGGCCTGGTGCTGTTGCTGCTTTTCCTGCTGGCGGTGGGAGTGCTCTTCGTTAAAGGCACGGGCATTTGGGGATTGCGCACGCCGGTCATGTGGGGCTTCGCCATCACCAATTTCGTCTGGTGGATCGGAATCGGCCACGCCGGCACGCTGATTTCGGCCATCCTGCTGCTGCTCAACCAGAGTTGGCGCAACTCCATCAACCGCTTCGCCGAAGCCATGACCCTGTTCGCGGTGGCCTGCGCCGGCATGTTCCCGGTGTTGCACCTGGGCCGTCCCTGGCTGGCCTACTGGCTCTTTCCGTATCCCAACACCATGGGCGTGCAGCCGAATTTCCGCAGCCCGCTGGTGTGGGACGTGTTTGCGGTTTCCACCTACGCCACGGTCTCGCTGATGTTCTGGTTCGTGGGCCTGATGCCGGACCTGGCCACCCTGCGCGACCGCACGCACAACCGCGTCGCGCGCTTCGCATACGGCATTCTCGCCATGGGCTGGCGCGGTTCCGCCAAGCACTGGAGCGTTTACGAAACAGCCACGCTGCTGTTGGCCGGCCTCGCCACGCCGCTGGTGCTCTCGGTCCACACGGTGGTCAGTTTCGACTTCACCATCGCCATCGTCCCCGGTTGGCACACCACCTTCCTGCCGCCTTACTTCGTGGCGGGCGCCATTTACTCGGGCTTCGCCATGGTGCTGGCGCTGGCCATTCCGCTGCGCTCGGTGTACGGCCTGCAAGGGCTCATCACCGATCGCCACCTGGATAATTCGGCCAAGGTGATGCTGGCCACCGGTCTGATTGTGGCCTACGCCTACATCCTGGAAACCTTCTCCGCCTGGTACGGCGGCAACACTTACGAGCAGGCCGTGGTCTGGCATCGCATGACCGGGCCGTATGCCGTTTCCTACTGGTCGCTCATAGCGTGCAACATCCTGGCCCCACAGGCGCTATGGTTCAAGAAAGTCCGCAGCAAGCCGGTCCTGCTGTTTATCTCGGCCATCATCGTCCTCGTCGGCATGTGGCTCGAGCGCTACGTCATCATCGTCAGCAGCCTGGCGCAGGATTTCCTTCCCTCGTCGTGGTCCATCTTCCAGGCCACCCGCTGGGATTGGTTGACCTACATTGGCACCATCGGCCTGTTCCTGTTCCTGTTCTTCCTGTTCATCCGCCTGCTGCCGATGATTTCCATCTTTGAAGTACGAACGCTGCTTCCCTCGGCCAAAGTGGAAGAGGAGGCGAAGAGTTGATCAAGCCGATCTACGGACTGATGGCCGAGTTCGACAATCCCTCCGCGCTGGTGGAGGCCGCGCGCGCGGCGCGCGAAAAAGGCTATCGCAAGCTGGATGCTTACTCGCCGTTCCCCATCGAGGAGTTGACCGATGCGCTCCACCTGCACCACAACAAGCTGCCGCTGATCGTGCTGCTGGGCGGCATCGTCGGCGGACTCGCCGGATACCTGCTGCAATACTACGTCACGGTGATTTATTTCCCCATCAACATCGCCGGCCGGCCCCTGCATAGCTGGCCGTCCTATATCATCATCACCTTCGAAACCACCATTCTGTTGGCGGCCATTTCCGCCGTGTTGGGCATGCTGGCGCTCTGCGGATTGCCCATGCCCTACCATCCCACGTTTAACGTGCCGCGCTTTGCGCTGGCGTCGCGGAACCGGTTTTTCCTGTGCATCGAAGCCCGCGACCCGCTGTTCGACCGCGCCAGGACCATCGAGTTTCTGGAGACTCTGGAGCCGAGAGAGGTGTCCGAAGTTGCGCCCTAAGCACTCCAATCCGAGCCGCGACCGTGAGGGAGCGTCCTTCGGCCCGCATGTGGGGCAGGATGGTATCCTGCGCACTGATTGTCAATCGGTGCAGCCGGGCGCAGCCCGGCCGGGTGTTCGTGTCGGCGCGGCCATCCAGCTGGCCGCCCTTCTCCTCGCCGCAATCACGCTCACCGGCTGCCGGCAGGACATGCACGACCAACCGCGCTTCATTCCGCTGCGCCCGAGCGGCTTTTTCGACGATGGGCGCTCCGAGCGCCCGCTGATCGAGGGCACCGTGGCGCGCGGCCATTTGAATGACGACCTGGCGCTCTATACCGGCAAAGGCGCCGACGGCAAACCGGTGGACACGTTCCCTTTCCCGGTTACCAAAGATGTAGTCGCCCGCGGCCAGGAACGCTTCAACGTCTACTGCTCCCCCTGCCACGACCGCACCGGCAACGGCGACGGCATGGTGGTCCGGCGCGGCTACCGGCATCCGCCCTCGTATCACACCGATCAGATCCGGGGCCTTGCCAACGGCTACATTTTCGATGTCATCACCAACGGCTTCGGCGCCATGCCGGATTACGCCGCGCAGATTCCCGTGCGCGACCGCTGGGCGATTGTGGCCTACGTGCGTGCTTTGCAGTTGAGTGAGAACGCTTCCGTCAACGACGTGCCCGCCGAGGACCGCGGCAAGCTGGGGGGCGCGCAATGACCGCCCAGGGCCTGGACTTCCAGGTTTCCCCCGAACTCCGCGCCGATCTCAAGAAGTGGCGCACGCGCTCTCTCGCAATCGGTATCTTTGGCGCGCTGGCCTGCGGCGCCGGACTCCTGATTTCTCCATTCCAGTTCTACCGCTCCTATCTCTGGGCTTACCTGTTCGTAGTGGCCCTGGCCGTCGGGCCGCTCGCGTGGCTGATGCTGCAGTACGTCACCGGCGGCGCGTGGGGCGTCATCATCCGCCGCCCCTGCGAGGCCGCCGCGCGCACGATTCCGCTGGTCGCGCTGATGTTCGTGCCCATCCTGATCGGCATTCCCAACCTTTATGAGTGGGCGCATCCCGCCATGGTGGCGGCGGATGAAGCGCTCCGCCACAAGCAACCCTATCTCAACGTTCCGTTCTTCCTCATTCGCGCGGCCATCTATTTCGCGGGCTGGTGGTTCTTCGGCTGGTATTTGAACCGCTGCTCCGCGCGCGAAGACGCCGAGGGCCACGCCGCCGTGCATGGCAAGATGAGCGCCATCTCCGGACCGGGGCTGATCTTCTGGGGCCTGAGCGTTACGTTCATGTCGATCGACTGGGTGCTCTCGCTCCATCCGCAGTGGTTCTCCACCATGTTCGGTCTGCTGTTCATGGCGAGCCAGGGGCTGACTTCGATGGCTTTCCTGATCGCTTTGATGGTGCTGCTTTACTACCGCCGCCCGATGTCGGAGATCCTCACCGCGCGCCACCTGCACGACCTGGGAAAATTCCTGCTGGCGCTGGTGATGGTGTGGGCCTATTTTTCGTTCTCCCAGTTCCTCATCATCTGGGCCGGCAACCTGCCCGAGGAAATTCCCTGGTACATCGCGCGCCTCAACCACGGCTGGCAATACGTGGCGCTGGCGCTGGTCATCGGCCATTTCGCGCTGCCCTTCAGCCTGCTTCTCTCGCGCGACCTGAAACGCAATTTCAAACTGCTCGCCAGCATCGCCGTGTTCATCCTCTGCATGCGCCTGGTGGATCTTTACTGGCTGGTCGCGCCCGATTTCCGAAAAGAATCCTTCGGCCTGAGCTGGATGGACTTCACCGCGCCCATGGGTCTGATCGGCATCTGGCTGGCTTACTTCCTTTACCAGTTGGAGAAGCGGCCGTTGCTGCCGCCCAATCAACCTCACCTGGAGGAGGTCCTGGAACATGGAAGAGAATAAAAAGCGGCCCGCGGGCTTCGAAGAGACCGATGTCAATGTGATGGCCGTGGGCAAGTTCGCCGTCGCGCTGGTCATTATGACCGTGCTGTCGATGGTCCTGCTGGTGGGCGTCTTCAAATATTTCCAATGGCAGGGCGGCGGCCAGGCCAGGAGCGTGGACCCGGCCAGAGTATTCCCGCAACCGCAGTTGCAGACCACCCCGATCCCGGATCTAAAAGCCATCCGCGCCGCCGAAGAGCAGGTGCTGACCAGTTACGGCTGGGTGGATGCGCAGAAGGGCGTGGTGCGGATTCCCATCGCGCGCGCCATGGACATGGTTGTCCAGCGCGGTCTTCCGGTCCGCGCGGAAGTGCCGCTTCGGGGCATTGACAATGTCAGCGTGCCCACCGAAAGCGGGTTGGGACCTAAGATGCAACCGCCCGGCGGGCCGTTGGCTGGAGAAGGAAAATGAGAAAAATCAAGGGCTGCTTTATTCTGATCGCGGCCGCCTGCGCCGCTTCCGCGCAGCCGGGGCAACCCGCTCCCGCGCAGCCGTCTTACAGCATGCAGGATTCCAACTTGCGGCCGGCGCTGCCCGGCGCGCTCCAGGGCGTGGGCATCGATCAGAAGCTCGACACTCAGGTGCCCCTTAACCTGACGTTCCGCGACGAAGCCGGCCGCACCGTTCCTTTATCGACTTACTTTCAGGCCAAGAAGCCGGTGATTCTGGCGCTGGTCTATTACGAGTGCCCCATGCTTTGCACCCAGATCCTGAACGATCTGGAAAGCAGTCTCAAGGCCGTCTCCTTCAATCCCGGTCAGGATTTCGAAGTGGTCAGCGTCAGCTTCGACCCCAAGGACACGCCCGATATCGCCGCCTCCAAGAAACAGATGCTGCTCAAGCGCTACGGCCGCCCCAACACCGCCAACGGCTGGCACTTCCTGGTGGGCGACCCGCCCAACATCAAAGCGCTCACCGACGCCGTGGGCTTCCACTATAAGTACGATCCGGCGACGCAGCAGTTCGCGCACGCCAGCGGCATCATGATCCTGACTCCCGACGGCCATCTATCGCGCTATTTTTACGGCCTCGAATACGCGCCGCGCGACATCCGCCTGGGGCTGGTCGAGGCTTCGCAAAACAAGATCGGCAGTCCCGTCGATCAAATTCTGCTCTTCTGCTATCACTACGATCCGTCCACCGGCAAGTATGGCGCCCTGGTAATGCGGATTGTGCGGGTTTCGGGCGCCGGCTTCGTGCTGGTGTGCGGAGCATTTCTCTGGATTGTTGTACGGCGCGAAAAGGCGCGCCCCATTGTTCACCATGGGTAAATTTCCACTATTTCCGGAGCAGGCATCCACGTTCGCGCCCGACGTGGATCATCTGACGTACTTTCTGTTGGCCGTGGCGGTCTTCTTCACGGTGCTGATCTTCTGCAGCATCTTCTACCTGGCCATTCGCTATCGCCGGCGCTCCGATGGGGAGCTGCCACATGTCCAACATGGCGGATTGGCGCTCGAGATCGTCTGGTCGGTGATCCCCTTCGGCATCACCATGGTGATGTTCACCTGGGGCGCCAGCGTATTCTTCCACGAGAGCCGTCCGCCCGATAACGCCATGCCGCTCTACGTGGTCGCCAAGCAGTGGATGTGGAAGATCGAGCACATGGAAGGGCAGCGCGAAATCAACGAGCTGCACATCCCGCTGGGCCGCGCGGTCAGGCTCACCATGGCGTCGGAAGACGTGATCCACAGCTTCTATGTGCCGGCTTTCCGCGTCAAACAGGATGTGGTGCCGGGTAAGTACTCCACCATCTGGTTCCAGCCCACCAAGCCGGGCAAGTATCATCTGTTCTGCGCGGAGTTCTGCGGCACGCGCCATTCGGGAATGATCGGGTGGGTCTATGTCATGGAGCCGCAGGATTACCAGCGCTGGCTAAGCGGCGGGTCGCCCGAGGGAACGCTCGCGGAATCCGGTGAAAAACTTTTCACCAACCTGGCCTGCTCCAACTGTCACAAGGCCGACGGCACGGGCCGTTGCCCCAGCCTGGAGGGCCTCTTCGGCAAGACCGTCCAACTGGCCAATGGCGCCAAAGTGGTGGCCGACGCAGCCTATATTCGGGAGTCCATCCTCCACCCGGCCGCGAAAATCGTAGCCGGCTACCTACCGGTGATGCCCACCTTCCAGGGCCTGGTTACCGAAGACGGCGTGCTGCAACTGATCGAATACATCAAGTCCCTCGGACCGAAGCCGGTGGTCGGCGGCGGCGGGGCTTTGGGCAAGTAACTATGATTACGGCAGCGGTACCAGAACGCGAGAACTACCTGAACAACGCCTACGGGATCAAGTCCTGGCTCCTGACCAGGGATCACAAGCGGATCGGGCTCCTATACCTGTTCACCGTCACTCTGTTTTTCTTTCTGGGCGGCGCATTCGCCACCATGATCCGCATCGAGCTGCTGACGCCAACGGGCAACTTCGTCTCCTCGGAGACCTACAACAAGCTCTTCACCATGCACGGCGTCGCCATGATCTTCTTCTTCCTGATCCCGGCGATCCCGGCCACCCTGGGAAATTTTTTCCTGCCCATGATGATCGGCGCGCGCGACCTGGCCTTCCCCCGCATCAACCTGCTGAGCTGGTACCTGCTTGTGGTCGGCGGCCTCTTCTCGCTGTTCGCCATGCTGGCCGGCGGCGTGGACACCGGCTGGACCTTCTACACCCCCTACAGCACCACCTATTCGAATTCCTGGGTGATCGCCACCGCCCTGGGAATATTCATTTCCGGATTCTCGTCCATTCTCACCGGCCTGAACTTCATCGTGACGGTGCATCGCATGCGCGCCCCCGGCATGACCTGGATGCGTCTGCCGCTCTTCGTCTGGTCGCACTACGCCACCGCCCTCATCCAGGTGCTGGGCACCCCGGTCCTCGCGGTGACCATCATTCTCCTGTTCTGCGAACGCGTCTTCCACATCGGCATCTTCGACCCGACCCTGGGCGGCGACCCGGTCCTGTTCCAGCACATGTTCTGGTTCTACTCGCACCCCGCCGTTTACATCATGGTCCTGCCGGCCATGGGAGTGGTCAGCGAGGTGATCTCGGTTTTCTCCCGCAAGCGGCCCTTCGGCTATGTATTCATTGCCTACGCCAGCATGGCCATCGCCGTCCTCGGCTTTCTGGTCTGGGGCCATCACTTGTTCGTGGCCACCGAATCGGTATACTCCGCGCTGGTTTTTTCGTTCCTGAGCTACTTTGTGGCCATCCCTTCGGCCATCAAGGTATTCAACTGGACGGCCACTCTGTACAAGGGCTCCATCTCCTTCGCCACTCCCATGCTCTATGCTTTCGGCTTCATCGGCCTCTTCACCATCGGTGGACTCACTGGCCTCTTTGTAGCGGCCCTGGGCTTCGACGTGCATGTTACCGACACTTACTTCGTGGTGGCCCATTTCCACTACATCATGGTGGGCGGGACCATCATGGCCTACCTGGGCGGCCTGCATTACTGGTGGCCTAAAATCACCGGCCGCATGTATCCGGAGGGTTGGGCCAAGCTCTCCGCGCTCATCATCTTCCTGGGTTTCAACCTGACCTTTTTCCC
>JBEKQS010000208.1:0-9626 GCA_049519475.1 Bryobacteraceae bacterium | reverse complement strand
CAAGGTGCTGAAGTAATCGCCCCAGGAGATGGCCACGGCGACGTTGCCGACGGCGTACTCGAGAATGAGATCCCAGCCGATGATCCAGGCGATCAGTTCGCCCAGCGTGGCGTAGGAGTAAGCATAAGCGCTGCCGGCTTGAGGAATCATGGACGCCAATTCGGCATAGCAAAGGCCGGCCAGCGCACAAGCCCCCCCCAGGAGGAGAAAAGAAAACACCAGCGCCGGCCCGGCGCCCATGCGGATCACCTCACCATTGGGCCCCAGTTGACCGGCCGCCGCGGTGCCGATCGCCCCGAATATGCCGGCGCCGATCACGGCGCCGATGGCGAGCATGATGAGGTCGCCGGCGCGGAGGCTTCGCTTGAGCCCACCGGAGCCTTCGGTCTCCGAAATCAACGCTGCGATGGGCTTGCGCTCAAAGAGTTGTGACATCACACGGAATTCTACCAGATATGACCTGAATCCCCGGCGTCCAGCCAATTGGTGCGCGGAAGCTGCGACAATACAAAGAAGAGGCGTTTATGGCGATCACCCTGCGACCGGAGCATGAGAGGGCAATCACTCAGGCGATTCAATCCGGCGCGTATCACAGCCCGGATGAAGTGATTGAGAGGGCTTTGGAAGTGCTCCGTTCTGAAGACCAATGGCTCTCGCGAAACAAAGACGCCATCAATCGGAAAATCGAACGGGCCACCGCGCAGCTTGATCGCGGTGAGGGCATCCCCGGCGAGGAACTGCGCGGCCGGCTCGATAAACGGAAGGCGGCCTGGCTAGCACAACAAAAGCGCTCATGAGCGCATTTCTTGTTGCCCCCGAGGCTGAGGACGATACTTACAATATATGGCGTTATCTGCTGAAGGAAGCTGGCCTGGCAGCCGCTGACCGCGTTGAAACGGAACTGCTGGACGCGTTTGCGGGCTTGGCGAAAACCCCCGGGATGGGACACCGGCGCCCCGACTTGACGAGGTCAGACGTGCTTTTCTACACGCTCTACCAGTTCATGGTGGTCTACCGTTTATCCGAGCCGGTTCAGATTCTTGCCGTACTGCACGCGAAGCGGAATGTGAAGCGCATCTTGAAAGACAGGCTGTAAGGAGATCTCTCTTGTTCCACGCCGATCGGCGCTTGACGATCAGAGTTTGACTTGGGCTACTTACCTTCCAGGAACCGGTCAGCCTGCTCATCCGTCATCGGCGCATCCCAGCCTTCGGGCGGGGGGATGGTGCCGGCCAGCGCACCGAGTTTCCGGAGTCCGGATTTCCGCCGGTGCCGCACTAAATCGGCAACCGGCTTGCCGTCGCGCATAATCGTGACCTCTTCGCCCCGCTCCACCAACGCAAGCAGGCGCGACAGGTTTGACTTGGCTTCGTGGACGGTGAACTGCGCCATTTTTCTACCTTAGCCCAGATGGTTAGCTAAAGAAAAACTTCCGTCAGCGCGCCGCGAGTGGATAGGCCAGGCGATGGTCAAGCGCGCAAAAGACACCGGCGGCAAGACCGCCGGCGGTACCAGTTGGTCTTAGCTACCCCGCCGCCAGCGGATACGCCAGGCTCTCCAGCAGCCACTCGCGGTTGTTGCGCACATCCTCCGTCAGTCGCCGGCACAGTTCCTCACGCTGGTCGTAGAGCCGATACCCTTCGCGCGGGCGCAAGTAGCCGCGGGCTTTGGGTTCGCGGGCGAAGACGGCTTCCTCGCCTTCCTCACTCACCATTTGCCGGTAGCGCGCGCGGTTATCGAGCAGCGCCTTGATCAGGAACGGCATCACGATGGAGTAATCCGACTGCATGCTCTCGGTGGTTTGCAGGTAGGTGTCCTTATCCACCTTGCCCCAGGTGACGGCCTCGGCCGGAGGGCAGGAGGAGAGCGAGCCATCGGTGACGGGCGCCGTGACAATCTGCACGTCGAATTGATAGCCGCGTACGTTGGGCAGGCCCAGCACCTGGCCGAGGGCCGGCTCGGGCTGCAGGTTGTAATTCTTGGGAACGCCGCCGCCCAGGATGAGCGTGCCGAGAGCGTGCACGGAGTTGTCGAACAGCCCCCAACGGTGGTAGGCGCAGGCTTCAAAAACTTCGGCGTGAAGGTCCAGATCGAAGGCGTAAGCGGGGATCAGGCCGGCCTGCCGCATGGCCCACAGCTTCATGGAATTGAGAAAGACGCTGCCATCGCCGGGCGCGCCCACGAAAATGGGGATGGCGGCGCGATAGCACGCCGAAAGCAGGCCGCCGGTCACGCCGTTCTGCCGCTCCTGGGCGGCGTAATATTTGCCGAGCAGAAAGCGCAATTCCGTGCCGGCCATCTTGCGCTGGAACTCGGGAAGAGCCAGGACGGCGGTCACGAAGCGGTCCTGGTCCAGCAGCACGCCTTCGTCGAAGGCCATGTCGGTGACGCGGATGGTGCCTTCGTCGCGCAGCGCGGCGTCGTCGGTGAAGATGGGAACTTCGTGGATGGGGCCGCTCTTGTAGGCGTCCAGGCTGCGGTGGCCGTCGTGGTAGCAAACCGCGTCGGTCGTGCTGAGATAAGCCACCCAGCCGGTTTCGAGCAGCGGGATGAGCCAGGTGTGGTGCTGGCCGGAGACCGTGACGGGGCCAGAGACGGCCAGGGTGAGCGGGCAGCCCATGCCGATGGCACGGTCCAGGATCTGGTAGATGCGGCGCAGGAAGGCGCCACCGAAGGACGGCAGGCAGTGAGTGAAGATGTCGTCGAGGGTGGAGCACTCATCGACGCGGCGGACGTGGACGTAATGACGGTGTTTCGCGGACATCTTCTTGACAGTATCAGACATGCGGCGGCGGCCGTGTGCTTGTGGGGTCAGGCTTTCAGCCTGCCGCCGGGCTTCTGCCCGGCGTCCAGGCCCGTGTTGCGCACCTGCCAAGAACGCAGGCCCGACCGCCCCCGCCACCCGTGCTAACTTTGAATCCTAGGGATGAACATTTTATTCATCGGAGATATCTTCGCGTCTCCCGGCCGGCGCATCGTGGCCGACCATGTGCAGGATATCATCGAGACCAACCGCATCGACCTGGCGATCGCCAACGCGGAGAATGCGGCTGGCGGATTCGGCATCACCCCGGCCATCGCCGAAGAACTGCTGGCGCTGGGCCTGGATGTGCTGACGTCGGGCAACCATGTCTGGGACAAGCGCGAGTTGTACGATTATTTCGCGCGCCAGCCGCGCCTGCTCCGCCCGGCCAATTACGCGGGTTCGCCGGGCAGCGGGGTGGTGGTGCGGCGCGCGCGAAACGGCGTGGATTGCGCGGTCATCAACCTGCAAGGGCGCACCTACATGCCTGCCACGGATTGCCCGTTCCGCAAGGCGGATGAAATCCTGGGCGCGCTGGACGCGGCGGTGAAGGTGAAGTTCGTGGACTTCCACGCGGAAGTGACCAGCGAGAAAATCGCGCTGGGCCGCTATCTGGACGGACGCGTCTCGGCGGTGGTGGGAACGCATACGCACGTGCCCACGGCCGATACCCGCATCCTCGCCGGCGGCACGGCCTACCAGACGGATTGCGGCATGACCGGGCCGTACGATTCGGTGATCGGGGTCGAGACCGATGTCATCCTGCAACGTTTTCTCACGGCGCTGCCGGTCCGCATGGAAGCGGCCAGGAAGGGCGTGGAACTGCACGCGGTGATCGTGGACGTGGACGAGACCACCGGCAAGGCGCGCGCCATCCGGCGGCACGCGATCGACGGAGATTGAAGCCATGAACCCGTCGAGCCCGCTTCCGGATATAACGGCGTTTTACATCCAGGAAATCGGCGCGTTGTTGTTCGGTGGCGTTTTTTTCTTCCTCTATAAGCAATCGCGCGTGGTGTATTTCGGACTGTGGGCAGTGGCGTGGCTGCTCCGGCTTCTGGCGGCCTTCTTCGGATTCGAGTTGCTGCACACCGGCCACTTCGGGTGGCTGGCGCCTTATGCGGTGTTCGAGTTCGCATTCGCCATCGTACTGATCGCGGCGGCGCGCGCCGGCTTTGCCTCGGGGTTTCAGGACTGGCGCACGGTGCTGCGGCTCATTTCCATTCTGCCCATCTTCGTGGCGCTGGTGTATGCGTTCGGGTGGAATTCGCGGCTGGAAGGTTACCACGCATCGCACGCCCTGGTGCTGAGCGGCGTGTACATCTACAATTTCGTGTCGTTGCGCAAGAACGCCGGCCTGGGCGCCAGGGTTTTCCGGTTCTCGCTGCTGGTGCTGGCGGCGGCGTTTCTGGAAACCGCGGTGATTTTCTTCTACCTCTACCACACCGGCAGCGCGCCGCAATGGGCCCGCTACCTGCAACACGAGACCTACGTCGATTTCACGCTGCACTGCGTGCTGGCGTTCGCGGCCATGGCGATGTGGAATGAAAACCAGATCGACCGCATTCAGGATCTGGCCGCGGAAGTGGATCACCTGCGGCGCGAGAACCTGCAGAGCATCGACCTGGACTATCTGACGGGGCTGCTGAACCAGGCCGCGCTGGCGCGGCGCGTGGAACAGCCCGGCGCGTTCGAAGGCGTCGTCGCGGTGTGCGACATGGACAACTTCAAGGATATCAACGACCGCCATGGCCACCTGGTGGGCGACGAGATTCTGCGCAACATCGGCAACCTGCTGCAGGCTTCCATCCGCCACCAGGACGAGGCCTTCCGCTGGGGCGGAGACGAGTTCGTAATCCTGTTCCACAATCAACTGTCGGAAGTGGCCCAGAAACGCATGGCGGACATCGAAGCCCGGCTGCGCGATTTCCGCGTCCGCGGCCACGGCGTGTTGCCCATCCGATTCAGTTGGGGAACCGCCGAGGCGCGCCAACGCGTTTTGCGCGAAGCGCTGGACGAAGCCGACCAGAAAATGTACGGAATGAAGCGGGAACGCGCCGGCGAGGTCCCCGCGCGGGAACGCCCGCCGGCGGTCTGAATGTGCGACAGGCCGCCCGGCCTGTTATTCCGATTTGCCGAACGCGTTCGCAATCGGTCAAGCCACACTTGTGAGGCGAGAAGACAGGCCGGGATGGCTCGTCCTACTTCACCCAAATGACGGTATCCCAACCCAGGCCGAGGTCGATGTTGGCGGTGCCGTTCACGATGATATTGAGCAAAGTCGCGCTGCCGGTCAGGGGCGTCTGGCTGCTCGGCGCGACGCCTTGGGGAATGAGCACATTGATCTGCCAGATGCCGGGATACTGGTCCAGTCCGGAATATTGGATGTGCTGGCCTGCTTCGCCGTACCCGTTGACGTCAATCGAGTTGATGAACACCGTGAGCGTTGCGGGCGATGGGAGCGCGCCGGGTGAACTTCCGTCCGACGGGGCGCCGGGAACGTATCCCTGGCCGGTGGCGTAGATCGAGATATACGAGCCGCGGGCCGCCGGATTGCTGGGGCTGTTGACGGTGTTGTCCTGGTTGAGCACGGCGGAGCCGCGGTAGGTCCCCGTGGGATTTTGGTTAACCAGGATGCCCGGCGATGCGGCTGCCATGGGCACCAGTGTGGCGCCCAGAACTTGCCCCGTGGACACCCGGACGACTTCGACATCGGCGTTGCCGACGGTGCGCGCGCTATTGGGCACCACGAAGTTGATCTGGCCGGACGGATGGGCGGGCGGGATGGGGGCGCCAACGTAATACAGCGGTGCGGGAACGCCATCGACGGTCACCTGGGTGTCGTTCAAGCTTGTCTGCATGGGGTACGTGCCATTGAACGCAGCGGTCTGGTCGCTGAATTGGTCGCCGGCGCAATTGGCGCAGGGGAAGAGAGTCCCCAAGACTCCGGGCGCCAGCGGGTGCGCACTCAGTGTGGCCCCTTTCGAAGTGTCAAAAGGCGCGCACAGATTGGGCGCTACGGATGCAAATGCGGCCATGAAAGTCGCGCCGTTGCAGGCGTTCAAGCCCGGGTAGTAGAACGCCACGCGGTTGGCGTTGTCGGCGACATAGAGAGCGCCGTATTGATCCTGAGCCACCGCCAATGGGAGCAAACCGATATTGCCGCCGTTGTAGCTGGAAACCTCCGGAAAACTTAAAAGGGGTGCGCTGCCCAGTTGCACGGCAGTGAGACTGGCGTAGCGCACGAGATTGCCGCCGTTGCTGTTGGCTACCCAGATTTCGCCGGTCTGGGGGTTGGCGAAAACGCTCTGTGGGTCATTCAGGCCGCCAATGAAGGTGGCCGCAGCCTCGCCGGACTGGGTGCTGCTCGAGTGCGGATCGTTGAAGATCAGGATCCGGTTGTTGCCGCTATCGGCTACATACACATTGCCGTCGGAGTCGCAGGAAACACCATGCGGGCCGTTCATGCTGGTGAGAAGGCTGCCGGAGACCGTGGCGTTGAAGCTTTGTTGACCGAAGACAATGGTGGCGGCCTTGCCGTTATCGTTGCCGGCCGTGAAGGTGCCGTTGGTCATGGGAATGTACAGCACGCGGTTATCGCCCTCATCGGAGACCACCAGGCCATTGGGCAGGCATGGCGCCGTCTGGGAGGGGTTGCAGGCTGGAGTGAATGCCAGGCCATAGGGTGCGAGCATGGTGCTGGAAGTTGCGTCGGTGATCTTGGTGGTGAAGTTCTGCTGGCCGAGCACTAGGTCGGCCGGTTCGGGATTCGTCGTGCCGGTGTAGGCGAACGGAGCGGGGAAGCGCAGAACCCGGCCGTTGAGCGAATCGGCCACGTACAAATTGCCATGTGAATCCACCAGCAGGCCGATGGGGCGGTAGAGGCTCGATGAGTTGGGTTTGGTGCCGTCGTTCGCCGGGTAGTTGACCAGCGCGGTTTGCATGTCCGGCTGGCCGAGGACAATATCGGCCTTCGCGCCGGGTTTGAGGCTGCGCACATCCTTGAACCCCAGGACCCGGTCGTTTCCCGGATCGGAGACGTACAAGTGCGGGACGCTTCCAGTGGCGTCGATGGCTATGGCGGAGTCGGTTCCGACGACGTTGCCAAACTGGAATTCCCGGCCTTCAATCAGGTTGATGGAGTTGGTGTCGAAGCGGTCCTGACCGAGGACGCGGGTGGCGGAGCCGAGCGTATTGCCCGATACCGGAAGATCGAGGACGCGATTGTTGGCGCTGTCCGCCACGAACAAATCGGTGCTGGTAGCGAACACACCGCCGGGAATAGCCAGCGTGCTGGCGGCAGGCCTGGGAAGGCCGTTGTTGGCGACTCGGCACAAAGCGTAAGCGGGCAAACCGGTTTGTTGTACCGGGCAGGTGGCGTTCGGCTGCCCATAAATGGACTTCGCTTGCGGCGGATTCCCACCGGTGGGCCAGTTGGCGTAGACATCGAACAGCAGGATCCGGCTGCTGCCGGAATCCACCACTCCCACCGCTGGTGTGCTACCGGTCAGGAAGAAAACGGCTTCAGGGGCCACCATGTATGTATTGTCAATCAGGGTCTGGGCCGCGGTCGGATCAGTGGGAGGAACGAAGGTGGTTGGAAAGACTCCCATGATGCGGCTCGCCGACTCGTTGGTGCTGAAGGGCGGGGTGAAGACCAACACGCGGCCGAGGCCACTTAGATTCAAATCGGTCACGAACAAGTTACCGCTGCTGGGATCGAAATTCAGCCCGTCGGGCAGGAAGAATTGGTTGGTGATCAGTGGAGCGGTGGGGTTGCCGTTGTTCAACTGGGTTTGCAGGGACACGAAATCGTTCTGGCCGAGTTCGAGATCGGCCGTCAGACCGCCGCCGCCGGCCGCCACATCGGCGGCTTTGAATCGCAGCACGCGCAGGTTGCCGGCGTCGGTCATCCACAGGTCCCCCGAGCTATCGAAGGCAATCGAGGACTGGAGCAGAACGCTGGAGCCGTTCGTCAGATAGATGCCTTGGGCGTTGGGTGTAGCTTGGCCGTTATAGTTGGCGCTCCGCGTGTTGAGGGTGGCCTGGCCGATCCACAGGTCGGGCACGGGGAACTGTTTCTTCTGTTGCGTGACTTGATTGAACGGATTCGGGTAGCGCAGCACGCGGTTGTTGCCGCTGTCGGCAACATACAGATCGCCCTTGTACACGGCAATGCCGGTGGGCTGGTTCAGGCCGGTGGAGTATGGCGTTCCGGGCCCGGCCGGGAAAGTGGTGAGGAGGTCGGGCTGGCCGATCTGCAGATCGGCAAACTGGCCGCTCTGGAAGCTGTTGGCGTTTTTCCACGCCAGCACGCGGTTGTTGCCGGTGTCGCTGACGTAGATTATGGGTGGCGATACCGAGGTGTCGACAGCCACGCTTTGGGGGGAGTAGAATTCGCGGCCTTCCACCAAATTGGGATTGGTGCTAGTGATGTTTAACGCAGGAGATCCGATTGATCGCGAGGGGACCGAGTTCAGAGTAATCTGCGCAAACGCGGTAACGGCGCCGGCAAAGGCCAAAGTGAGGACAGAAATGTACCTTTTAGTCATGAAGTTTCCACCAGGAAGGCGCGGACGCGGAGTGCGCTCTCTAAGAGGATACCAGACCAGGGGCTGCATGCAAGTATGTTCGGTACTGTCTGTCCCGCGCCATTAGGGTTGAACCGGCGTTTTGTTACACTGAGGATTGCCCCAAGAAACACCTACCATCAGGCCAAGGGTTTGTGCGGTGAGCTTCTTGAACACCACCACGTTGGTGTGGGGGATGCTGCATGGCCCCCAGAAGGGAATGTTCGAGCTGGATTTCCGGGTGCCCTCGGGCTGCGCCGAGCAGTTGGCGTCGGGAGCCGCGGATATCGGTATCGTCCCGTCTTTCGAATTGACACGGCAGGACTTAGAGGTTATCCCAGGCGTCGGGATCGCCTGCCATGGGGCGGTACTCAGCATCCTGCTGGTATCGTCGCGGGCAGCCGGCGAAATCCGCACTCTGGCAGTGGACAGCAGCTCTCGGACGTCCGTCCAGCTGGCACGCATAATCCTGAAACAGCGGTACGGGGCTGAGCCTGTCATGACAGCCCACGCCCCCGATCTGCAGGCCATGTTGAGAGTAGCGGACGCGGCTCTGATTATCGGCGACCCGGCTTTGCGGATCGAACCGAAATGTCTGCCTTATTGCGTTTACGATCTGGGCGCCGAGTGGGTCGAGATGACCGGGTTGCCGATGGTGTTCGCGGTTTGGGCCGGCCGGCGCGCATCGGTCACCCCGCCGGTGGCCGAGGCGTTTCGGGAATCGTGCCGGTATGGCCGCGCGCGAATCGAGGAAATTGTGGCTGCGGAGTCCCCGCGCCGCGGGTTCTCCGCTCCCCTGGTGCGGGAGTACCTCACCAACCACATCGTGCACGAACTGGGTCCGCGCGACTATGAAGGGATGGAGTTGTTCCTGCGATACGCGCGCGAAGGTAAGGCAGGTGCGGCACGGCCGGTTTGACCGGGGGATCTCCAGTTTCCTATACTGAAAGGACGCATATGTATTTCCTGGTGATGTTTGTCCACGTCGTGGTCTGTATCTTTCTGATCATCGTAGTATTGCTGCAGAGCGGAAAGGCGGCGGACCTGGCGGGCGCATTCGGCGGCATGGGTTCCCAGACGGCCTTCGGGCCGCGTGGCTCGGCGACTCTGCTTTCGAAGGCGACCACGATATCGGCCGTGTTGTTTATGGTGACGTCGCTTTCGTTGTCCATCCTGGCGACGCGCAACGCGGGACTGGGCACGTCGGTCCTGGAAACGGCGCCGCAGAAGAACGCTCCGGCGCAAGTGCCGGT
>JBEKQS010000207.1:0-9651 GCA_049519475.1 Bryobacteraceae bacterium | reverse complement strand
GAAGCCGCCGAAGCCGTGCGCCGCCTGCGCGCCATGAACCTCGAGGTCTGGATGATCACCGGCGACAACCGCTCGACCGCCAGCGCCATCGCGCGCCAAGCCGGCATCGAGCACTTTCTCGCCGAAGTGATGCCCGATCAAAAAATGGCCGAAGTGAAAAAGTTGCAGGGCGGCGGCCACCGCGTCGCCATGGTGGGCGACGGCATCAACGATGCGCCCGCGCTGGCGCAGGCCGATCTCGGCATCGCCATGGGTTCCGGCACCGCCGCCGCCATGGAAGCCGGCGGCATCACGCTGATGCGCGATAATCTCAACGGTGTGGCCGACGCCATCGAGCTTTCCCGCCGCACCATGCGGATCATCCGCCAAAACCTCTTCTGGGCCTTCGCCTACAACACGGTGGGAATCCCCATCGCCGCGCTGGGGCTGCTCTCGCCCATGCTGGCCGCGGGCGCGATGGCGGCTTCGAGCGTAACCGTGGTGACGAATAGCTTGAGGCTGAGATGAAGCTGGGACGGTTTTTTAGCGCCGGCGGTCATACTTACATCCGCTCCAGCCACGCCAGCGTCGCTTCCAACTCCACTACCCACGTGCCGGGTTTCTGATCGACCGCGATCCGCACCAGCGCGCAATCCACCTGGCGCGCGCGTAGCGCAAAATACAACTCATCGGATTGTGGATCGGGATCTCCGGCCAGCACCAAGGTGGGCGTCTTAAAGTTCCCGGCGAAGTAAATCGGCGAGTGCTTCACGTACTGATCGGGATTTTCCCACGGCCACGCGTTCATCCAATCGGCCGCGTGGCGCGCTCCGTCCTTGGAGGTCAATACATCCAGTGCCCAATCGACGATTGGATGCCGCGTCACCGCCGCCTTGAACCGGTCGGTATGTCCGATCAACCACGCCGCCAGCAAACCGCCCTTGACGGCCAGGCGTCGCGCGTCTATGGAACCTTGCGCCACCAGGAAATCGACGCCGCGCAGCAGATCGTCGGCATCGTCGCCCGGAAAGCGCGTCGGCAGCAGGTAGCCAAATTCCTCGCCGTACCCCGGGGCGCCGCGCGGATTGATGCGCAGCGTCACGTAACCGCGCGCGGCGTAGATCTGGGCCTGGGGCGAAAATTCAACTCCCCACATGCGGCGCGGCGCGTCATCGATGTCGAGCAGCAGCGGATACTCTTTCGACGCATCGAAGCCCGGCGGCCTGATGACCCAACCCTGAATGGTTTTGCCGCCGGAGGGGAACGCAATCTCCTGCGCCGCGCCCGTCTGGCGCTCCGCGGTCAGGGCCTGGTTGGGCACAGCCAGCACCACCGGAGCCGGCGCGACATCCACCGCAAACGTCACCACTTCCTCGGCTCCCGCCGCCGTGGAGCGCACCGAAACGGCGCGGCCATTGTCGGCCAGGGAGAAGCCGCGCAGGCGCTCGGCGGCGGAGGTGGCCTGCCGCGTGGAGCCGTCGTTGCGGCCGGCGTAAACGTGCGTGGAGCCGCGGTCGTCGGCGATGAAATACACCGTGCGCGAATCGGAGCTCCACTGTGGGTCGGTGGCGTCGCGGTCCAGCGCGCCGCCCAGCACTTTGGCGCCACTGCCGTCGGCGTTCATGACCATCAGCTTGCGAATGGAGTAGCTGCGCGGGCGCGAATCGGTGGCCAGGAACGCGATGCGCGCGCCATCCGGCGAGACGACGGGATCCTCGTTGCGCGCGGTGCCTTTGGTCAATCGCCGCGCCGCGCCGCCGGCCACGCGAATCGAGTAGATTTCCCCATCGGCCGCCGCGCCGACAATCGACTGACCATCGGGCATCCAGGCCGGTTCACCCGCGGCCTCCAGATCGCCGGCCGGAATGCGCCGCGCCGCGCCGCCCTCGGCCGTTGCCACGAACCACCGCACGCGTTCCGGCGCGACGGGCCGCAGCAAAGGCAGGATGTCCGCGGGCGCCCATGCCGGCGGCGAAGCCTGCGCCGCGACGCGCTTCGTGAAGGCGATCCACTTCCCGTCCGGGGACCAGGCGAGGCGTTCGATCGGCCCGCCCGCGACTATCGATTCCTCGTGCGCCTCCAGACGGCCCACGCGCAGTTCGACGCCGCCTGCCTTCTCTCGAATCCATGCCACGCGCGACCCGTCCGGCGACCAGCGCGGCGAGCGGTCGCGCCACTCGCCAGCGGTGATGCGGACGCGCTTTGTTCCGTCGGTGGAGACGGCCCACAGGTTGGAGTAGCAAGCATCCGCCGCCCGCTCGCTCCAGCCTTCCACGTAGACCACCCACTGGCCGTCCGGCCGGATGCGCGGGTCGGACGCGGTCCGCCACTTCCATAGATCGGCCGGGTCCCAGGGCTGCTGTGCCGCGCCGCCGGCCGCCGCGGCAAAGAGCAGTGCGAGAAGGGTTTTTCGCACATTTCAGTCTCGCACAGTCCGCGCCGGGCAAAGAGGAAATCCCGATTTATTGATATCCGCTCGTAACCAATTTCGGTTATGCTGTGTGGTACGCAGAGCTTTGGAGTGCAGTTTAATGCTGAAGGATCGCCCGCCGGGTGAGCGGGGCAATTGGGACGTTGGGTCCCCAAACGGTTGTTCATAGGTGGATAGCCGGAGTTGTGTGACTGGGCCAAGGTCCAACTAAAACGTGTCACTTGACAATCTGAACGGGAGGTTATGAATGCGCAGATCAAATTTGCTTCGAGGGTTTCTGGCGGCCGGCGGATTGCTGGCTTGCCTGATGATTTGTCCGAATCGCGCTTTTTCTCAAGGCGCCGGTTCAGGCACTATTACCGGCAGCATTACGGATGCGTCGGGCGCGGTGGTGCCTGCGGCGAATGTGACGATCCGCAACACCGATACCGGCATCGAACGCAAGACCCAGACCAGCGACGCCGGGGTGTACTCCGCGGCGTTTCTGCCACCGGGCCACTATAGCCTGGAGGCCGGTAAGTCGGGGTTCGCAAGCGTGCTCGACAAAGACCTGCTGCTGCAGGTGGGTCAGACTCTGGCGATCAACGTAGCGTTGTCGGTGCAGGCCACGCAGCAGGAAGTGATGGTCACGGGAGCCGCACCCTTGGTTGATACCGAAAAGACCGAAGTCTCGCAGGTGATCAGCGAGGATGCAGTCAGCAACCTGCCGATCGCCGGCCGGCGCTGGGACAGCTTCGTGCTGCTCACCCCCAACGTCACCACCGACGGCACCAGCGGCCTGGTTTCCTACCGCGGCATTTCCGGCCTCTACAACTCGAACACCGTGGATGGCGCCAACAATAACCAGGCGTTCTTCTCGGAAGCCCGCGGGCGAGCCCTGATGGGCAGCTACGTCTACAGTTTGGACTCCATCAAGGAGTACCAGGTGAGCTCCAGCAATTACAGCGCGGAACTGGGGCAGGCGGCGGGGGGAGTGGTGAATGCCGTCACCAAGTCCGGCGCCAACGGCCTGCACGGCGACTTGTTCTACTATCTGCGCTATCCCACCTTCAATGCGCTCGATTCCTACCCGAAGTCGCGCGGCACTTACAGCCAGCCCATCCATCAATGGCAGCAGTTCGGCGGCAGCATCGCGGGGCCGATCATCAAAGACAAGCTGTTCTACTTTGGCACCTACGAGGGCTCGCGCAAAGTCGATCCGATCACGTACACGAGTACCGTCTTCAGTCCGACCGTGACCGCGCTTTCCTGCCCGGCGCAGGTGACCGCCACGCAATGCGCCACCGCCAACGCTTTCCTGTTCGGCCAGCAAGGCGCCTTCCCCCGCGCCACCAACCAGGATGTAGGTTTCGGCCGGCTCGATTACCAGGCGAGCGCGCGCAACCATGTCAGCGCGGCCTTCGATTTCATGAATTACCGCGCGCCCAATGCCTACAGCGCCAACCCCTCGTACTCCAACAGCTCGCTTAGCACCAACGGCCGTTATAACATCCACGAGCGCATCTTTGTGGCGAATTGGGATTCCACCATCTCCAGTTCCGCCGTCAACAATCTCCGCTTCCAGTGGGGCCGCGACCTGGAGGTCGCCGGCGCCAACGCGGCCGCTCCCTACGTGAACATCTCCGGCCTGATGACCTACGGCGAGAATTACGCTCTGCCACGCACCGCCGAACCGGACGAGCACCGCATCCAGATTTCGGACACGCTCTCCAAAGTCCACGGCCGCCATACGTTCAAGACCGGCGTGGATGTGAACATCATCCACGAAGTCATGATCAATCTGTTCTACGGAACCGGCGCCTACACTTACAGCAATGGAACGCCGCAGTCCTCGTTCAACGCCTGGGTGGAAGATTCTTTCGGGATCAACATGGGAGACGGTCTGACCGGCAGGCATTTCAGCAACTTCGAACAGACCAACGACCCCGTTACGCACGTCGGCAAGGACGATTTTTACAACAACGATTACGCCGCCTTTTTCGAAGACAACTGGAAAGCCAGTTCCAAGCTGACGCTGAACATGGGACTGCGCTACGACGTGTCTACGATTCCGCAGCCGCCGGAGCCCAACACGCTGACGTCGCTTACGACGCTCTATACCTCTACCATTCACATCCCCAAGGATCAATTCGCACCGCGTCTCGGCGCTGCCTGGCAGATTTCGCCGAAGACCGTGCTGCGCGTCGGTTACGGCCTGTTCTTCGCCAAGACCACAAACAGCACGTACTACGCTACCCGCGTGGAGAACGGCGTTTTTCAGCAAACGTTTAACTGCACGCCGACCGGCGCACTGGCCTGCCCGGCATTAACGTATCCCAACGTGATCTGGACGCCTCCCGGCCCGACGCCGACTGCGCCGTTCACCGGCGCCCTGACGCCCCAGGTGGTCGCCTTCAACCCTCCCGCCGCCACCCAGTTAACGCGCGGCATGGCACCCGACTGGGTTAACCCGCGAACCCACGAGGGCGAAGTCACCCTTGAACAGCAGTTGCCGGGCTCGCTCAGCGGCTCCGTCGCGTATGTGGTGAGCCGGAGCCTGCATCTGCCCATCTTCTACGATGCCAACCTGGCTCCTTCCACCAGCACCAAGAGCTACGACATCCTGAGCAACGGTCAAACCGCGCAAACCTACACCGTTCCCTTCTATACCAGCCGCATCAACACCAATACCGGCGACATCTTCGTCGGCGCCAGCGATGTGAATGCCTGGTACAACTCGATGGTCCTCACTCTGCGCCGGCCCATGCGCCATGGCTTGGAGTTCACCGCGAATTACACCTTCAGCAAGGCCATCGACGGCGCCCAGGTCGGGGGATCGGGCGGCACGTTTAATGGCACCGATTATCCCATCGATCCCTATAATCGCAAGCTTGAATACGGGCTTTCGGATCTCGACCAGCGCCAGCGGTTCGTGACCAACGCCGTATGGATGCCTTCCGCGAAGGGTCTCGCGAACCGGCCGGCCCGGCTGGTCCTGGATGGCTGGGCGTTCTCCACCATCGTGACCATGTCCACCGGCCAGCCGGTAACGCCCTACATCACCGGCGCCCCCAGTCCGCTGGATGGCGGCGTGACCGGCGGCGTAGCCTACGCTGCTCCTACCCAAGGCCGCGCCGGCTGGCTGCCGCGCAATTCGTCCACTGCCCCTGGCTTCCACAACGTGGACTTCCGGGTGGGCCGGCAGTTCTCCATCACCGAACGGCTGAAGCTGTCACTCATCGGCGAAGCATTCAACCTGTTCAACCACACCAATGTCTCCAGCGTGAGCAATACCGCGTTCTCCTATCTCGCGGCCGGGTCCGGCCTTTGCGCCGGCCATACCAACGCTTGTTTCACTCCCTACACTTCCACCCCCTTCCTGGCGACCACGGCCACCAGCAACCTGCTGTGGGGACCGCGCCAGTTGCAACTCTCGGGACGCATCACGTTCTGAGCTTCGCTCTGATTCAGGCCGGCTCCCGCAATGGCGGGGGCCGGCGCCTTAATCAGAGCCGCGACCGTCAGGGAGCGCTTGCCGCCCACGTTCAATTGAAGTTCGTGAGACTCGAACACGACGCTCCCTAACGGTCGCGGCTCTGTCGCGCAGCGCGCGCCTCACCCTTCGGGGCCGCTATAGGATATCCTGATCCATTATGAAGAAACTGTTGCTTGCCGTCGGCGCCGTAGCCTGCCTGCTGATCGCCCAGGAAGCCGCGCAGGAAAAAGTGGATCAGGCGACCACCGCCAAAATCCGCAGTGAAGAAATGGAACACTCCCAAATCATGCGCATCGAGCACATGATCACCGACCGTTACGGTCCGCGCGTCACCGGCTCGCCCAACCACGAAGCGGCCGTCAAGTGGGCCGTGGCCGAGTTCACCAGGTTCGGTCTCAAGAACGCGCACACCGAGTCGTGGGATTTCGCGCGCGCCGGCTGGTTGAACGAACGGTCCGTCGGATTCATCAACTCGCCCGTGAAAGAGAACCTGAAATTCGAAGTGCTGGGGTGGACGCCTTCCACTAACGGCACCGTGAGCGGCTCGGCCGTCCAGTTGATTGTGCCGCAGGGGCCGGAAGTGCCGGTGGACCCCAATGCCCAGGCTGCCGCCGGCGGCCGCGGTGGTTTCGGCGGGCGCGGCGGCGGGCCTCAGCGGTTGCAGCCCACCAAGGATGAGTTCGCCCAGTGGATTGCCGCCAACAAAGACAAAGTGCGCGGCAAGATCGTCATGGTCGGCAAGCAAACCGTGGTCGACATCATGGCCGAGCCGCCGGCGCGCCGCGTGGACGATGCGCAGAACACGCAGCGCTACGATCCCAACAATCCCAACGCCGGCCGGGGCGGACGCGGCGGTGGTGGCGGCGGACGCGGCAGAGGCGGCGAGCCGGATCCCACCCGCATGACGGCGGCCGAAGTGCGGGATCAGATCGACGCCATGCTGCTGGCAAATGGCGCGCTGGTGCGTCTCAATGACGCCGCGCGGGCCAACGGGATCATCGTGGCACAAGCGCATAACGCCTACGACGTTACCAAGACCATTCCCACGGCGATTATCCGCAACGACGACTACGGCCGCATCGAGCGCCTGCTGGCCGATGGCGAAGACGTCAAGCTGGAATTCAATATCCTCAATCACACTTATCCCGAGGGCAAGACCAGTTACAACGTGGTCGCCGAAATCCCCGGCTCCGACAAGGCCGACGAGATCGTCATGCTGGGCGGCCACTTCGATTCCTGGCACGCGGCCACCGGCGCCACCGACAACGGCATCGGCTCCGCCATCATGATGGAAGCCGTGCGCGTGATCCAGTCCATGGGCCTGAAGCCGCGGCGCACCATTCGCGTGGCGCTGTGGAGTGGCGAAGAGGAAGGGCTGCTCGGTTCGCTGGCTTACGTGAAGCAGCACTTCGGCACCGCCGAGGATCCCAAGCCCGAATGGTTCAAACTGGATGTCTACTTCAACGTGGATACCGGCACCGGGCGCATTCGCGGCGCCAGCGTTTTCGGGCCGCCGGAAGCGGCCGCGGCGCTGCGCCCGTTGTTCATGGACTTCGCCGATTTCGGCGTGGGCGGCATCAGCACCACCAACAGCCGCGCCACCGGCGGCACCGACAGCACCTCGTTCAACAACGCCGGGTTGCCGGGCGTGGGCTGCTCGCAGGACCCCATCGATTACAACGTCCTGACGCACCACACCAACCTCGACACCTACGAACGCATCCTTCCGGACGATGTGAAGAAGGACGCCGCCATCATGGCCGCCGCCGTGTGGCACGCCGCCATGCGCGACCAGATGATTCCGCGTTTCACCAAGGAAACCATGCCCGCGCCGCAACCGGCGCGCTAGTTGCGCAAGTAGGACAGGCCAGGAGGCTCCCGGGAGGCCTGTTCCTACTTACGCGCGTCGCGCAGGATGGCGGCCCAGGGGGCGTAGCCACGGGAGGCGGAGTACGCGTCTTCTTCGATCGCAAAGGCAATGTCGATGCGGGCGCCGGGGGTGAATTCGGCGGCACGATGGGCGAAGTTCCAGGCTTTGAGCTTCAGCGTGCGGCCGTCGCGGCAGACGGTGATGCGCAGGTGTTTCTCCTTCATCGCTACCGGCGGGGCGGCGATTTCCACATCCAGCGCGGCGAATAGCGGGGGCGGATTGCCGTGGCCAAAGGGCGCCAGGGCGAAGAGTTCCTCAGTGACGGGGTCGGTGATCTCACGAAGGTCGAGGATGGCGTCGATGTCGAGAGTCGGCTCGAAATCCTCGGGGCGCAGACGGGCAGCGGCGTAGGCGTTGAAACGGGCGCGGAACTCCTCGACGCGCGCGGCTTCGAGGGTGACGCCGGCGGCGAACTCGTGGCCGCCGAATTTCACGAAAAGATCGCGCATCGATTCGAGGGCATCCAGCAGATCGAAGGCCGAGATGCTGCGGCCGGAGCCCTGCGCCAGGCCATCGCCGGCATTGCGGCCGAGCACAAAGACGGGGCGGTGAAAGCGTTCGATCAGGCGGCTGGCCACGATGCCGAGGACGCCGCGGTGCCAGTCTTCGGAGTAGTAGACGAGGGCGGAGTTGGAGGCGTCCATCGGCAGGCGCTCGCAGGCTTCAAGGATGCCGGCTTCCACCTGGCGGCGTTCGGCGTTCTGGTCGTGGAGTTGTTGGGCGAGTGCGGTGGCGCGGTCGGGATCAGTGGTGAGGAAGAGATCGATGACGGATTGCGCGGTGTCCATGCGCCCGGCGGCATTGATGCGCGGCGCGATCTGAAAGGCCACCTGGCGGGCGTTGGGCGCCGTGTTGGCAGTAAAGCCGGCCACTTCAAGCAGCGCGCGGAGGCCGATGTTGCGGACGTCGCGCAGGCCATCGAGGCCGTGCTTGACCATGATGCGGTTCTCGCCGCTGAGCGGGACGACATCCGCGACGGTGGCGATGGCCACCAGCTTGAGGAACGACTCGGTGATGCGGCGGACTTTGTCTTCCGGCCACGCCAGCGAAGTGAGCAGGGCCTGAGCGAGTTTGAAGGCCACGCCGGCGCCGCAGAGGTTTTTTTCGGGATAGGAGCAGTCGGGGCGATTGGGGTTGACGACGGCGAAGGCGGGAGGCAGATCGGCGTCGGGCAGGTGATGGTCGGTGACGATAACGTCGATGGAGAGTTCGGCGGCGCGCCGCACTACTTCGGCGGCGCGGATGCCGGTATCGACGCTGACGATCAGGGTGACGCCCTGAGCCGCAGCGGTTTCGACGACTTCCGGCCGCATGCCGTAGCCTTCATTCAGACGGTGGGGAACGTGGCAGCGGACGTCGCCGCCGGCCAGCCGGATGGTGGTGATGAGGAGGACCACGGACATGGTGCCGTCGACATCGTAGTCGCCGTAGACAAGGATTTTTTCGTGAGCGTAGATGGCGCTTTTGAGACGCGCGACGGCCTCGGGCATATCCCGCAGAGTCAGCGGGTCGTGAAGCTGGTCGAGCGACGGACGGAGAAAGCGGCGCGCGTCATGCGGTGAAGCAAGAGAGCGGTGCACCAGCACTCTGGCCGCGGCAGCGGAGATGCCGAGAGCGGCGGCGAGAGAGCCGGCGGCCTGCGGATCGGGAGTAGGAAGCAGCCAGCGAGCCATTAGCAAGATGCCGAAAAACTCGGTTTGAGCCGCCGATAAACACAGATCGACGCAGATGGATAATCAGTTTTCAATCTGTGTTCATCGGCGTTCATCGGCGGCCAAACCTGTTTCAATCAACTTCTTAGTTCTTGGAGAAATAGCCGCCGAGCGGTTCGTCGGG
>JBEKQS010000206.1:0-9706 GCA_049519475.1 Bryobacteraceae bacterium | reverse complement strand
CACCAGGTCCACTTCGCCGGCGTGATGGTCCAGGATCTCCCATGCCGCCTGGCCGTCTTCCGCCGCCAGCACCCGGCAGCCGATCGCTTCCACCAGGCGCTGAATCTGGCCCCGGAAGAAGTCCGAATCGTCGGCCACCAGCACCGTCGGGGCATTTTCCGGTGTATCCCCGAACGTCACCGCCGCCGCCGATTGCCCCTCTTCCGGCCGGGCGACGTCGGCGAGCTCGAAAATGTCCAGCAGCAGGATGGTGCGATCCTTGAGCACCGCCGACCCGGCGATGCCCCGCTGCCGTAAGGTGACCGTGTCGATGTTCAGCGCCGCTTCCACCATGTCGAGCGGCTCGGCGGCCAACAGTCCCAACGGACGGCCCAGCCTCTCGAAAACGATCACCACCCAACGCTGCTCCCCGGTCAGTTCGCCGACCGCGGCGGTATCATGCAGGCTTACCAGCGGCAGGCTGGCGCCCCGGTACTGCATGGTGCGGCGTCCGCCCAGGTGCTCGATTTGCGCGGGGCGTATCCGTTCAATGCGCGACACCTGCTCGATGGGCACCGCGCAATTCTCGCCGGGGGCATTGTGGAACAGAAGGAGCGCGTGCACCTCGCCGGCGGCGGCGCTCTCCCCGGCCACCTGACGGGACGCGGCTTCCGCCGTGCCGGCCGACAGGTTCGCCCGGGCGGCCAGACCCGCCACGTCCAGAATCACGGCCACGCGCCCGTCGCCCAGGATGGTGGCGCCGGCATAATCGTGCAGCCCTTTCAGGTGCCGGCCCAGCGGTTTCACGACGATCTCCACCGTGTCGTGCAGTTCCTCCACTACCAGCCCATATAGAGTTCTCCGGACGCGGCACTCCCAGCGCATCCGCCAGATGGAGCAGCGGCACCAGCCGGTCGCGCACGTCGAGAACCTGGGCATCGCCCACCCAATCGGTGCGCCCGGCCAGTTGCGCGGCCGGAATGCGGATCAGCTCGCCCACGCTCACTTGCGGGATGGCAAAGCGCTGCCCCCCGTCCGAGACCAGCAGCGAGGGAATGATGGCCAGCGTCAGCGGAAGCTTGATGCGGAAGTGAGAGCCCCGGCCCGGCGCGGAATCGATCTCGATCTTACCCCCCAGCCGGTCCAGGTTGGTCTTGACCACGTCCATGCCGACGCCGCGTCCCGACACGTCGCTGACCTTCTCGGCGGTGGAGACGCCCGGCAGGAAGACCAGCGCCATCTTCTCGCGTTCCGACATGTTCTGCACTTGTTCGCGCGTGACCAGGCCTTTGCCGACCGAAGACGCCGCGATCTTGTCGGCCGCCAGGCCCTTGCCGTCGTCGGAGATCTCGATTACCACCTGGCCGGCCTGGTGCGAAGCTTTCAGCGTCACGGTCCCGGTCGCGGGCTTGCCGGACGCGGCTCGCTGGGCGGCCGGCTCGATGCCATGATCCACCGCGTTGCGCACCATATGGGTGAGCGGGTCGCTCAGCCCCTCCAGGATGGTTTTGTCGATTTCGACGTCGGCGCCCTCGATCTTCAGTTGCGCATCTTTGCCCAGGTCCCGTGCCAGGTCGCGGACCAGCCGTGGGAACTTGCTGAACAGACTGCCGACCGGCTGCATGCGGGTCAGCGTCACGACCTCCTGCAACTCCGAGGTCACCAGGCTCACCCGTTGGGCGCCGGAGCGGATGCCCCGAACATCCTGCCGGGCGAGCGACTCATTCAACTGGTTGCGGCTGAGCACGAGTTCGCCGGCCAGCGTCATCAGGGAATCGAGCAGGGTTACATTCAGCCGGATGGTGGTCTCGCCCGCGGGAACCGGCACGGCGGCCACGGCTTTGGGAGCGTCCTCAACCAGGGTGGTGCCGCGCGCGGAGCGGGGCGCGGGCGTGGCTTGCCCTTCAAGCGCAGCCGGTCCAGCCGCAGCCGCCGGCCCGGCAGCCGGTACGGGAACCGGCTCGGCCAGGGGTCTGGCAGTGCCGTCTTTTTCAACCAACCGGACACGCTGGCGCGGTACATCCACAACCCCTTCCAGCAGGTCCGGCTCCAGGACCGTGGCATACAGCACCTCCAGCATCAACCGATTGAAGGGCTCGTCATCCAGCGTTCCGGCCGAGTCCAGATCGAAGACCGTCTCCAGAATCGTGCCGCACTGGATCAGGTCCTTGAAGACTCCCCAAGGCGTCTTGCCCCGCCGCTCGATATCGTGAATCAGATCGTATTCGATCAGATACACGCACTTGCCGCCCTTGCGCGCCTGGCCCAAATCGAACGCCGACACCTGAATGCGCCTGCTGGCCTCAGGCACCAGAACCGCGACCCGCTCGGCAAGAGAGTTCTTCTCGTTGGCGGGCAGACTCCCCGCCGCCAGCGAAGTCAGCGCCGAGACAAACTCGCCAATGTCGGCCTGGTTGCTCTCTCGGTGATTGCAAATCAGCTCGCGCAGCTTGTCGAACGCCAGCAACAGAATGCTGACGGCTTCGGGCGTCGGCACCATCTGCCGGGAGCGGACCAGGTCGAGCGCGTTCTCGGTTTTGTGCGCCAATTCCCGGATTTTGGCCAGATCGAAGAAACCGGCGCCGCCCTTGATGGAATGAGCCGCGCGGAAGACGCGGTTCACCAGTTGCTCATCGATATCCGCGCCGCCATGCTCGATCGCCAGCAGGTCCGTTTCGATCGTGGCCAGGTGCTCGCGGCATTCCGCCAGATAGTCCTGTACCAGTTCGTCATCGAGGCTCAGTTCACTCATGTTGTCCCCTCAGTCTCCGGATACGCTGAAATGCTGGTGGATGCGCATCGTCTGGAACAACTCCAGAATCTCCGCGGAAGCGTGGATCACGGCCAGATGGCCGCCAACCTTGGTTAGGGAGTTATAGGCCGAGATCAGCAGGCCGATGCCGCTCGAATCGACCATCTGAACATCGGTCATATCAACCACCAGTTCCCGGACGCCTTCCGCGACCATCCCGCGCATCTTCGACCGCAGTTCGGGGATCGAGGCAGCCACAATTTCATTTCCGGCCGGCCGAAGGACCGCGTTGTTATCTTCCCGTGTAACCACTATCATTGGCATCTTCCTCAGCAGAAACGTTTGACGATCGTCACCGCGTTGCCCCTGTCGTTATAGCGGACTCGGTTGGCGTACTTACGAAGAATTTCAATACCCCGGCCGGAACAATCCGACACCGCCGCCGGACGGCCCCACGCCTCGCGCCAGTCGAAACCATCGCCGTCGTCCTCGACGGCGAGGAGCAGGCGGCGGCCCGTGAGCCGCAAGGAGCAACGGACCTGCTTACCCGGATCGGTTTGACAGCCATGCACCACGGCGTTGATCAACGCCTCGCGCACCAGCAACTCGGCGGCGAAGCAGTTCACCCGATCGAGCAGCGCCTGGCTTTTTCGCCGGAATTCAACAAAGAACTCCTCGGCGGCCTGCAGAGTTGCCGGCAAGGCCCTACGCATTTCACAGCCGGCGCGGGCCGAATGAGTCATTGGCCCACCTCCACGGCCAGCAGCAGTAGATCGTCTTCCGCCGCCCGTTCCTCCGGGCGAACCTCCCGCACAATCATGGCGACCGATTCGCCGAGCGGCGTGGCCCGATGGCGGACGCAGGCATCCACCAGCCGCTCCAGACCCTCTCGCCGGCCGCTGCCCGCCGAAGATTCGATCAGGCCGTCGCTGTACATGAAGAAGCGGTCGCCCCTGGATAGACGCAGGTTCTGGCGGCGGAGGATGGCCGCACCGAACATTCCCAACGGATCGCTTTCCAACTCCACGGTTCGCGGCAATCCGCCGGCGCTCACCAGAATCAGCGGAGGATGTCCCGCGCCCACCACGGTGAGCAGGCGGGTCCGCCGGTTCAGGCGCGCGTAGCACACCGTCAAATACTGCTCCTCGCCCAGCATTTGGCCCATCACGGAATTTACGCCGCGCATGCTGTCCTCGGGCGCGAACAGCGGCCCGGCGTACTGGCGCAGCAGCGCCTTCACGGCCGACGTAAGAAACGCCGCGCTGACCCCGTGTCCGCTGATATCCGCCACTACGTAGGCGAAGATGTCGGACGCCAGCGGAAGAACGTCGTAGAAATCGCCGCCGGTCTCTTCCAGTGGCCTGTAATACACCGCGAAGCTGGCCTCCGGACAATCGTCCGGACGCACCAGGATAGCCTGTTGGGCGCCGCGCAACTGTTCCAGGCGGGCCCCATACTGCCCGACCAAAGCGCGGTTGTTCTCCCGTATCCGCAGATGAACCCGAACTCGCGCCAGCACTTCCTCTCCATGCACGGGTTTCGCGATATAGTCCACGCCGCCAATCTTCAAGCCGGCCACTTTGCTCTTCACATCATCCAGAGAGGAGAGAAAGATGATGGGAATGTCGGCGGTGAGGGGATCCGATTTCAACTGTGCGCAGGTTTCAAAGCCTGTTTCGCCCGGCATCAACACGTCCAGCAGAATGAGATCCGGCTGCCGGGTCCGGCTCAGATTGCGGGCGGTGGGCCCATCGGGTGCGGTCAGGGTGCGGAAGCCCTCAGCCTCTTCTGACCGCCTCCAGGTTGGTTGGCACATCGTCCACAACGAGAATGGTTGGCGTGTCCATTTAGGCCTGGTTTCCGCTCTCCTGGCTGGTCAGGCAGCCGTCAGCCGGCCCCTGCGGAATCGAATACCCGCCGGCTTCTCCACTGGAGGTCTTGCCGGGGTGTCACTTTGTCCTTGTCACCACACTGCTTATCGGCTTAAACCCGTTCCTTCATTACTGTGCCGGTTCGCCGGCAAGGGGCTGGTTTCGCCGCGCCAAGGAGGGGTCAGGGCTCCTACAGGGAATCCGGCAGCCCGCCGATAAGCAGAGACGAGGGCTCAGCCCATCAAGGTGAATTGTAGGTAGGGAAAGTGACATTATCGAGCGGGCCGGCCTGGTCGCGGCCGTGGAGCAACCCGATAGCGCAGTCCGCAGCCGTGATGTTCCGATTATTGCGACCACGGCTGATGCAATGGCTGGCGATCGCGAGAAGTGTTTGTCCGCGGGCATGAACGGTTACATCAGCAAGCCGCTGAAACCCAGCGCGCTGGAGGAGACAATCGAGGAATGCACGGCCGGCACACCGGCGGTTGTGGATCGAGCGCCGGCGCGGCCGGAGGGTCTCACGCCGGGCGCAACCACCGTGGCGTTCGACCGGGAGGATTTTGTCGAGCGAATGATGTTGGACGAAGACACGGCCCGTAAGATCGTCCGCAGATTCATGGAGGACATGCCACGGCAGATTGCGTCGCTGGCGCAGGCTGTGACCAACCTCGACACCAAGGCCGTGCGCCTGGTCGCGCACTCCATCAAAGGCGCGGCCGCCAACGTGTCCGGACTGGAGATGCGAGAGATCGCATGGCAACTGGAGCAGGCCGGCAGCGCCAGCGACCTGACCACCGCAACTGCAGCAATGCCGCAGCTCTCGGCGAGCTTCGAGCGCGCGAGGTCGGCCATGGACGAATTTTGCCAGTAAGATCCAATCATCCTGCGATGCCCTGGGGCATTCGAATTCCCGGGCTCACCATGGGAGCACGAAATCTGCCTTGTTGCCCCCACCGGTCACGATCACGATCTGCCAGACTGTTGCGGAATCGTGTTTTGTTGATCTGCCACCACCGGTCTCTGTGCTGCTACCTGGAACTGCCGGATCACGTCCGCTCCATCCGGTGCGCCGATTGCGCCTCCTGCTCGATCGCGCGCACGCCGCCCCGGTTGGCGTACCCGTGGTATGTCAACAATACCAATTTATGGCGTCTGGACGTCCACACGGGAGAGCGGAAGCCCCTGATTAGCTCTGCCTCTTCAGTGTGGGGTCAAAACATTCACCCGCAGTACTCGCCTGACGGTCACAAGGTAGCTTTCGACTCCGATCGGACCGGCGACAGAGAGGTTTGGACCTGCGATGCGGACGGGTCGAACTGTCAGCAGCTCACGAAGTTCGGAGGGCCCATCGGCGGAACTCCGCGCTGGTCCCCCGATAGCCGCTGGATCGCCTTGGATTCCCGGGCGTCGGGAAATCCTGAGATTTACGTGATGGCGGCGGACGGGGGCGCGCCGCACCGCCTGACTAATACCCCCCATAACAACAAGATTCCGAGTTGGTCCCGCGACGGCCGGTGGATCTACTTCGCTTCCGACCGCAGCGGCCGCTACGAGGTTTGGAAGATGCCACGGGACGGCGGCGAAGCCATCCAGGTGACGCGCGCCGGCGGCTTCGCCACGTTCGAGCCGCCGGATGGCAAGTATCTTTACTACACGAAGTTCACTCCGCAGGGACCGGAGCCCTTATTCAGAATGCCTGCCGGTGGCGGAGAGGAGGTTCAGGTCGTGCCCGGAGTCGGGTCTTGGGTCGTGACTTCAAAGGGCGTCTATTTCGCGCTTGGTGGAAATACCATTCAGTTCCTGGACGCTGTGACCGGCAAGGTGAGCACGCTGGCTACCCTGGACAAGCCCCGCAACACCGGGCTAGCCGTCTCGCCGGACGATGCTTACGTGGTGTGGTCACAAGTCGACCGCGAGACTTTTAACCTGATGCTGGTGGAGGGTTTCCGATGATCGGCCGCACCATCTCGCATTACGAGATCGTCGAGAAGCTCGGCGAGGGCGAGTTGAGGAACGGTCATTGTGGACGTGTAACGCCCAACACGTAGAAGTGAAGCTTTTGGATAGTGTCCGGATGGCCACCCTTCCACTACTGTTGGCGGAGCCCTGGCGCCAGGCCCAAAACCCGAATCTGAAAAAGTAGGGGACGGATGCGCCGTAATCCAGGATCTATCCGCAGCCACTCGGCTAGAATGAACTGAACCCCAAGTATGCCCCTGTCTGCCGGCGATAAACTCGGGCCTTACGAAATCCTCGCGCCGCTCGGCAAGGGTGGCATGGGCGAAGTCTGGCGCGCGCGCGATCCGCGGTTGAACCGCGATGTCGCCATCAAAATTTCCGCCGCGCAGTTCAGCGAGCGCTTCGAGCGCGAAGCCAATGCGATCGCGACGTTGAACCACCCCAATATATGCCAGATCTACGACGTAGGTCCGAACTATCTGGTGATGGAGTACATTGATGGTGCGCCGATTGTTTCCGGCGCTCATCCGCAGTCTCTTGCTCCGGATCAGACTTTGCGATTCGCCCTACAGATTGCGTCCGCGCTTGAAGACGCTCACGCCAAGGGAATCATCCATCGCGACCTGAAACCGGCGAATATCCTCGTTACCAAGGCGGGTACGATCAAGCTGCTTGACTTCGGACTGGCGAAGCAGAACTCGGCCCACCTGACCAGTGAAGACCACACTCGCACCCTCGGAATCACTCAGGCCGGAACGATCATAGGCACTCCGGCATATATGTCTCCTGAGCAGGCCGAGGGCAGACCGGCCGATGCGCGATCCGACATTTTCTCATTCGGAGCGGTTCTCTACGAAATGCTCACCGGCCGGCGGGCGTTTTCCGGCGGATCAGCCGCGGCTACCATTGGTGCGGTCGTTCACAAGGACCCCGACCCGTTTGATGCACCGCCGGCACTCCGGGCGATCGTTCGGAAATGTCTGGCCAAGTCTCCGGCCGAGCGATTTCAAACCGCCGTGGACCTCCACCAGGCACTGGAACGGGCCTCGGCGAAGCCCGCTTCCATGCTATCGCGTGGCCGTTGGGCTGTGGCGGGCTTGTTGGCGCTCGCCGCGGCCGCCGGGCTTGGTGTGTATCTCAGAACCTCTCGCATTATCGCGCGTATTGATTCCATCGCCGTCATGCCGCTCGATATCCGCAGCAACGATCCCGACGCGGAATACATGTCCGACGGCATCACCGAAAGCGTCAGCAACAGTCTGGCGCGGCTGCCGGGCTTGAGAGTCGTTCCCCACAGCATCGCCGATCACTACAAAGGGAAAGCGCTGGACCTCCCAAAGATCCGCGAGGCTTTGGGAGTCGAGGCCGTGCTCACCGGGCGAATCACGCAGCGCGACGATGAAATGACGGTTGGCGTCGAACTCGACGATGTTCGCAATGGTAAACAGCTTTGGGGAGAACAGTACAACCGCAAAGTGACCGAACTGCTGGCGGTCGAGACCGACATCGCGAGGGAGGTTTCTCAGCGGTTGCGTGCCGAACTCTCTCCAGCCGATCAGCAGCAAATGGCGAAAGGCTCGACGAACGATCCGGAAGCCTATCAGCTCTATCTCAAAGGCAAGTACCACACCAGCAAGTTCACCAAGGATGAGTTCCAGAAAGGCATCGAGTTGTTCAATCAGGCGATCAAAAAGGATCCGAATTACAGCTTGGCCTACGGCGGGTTGGCCTACTATTACATCCTGCAGGACGATTGGTACCTGGCTCCCAAGGAATCGGCTCTGCGGGCCAAGGCGGCCGCCCAGGCGGCTTTGGCGATCGACGAATCGAACGCCGAGGCTCACTTGGCGCTTGCCATGGAGATGCACTGGTATGAGTGGGACTGGGCCGCCGCCGAGCGGGAGTTCAAACGAGCCATTGCGCTGAGCCCCAAGTACGCCGACGCTTACTGTCTTTACTCCTGGTTCCTGGCCGATATGGGCCGCAAGGGCGAAGCGGTAACCACCGCCGGGCAAGCGCAGCAGGCCGATCCTCTGTCGCTGATCGCCAATTTTTGCCCTGGGTCGGTTTCCGTTTTCAACCGCCAGTGGGACCTCGCCATCCAGCAACTCCATAGCGCCATCGATCTGGACAAGACTTACTGGATCGACCACGTATTTCTCGGCCGCGCCTACGAGCAGCAGGGGGGATGCCGCAAGCGATCGCGGAGTTCGAAGAGGCGAGGAAGCTCGACCCAGAGCATTCGGAAATCTGGTCCGCGTTGGGACATGCTTACGCCGTGGCGGGAAAGACGGCGGAAGCGCGAAAGGTGCTTGATCATTTGAAAGAGTTGTCGCCGCACAGTTACGTGGCCCCTTACAATGTGGCGATCGTTTACGCCGGCTTGCGGGAAAAGGATCAAACCTTTGCCTGGCTCGAGCGCTCGTTTGCAGACAAGGGCTACTATCTGCCCGTCTACCTGCCAACGGACGCGCGTCTGGACTTCCTGCGCTCCGACCCCAGATGGATCGAACTCGAACGGCGAATGCGGTTGCCGGCGGAAGCTGCCCGCTGATCAATCATCAACCCCGCGATATACTGATGCGTGCAACAGGGGAACGAATGATCGGCCGCTCGCTGGCCCACTACCACATCACCGCCGCCATCGGAGCCGGCGGCATGGGCGAAGTGTATCGCGCCACCGCACCGTATCGCAAGGCAGTCAAGCGCCAACATACTCACCGGGATGAATGCGTTCGCCTCTAACTCGCACAAAACGGCGTGGCGTTTACCGTCGCCACCTCCTGGGTGGTCGGCCACTCGGAAGTTATGCGCCCGCTGGCTTGTCAGCCGACCCTGCGGAGGTGTCGCCACCGTGATACTCCCGAGATACGTTGTGGGAAGTGTCCCCACTCCGGTCGGATGGTCGGGCCCTGCTCGGAAATAGGGGTCGTGCTAGAGGAAGACTCAATCGGTAACGGCCACGTTTCGGTGGAGACCACGGAGCGATACCTGGGCTGCAAGCAGCGGTTGCGGCAAGCCGTTAACGATAAGATCGGGCTGGAACAGTGAACCGGATACGGCTCCTCCGGCAGCCGCGCCAGCCCAATGGAAGAGAAACCCACATATCATTCCCAACGCCAGCGAGTCCCGACCCCAAAAACGA
>JBEKQS010000205.1:0-11881 GCA_049519475.1 Bryobacteraceae bacterium | reverse complement strand
GGGGTTCTCCTGTTTGAGATTTCTGAGCCGGTTCGCGAAAACCGGTCTCGGCATTGTAGCTCTCAGGAGAACCCTTCGTCATCTCAGGCCTTATACATTCAAACAGACGCTTTGGTCTGTCAACCTGGCGATCAAGCATGTGCCTGCCGGCTATTTCGCCGGCCTGCCGAAGACTTCCACCTCGATGTAGTCGTTCAGGGCGTTGGCGTTGTTTCCGGCGCTATAGAGGCGCACATAGCGTGCCTGCGCGCCTTTGCAGTCCACCAGCTTCCCCTCGTACGTCTCCACGTAATTCAGGTTCTTGCCCGCTCCCTGCCCGGCTTTGTTGCTGGTGTCGTTGTTGAACCAGGTCTGGACATTCTTGGTAAAGGCTTCGTCGTCGGCCGTTTGCACGATGACGCTGAAGTATACCCTCGGCTGGTAGTAGTGCCAGAACAGGACGCCGTAAATCTCCTGCGGGGCCTCCAGGTCGATGGTGACCCATTGCACGCCACGCCCCAACTCGACGTTGTTCCCCTCAATCTGCGTATCGTCTCCGTCGGTCACCATGTCGAGTTCGCCGACCACCGGGTCCTTCTCGCTGCTGGTGACCTTCTTTCGCTTGGCGACATTCGTCACCCCCGCGGGCGCGAGAAACGGGCCGCGCTCCTTGCCGGAGGGCTTCTCCATGTTGGGGATATTCAGAAAATTGGGCGGAGTGCCTTCATACCCGGGTTTGGGCAGCACCATCGGAACGGGCGCCAGCTTTGGTTGTGCCGGCAAGCCTGCCGGACAGGCGCAGAGTGCAGCCATGGGGAGCAGCCAGTAATGTTTCATCTCAATTTTCATCATAGGACGATCTTCAATCCGGAAAATGCACGATCTCGTTTTCCATGATCCACGATTCGAGGCCCGGATACCTCCGGCAACAGTCCTGGATTTCGCGAGCGTCAAGGATCAGAAAGGCCGTGGAGAACGCCTCCACCACGGCAGCCGGCGATTCACTGATGGCGTCGGCGCCGGCCACGCTACGCGCTTTCCGGCAAAACTTCGCGAGGTCGCTCACTGGGGCCGAGGCCCATGCCGCGCGGCGGAAACGGACCGGCTGCCCCGTTCGCGGATCCACAATGTGATCCCCTTTTTGCGTGCCCGAAGCGCTGAAGGCCCGCCGCTTCGCCTGGATGAGCACGAACGGCTCGGCGGCTACGCTATCGGGCGCGCTCATCGTCAACGGCCAGCCTTCACAACCCTCGGGGGCTTCCAGCGCCAGCACCGAACTGAACCCGCCGTGAATCACCGCCCGTTCGACGCCCCACTCGGCCAGGACTTCGGCCATGCGATCCACCGCGTACCCTTTGCCGATCCCTCCCAGGTCCAGCCGCGCGCCGACGGCGCTCGCGCGCACCACCAGGAGCAGCGGATCGAGCGAGAGCCTGTCGAGACCCGACCCGAGCGAGATATCGAAAGCTCCCGCGGTCTCCGCCCAGGCCACCCGCGCCAGCTCCAGGCATTCCATGGTCCAGCGGTTCACGCGCACGCTTTCGCCGGCTGCCAGGCTGTTGATGCGCGAGATGTCGCTGTTCTCGATGAAGCGGCTCAGTTCCTGTTCCAGGCGGCCGGCCACGTCGAACGCAGCCCAGGCCGCCTGCCGCGCGTAGGCCGGGTCCGCGTGCGTGCAGACGATCTCGAACACCGTGTTCATCGCCTGGTGGGAGAAGCGCAGCGCGCCGCTGACTTCGGTCAGGGCCACGCCGGCGGTACTCATCGCCCATCCCCGCGCTGCCGCCAGTCGTCCCACAACGATTTCGCGATGTAGCCTCTGATCTCGACCCGCGGCCGCAACTCGGCATACTGGTCGAACAGGTTCATGTACATTTCCCGCTGGCCCGGAGGAGGCTGCTCATAGAGCTTGCTCTCGATCGCCGGTTCCATATCGGGAGTAGCCAGGATCACCGGCGCGTTCGGCGCCGCGGCGGAGACGCCGTTCCACCATCGCACTCCGGTAAATCGCCGCAGGTACCACGGCAGCGGCCAGAGATTCTCCCGGCTGATGACCTGGACCGGCAGCCCATTGCCGCCGGGATAGACCGCGGCGAGCGATTCCATCCGCGCGGCAATGCGAAACACATCCGTCCCGGTCGAGATGAATCGCGCCAACGCCGAGCAGGCCGGCCAAAATGATCGCGGCTCCGCGCGTGCGGCAGCGGCCGGCAAGCCAGACCACCCCGGCGCCCGCCAGCAAAATCTCGCCATGCAGAAATCCCAACACGTTCCACGGAACTTTGTACGGAATCAGGGAATAGACGGCCAACAGAAACACTGTGTAAAAGGCGATGAAACGCAGCGCCATGGGACTGATGCCGGCCACCCCCTTACGGCTGAATGCGGCCCACAATCCGGCCAAAGCCAGTGCGGCGATCAGCGCCTCGGACCACACAGGCTTCCCGGGGGAATGGAAATAGAGCAGAAGCGACAGGTAATAATTCCAGGGGTGCGCGTGAAAGGTGTTGATTCCGGCGCCCCGCGCGAAATAGGTTCGATAAGCCAGCAGCGAATCCAGAATGCCGCTTGGATGGCTCAGAAAGGAGGACATCAGAACCGCGGAGACCACCAGCGCCGCGGCAGCGGCCACCGCCAGATGGCGTAGTGCGTCTTTGTGGGGCAGGCGCTTTCGCCTGCCAACCGGCTCAGACGAGTACTTGTCCACCAGCAGCGTTGCGATGCCCGCCAGCAGCATCGAGGCCACCGGCAGGACCGCGGTCTCTTTCGTCGCGTACATCAACCCCGCGAATGCGCCCGTGCCGACGGCCCAGACCGCGCTCCTCCGGCGGCAATACGCGAACAGGCACAGCAGGGCGCAGAAGCTCAGCAAGACCAGCGGGATTTCATGAATGTAGTAACGGCTGTAATACACCATGGCGGGTGAAACCGCGGTGAGTAATCCCGCTGCCGCCGCTGCGCGCAAACCGAAATAGGGAATCAGGAATAACTGCGCGCCGACTAACAATACCCCCAGGAACGCGGGCACTACGCGCAAGGTTACTTCGCTAAGATCGATGTAACTCCGGATGCCTTGTATCTTAGCTGAGATGAGGGTTAAGTAATAGAGGGTCGGACCATGGAAGTCCTGGTTGGAGTATTCATAGCGGCCTTGCTCCAGGAGGATTCCGAACTTATCCGCGTTCACCGCTTCATCGCAGTGCATGGGGCGGATGGCCAGAAGCGGGAAACGGAACAGAGCGGCGGTGACCATCAGGCAGAGGAACACCGCCGCCGTGCGGAGGTTCATCACCGCGCGTTCCTCTTCCTCCATGCCAGCAGTGCGAAGAGGCCGAAGAGCGAGGCGGCGGCGGCAAACCCCAGCGCGCACCAGCGGTGCACCAGGAACAGATCCCGCTGATCGTCGGGCCCGGCCAAGGGATACATCGCGAGCAGGATGGAAACCGCGGTCGGCACCACCAACGCAGCGGCGGCCCAAAAGAAAACTTTGCGCAGCAGCACCACGCGGGTGTCTCCGGATGCCGCCGTGAAACGGTTGCGATGAGCCCAGAACAGCGCTACCGCGACTGCGGCCACCATAAAGACCGGAGCGGCAGCCACGTGCACCATCAATCGGTAACCGGTCATCGGCGCGCCCTTCACGAAGAATGAGTAGAAACCCGTGACCGCGATGGCGGCGAAGCAGGCCAAGCCGGCGACGTTGACGGCAACCCGTGACCATCGGAAGAGATCGGACGCGGGTAGTGTGTCATCATCGAGCGAACGCGCGCGCCAGTTTCCCGCCGCGCCGGCCGACACACGCGTCAACGCCGGCAACGTGTAGGCAGCCAGCAGCAAGAGCAGCAAGCCCGCCGCCAACATCCCTCCAGCCTTGAGCCAGGAACGGAGAACCCACAACTGCGCGAGGCGCGTGTTGTAGGCGATGTCCAGCTTTTTTTCAAACCGGTGCATCTTCCAGGGCGCGGCACGTTCCGATGCCAGCGGGGAATCCACGGCCACATTTCCCTGGAAAAAGGGCGCCCCGGGGGAGTGGCAGTCCTGGCAACCGCGCACACCCAATGATTGCGAAGCCGGGCGCACATCATGCGCCAGCGGCCACAGGTAGGGCTGCGCCTGCGGATGGTCTTCGGCCACCAGCCCGCGCGCACTGTCCCGCCGGTTCAGTTTGCCACCGGCGATATACACCGCCGGCCCGGCCGTCCCCGCTTCTTCATCCAACAGCCGCAGCACCTGTCCCACCCACTCCGCATCCAACTGCGGCCAACTTCCGTCGGGGGCCAGTTCTTTTAGCAGCTTTCCTTTTTGCAGAGTTTTCCGAACCTCGTCGGGATTCAGCGGCGCGACCGATCCAGCCCGCAACCGGCCCCAGAACGCCGGCCAGATCATGCGGTGCGGCCCGATTTTCCCATCCTGCTGCGGAGCGAACACGGGGTACTCGATGTGCGGCAGGACTTCGGAAGACTTATTGACGTTGAACTCTCCCAAGCCGTGCGAGAGGCCGTTTTTCATCCGGCGGGCGTCGTCCGCGGGCCAAGGCCCGGAATGGCAGGCGGTACAGGTCAATTTTTCAAAATGGACGGGAGGGATGCCGGCGTGGTCCGGGTTGGGAGCGCCCATCCTACCGGGCAAACTCGGGTCGGCATCTTCGCCCATGTGGCATCCGCGACACGAAAGCGAGGTCGCAAAAGCATCCCCGGCGGCCGCGGGCTCCCCTTCGTAGCCACGGGTAATCATATGGTCCAAATTGTTCCTGTGGCACTGCACGCAAGTGATTCCCCGTGCCAGGTGAACATCCTCATCGGCTTTCCAGCGGGCCGCGCCGGTCTGCTCCACGTCTATGTTAGTATGACAGTAGTAACAACGGGTAACTTTGGCTTCCCTGACTATGTCAAACGCTACTTTGCCATTGGGCAGAAAACGATGGCGCGCATAATCCACCCTGGGGATCTTACTCTGCAGGGAGTCTTCCACCGAAGATGGCAGAAGATAGTCAAAGAAATTTGGCATCTCTTTGGCGGAGCCTGTTACCACGCCGAAACCGCTCGCGGCGACCGGCGCATAGCGGAAATTTTCCAGCGCGACCTGCCGGGCATATTCCGCCTGATCGTAAGCCGGCGAGGCATCGTGACAGGCCAGGCAGTTCACTTCCAGGTCGCCGGATACCGTCCAGCGCGCGTGATCCCGGCTGCCGGGATCATCCTGTGGCAGTCCCCCCGCCATGCGCCCGCCGAAGCGGAGAGTCATTGCCCAGTTACTAAGTCCCAGTTGTGACGGCTGGTAAGTGCCCGGCCAGCCCCGGTAAGACAGTGGTAACTGCGTAGCGGTCTCCCGATCCACGAAGAACCACGGCTGTCCTTTCCTGCCCGGAGGCACGCCGGCCAGGCCCGCGTTGAAATGCCATCCGCGGCTGATTTTGGCGACGTCGTGGCAGTGGGCGCCGCAGGTCTGGCGGGTGGAAAAGGGCAAGGGCCGCCGGTCCTCGGGCTGGATGGTATCTCCCTCGGGGTCGCGCAAGGCGATGATATGGGCGGGCTGTCCCCGGCTTCCCGCGCTGTTGTCGCCCAGCATCACTTTGGGAGGCGCGGCCTTGGGCCGGGATTGCGCGAGCGACGGCCACGCGGCTGCCAGCATGAGTGCCGCCGCCGCCGATGTGTGCGAGCGCGCTCTCATCCTCAGACCTCGAAGTCTTCGGGCTTGAACTCCAATCGAGCGCGGGCTTCCACCGCCTCGTTGACCTTGAGCACCGTCACCGCAGTCTCATAGCCGATCTCGGCCGGGCAGTTCAGTTTGTTCCTTCCGCGCACCGCACCGAAGAAATTCTCCAGGTGCGGCTGGTGATACTTCTTCCGCATCTCCACGGGCAATCCGTAGCTGGGCGGCGGAAGGGTTTCGCGTATGTCCAGCACCGCGCCAGCCGGCGGAGCAGGCTGGGCTGCTTCCTTGGGCTCCAGCAACAGCCCGTCTTTCACAAACGACTTCCAGTCGGGCGCGTTGGCGACGTCGCGATATACCTTGCCGCGGCCCGCCGATTCCGAAATCTCCAGCGTGCCTTCGTCGCCCATGAAGATCTCGAAGTAGCCGCCGAAACCGTTGGTGGTGATCGTCTGGTAGAAGGCCCGCACCGTGCCGGTGGGCGTCGCGTAATCGTAGACCGCCATCACCGTGTCGTACCATTCGTGCGTGGCCTTGCTGAAATAGTCGGTGCCGCCGCTGGCGGTGACCCCTTTCGGGCGCGCATCCAGGAACCAGTTGTAAATGTCGATCTGGTGGGACCCCAGGTCCACGATGGGACCACCGCCCAGGCCGCGATACCAGCGCCAGTTAAGGAACTGCTGCATCGAACGGAATCCGTATTTCTCGAGGATCTCCGGCTTGATGGCGTATCGCTCGGGGATGGTCGCAAAGTCGCGTTTGGAGCGGTTCCACTGTCCGTTGATGGCCGTCATCCGGCCCAGCAGTTTCGCTTCGTGGAGCAACTTCTCATAGCAGAACAGGTACCGTGGATTGCTGCGGCGCTGGTGCCCGATCTGCAGCAGCCTGCCGGTCTGCCGGGAAGTCTCCACCATGCGGCGCGCGTCGGCCAGGCTGTTGGACATCTCCTTTTCGCAGTAAACCTCCAGCCCGGCATTCATGCAGGCGATGGCGTGTTCCGCGTGCCAGAAGTCCGGCGTGGCGACGATCACCGCGTCGAGGTTGCTCTTCTCCTTATCGAGCATTTCGCGGTAGTCCACGTACGCGTTGTTGGCGTGTCCGCTGTCTTTCAACAATCGCGAAACGCGCCGCTGGTTGTACTCGGTCCAGATGTCGCACACCGCCCGAAAGCGCACGTTGGGAATCTGCAGGCAGGCGTCCAGAAGCACTTGCCCCTGCGCTCCGGCGCCCAGCAGCGCGACGCGCACTTCATTGGAAGAGAGCTTGGCAGCGGAGATGGGCTTGGCGCCAAACACCAGGCCGGCGCCGGCGGCCAGTGAAGAGCCGATGAGGAAGTCCCGGCGGTCGAGTGCTTTCCCGTCTTCCTTGGGGTCCATGGGATTGCGCTCAGTATATCTCGATTGCGCTGGCCAGTCCTTCGGGCCCGCGCGTGTCTCACCGCGTCCCGTCGGAGATTTCCCGAATCCAGATGTTGCGAAATCGCACCGGCTGGCCGTGGTCCTGCAATCGCAGCGGCATTTTCGCGCCGTGCGCGTGGTAGGGCGGACGCTTCACCCACTCGGTCGGGCCGGTCAGCGTTACGTGGTCCTGCACCAGGACGCCGTTGTGAAAGACCGTGGCCGTCGCCAGGCGCGTGAGATCGCCCTCGGCGGTGAAGCGCGGCCCGTGAAAAACGATGTCGTAGGTCTGCCAGACGCCTGGCGCCATGCTGGCGTTGACCAGCGGCGGGTACTGGCAATAGACCGCGCCGGCTTGCCCGTCGGGATAGGTCTTGTTGCGAAACGAATCCAGCACCTGGATTTCGTACAGGGTCATCAGAAACACGCCGCTGTTTCCCGGCGCCTGGTCTTCGCCCTGGGTTGGATCGGGCGTGGCCCACTCCACATGCGCCTGGCAATCGCCGAATGCCTGCGTGGTCTGGAGGTCGCCGCTCTTGGGCTTGACCTGGAGTATCCCGCCGGTTACCAGCCAATCGGCGGGCTTGCCGTCGGGATGTTGCCAGCCGGCAAGGCTCTTGCCGTCGAAGAGGACTACGGCGTCGGATGGCGGCGCGCCCGGTTGGTACTCCGTCCCGCCGCCGCCCGGGGTGATTTGGCGGGGCAAGGGCTGGGTGCGATCGCCGGGAGCATACGGAATGACCGGAATGGCGATGGCCGCAAAGACGACACAGGCGGCCAGCGCGGCCGCAAAGGCACACAAGATTCGGGTTCTCATACCGATGAGGATTTTATCATTTGGTGCGGCGCGCGGCGCGTGCCACCAGTGCCTTGGCCGCAAAGTTCGGTGCTACCGTGGAAACTGGTGGAGAATGTCGCCACAGGATGTTCACAAACGGATAGCCTGGCAAACATCAGTTAGGCGGAAAAGGAGCGTTCATGACGGGAGTTCCAAATTACCTGGCGTCGGTGAGCACCCACATGCGGGACTTCGGTTTGCGCGTCTCCCGTCAAGTCCAACTGCCTGATGGCCCGATGGTGGACTTGTTCGGCTCGCGGACCTACTTCTCGTGGAAGGGGTTGGTTGTCCTTTCCCAGCACGTCGCGGTGCGCGACTATGGGGTTGCGGCCACCACCGTGGCCGACGCGAAGGCGCTGTTCGATGCGGGCTTCCGACAGGCGAAAAAGGTGAATCGCGTCCCGCTCTTGCGTGGGATGCAGTTCGGCTTTATGGTCATCCCGTGCCTGGTGGTCGAAACCGCCGACAAAGCACTGATCGAATACGCTGAGAGCCGCCCGCCCAAGCACTGGTCCCTGTTCGAGTTTCCCGTGGTGGTCGATCGCAGCACGGGCCGGACCCACTATTACAACCACACGGCGCTATGGGGCGCAGCCTTCTTCTCCGACATGCGGAAGTTGGCAGAGCACTGCTTCGGCGCGGCGGCGGACCGCAGCTAAACGGAATCGACATGACCACTCCCATCCCGCTCTCACACCGCCGCCAGTTTGTGCGAGCGGCGCTCATCACAGCGGCTTCTTATCGCCGCATTCTCGGCGCCAACGAGCGGATTCGGATCGGCGCCATCGGCGCCGGGCAGCGCGGCCAGACCCTGCTGGGGATACTCAATCAGCTCGGGTCGAATGACATCGTGGCGCTCTGTGATGTCTACAAGCCGCATCTCGCCACCACCCGGGCCGCGTACGCCCCCGACGCGCAGGAGTACGTGGACCACCGCGAGCTGCTGGACCGCAAAGACGTGGATGCCGTGGTGATCGCCACACCCGACCATTGGCATGTGCCGATCGTCATGGATGCCCTCCGCGCGGGAAAAGATATCTACTGCGAAAAGCCGGTCACTCACACGCTGGAAGAAAGCGAGCCGCTGATCGCCGCGGTGCGCGAGTCCAACCGCGTGGTGCAGATCGGCCTCCAGCAGAGAAGCTGGGAGCACTTCGCGCGGGCGCGCAATGAGATTGCGGACGGCCGGCTGGGCCAGGTCACGCTGATTCGCACTTATTGGTATCAGAACCATCTTTCGCCAGGCAGGCCGGGGAATTTCGATACCGGCAAGCTCGATTGGAAGCGGTTCCTGGGCTCCGCCTCCGAACGTGCGTTCGATGCCGATCAATACGCCAACTGGCGCTGGTATTGGGATTTTGGAGGCGGCGCGATGACCGACCTCTTCGTCCACTGGGTGGATGTGGCGCATTGGTTCATGGGTGTCGACATGCCCGAGCGCGCTACGGCCAACGGGCTTACCGCGATCCTGGCGCAACGGCAAACGCCCGACACCATGAGCGCCGCGCTGGCATACCCGGGGCATGCGATGGTGGAATTCGACTGTGCGCTTCTGGGATACATCGAAGGCGGCGGGCTGATGATTCGCGGCACCAAGGCGGCCATGCGGTTGTGGCGCGGCGGGTTTTCGGTCTACCAGGAGTTCCCGCGGTACAGCGAGAGTCCCGAGCCGGCGAATCCGATTCTGGAAGTGCAGTCCAAGGGCGACGGCACGCTGGACCACATGAAGAACTTTCTGGATTGTCTGGGCTCGCGCCATACGCCCAACGCGCCGGTGGAGATCGGCGTTTCGGCGGCGCGCGCGGGCCACGTCGCGAACCTCGCCCTGCGCGGCAGCGGAGTCTGGCGGCGCGTCTGATTTTGTGGAGCTCCCACTTGGCGCTACAATAATCGCCGGTAAAGAAAACCATGCTTTATACCAGACGAGACGCAGGAAGAGTCCTGCTGGCGGCTCTGCCAGCGTTGAAGGCACTGGGCGCCGCCGGGCCCCACTCGAAATTCGCCGGCGTGCAGATCGGCGCCATCACTTACAGCTTCGGCTCCATGAAACTGGATGATGTCATTCAGGCATACGTGGATATCGGGCTGGCCGAAATGGAGCTGATGTCCGGGACCGCCGAAGAGGCCGCGGGCTTGACGCCTGGCGGCGGCGCGGCGCGCGCACAGGAGATCCTCCAGTGGCGGAAGTCCGTGTCGATGGATAAGTTCAAAGACATCCGCGGAAAGGCGAACCGCGCCGGCATCCGGATCGCGATCCTCTGCTTCAACATGAGCGAGTCGGTCACCGATGACGAGATGGACTACGCCTTCGTGGTGGCGAAGGCCCTGGGCGCCCACGCTATCTCCACCAGCACAAAGGTCACGGTGGCCAAGCGCGTTGCGCCGTTCGCCCAGAAGCACAAAATGCGGATCGGCTTTCACGGCCACGACAACAACACCGATCCCAACGAAACCGGCTCCCTGGAAAGCTATGACAAAGTACTTTCGTACGGAAAGTACAATGCCGTAAATCTGGATATCGGCCACTTTACCGCGTGTAACTACGATGCCGTGGCCTTCATCAAGGAGCATCACGCGCGCATCACTAACTTGCATATAAAGGACCGCAAGAAGGATCACGGACCGAACACGCCGTGGGGCCAGGGCGACACGCCCATCAAGGCGGTGCTGCAGTTGCTCAAGCAGGAAAAGTACGGCATTCCCGCTAACATCGAGCTGGAGTATGCGATTCCGCCGGGATCCGATCGGGTGGCAGAGGTGAAGAAGTGCCTGGCGTACTGCAAAGACGCTCTAGCGTCCTGAGCGAGCAATACGTTTGCAAAGTCGCTCAACCTTAGCCGAGGATCAAATCCGCATCCGCGGTCCATACGAAGGGCTTGGGGCTCTCGTTGCGTTGTTCCACGCGATGCGGCTGCAACCCGAAAGCCCGCCAGATCCGCACAATGCCCTGCCCACAACTGAGCACAATCCGGGCGCGCCTCGCCATGGCTTGCGCCGACTTCGGCCGACGCGCGAACATGCTCAATTTCTCGCGGTCAGCCTCGATTATCGCTGCATTGCCTTGCGGCGCCGGGCAACCAATGCCAGGGCACTTACACCTAAACCGATCATGCCGAACGTGGCAGGTTCCGGAGTGGAGCTGCCGCCACCTGGGGTGCTTGCCCCCAGGGTGATGTTGTCGAACACGATCTGGTTTTCAGTGCCCGCGAAATTGACCGACTCGGCCGTTCCGCTAAACGCCACGCCGATCGGATCCCAGACGCAGAATGTTGGAGTGCTTCCACAGCCTCCAGTGGTTGGCAGAGTCAAACTTGCCAGTTCCGTACCGGTGCCGTCCAAACCGGACCACACGCTAATCGAACCGGGCACGTTCTCGGCAGTGTAGTCGAAGGAGAACCCTGTGATAAATCCAGCGGGAACGTCCATTGTAGCAGCAGAGCCGGTAAGGAAAAACAGGCCGTTCGGAGCCGACGGCATATTTCCGGTGTTGGTTCCGCTGTTACCGGTAGGGCAACTCCCGGGATTGAAATAATCCGGGATGGTCTCGGCATTGGAACTGAAGGTGATGCCATAGTTCGGCCCGGGCCCGCTGCCGAGACTGCCCGTCCCGCCAGCGTAATAGCCGCCCACAGATTCGTAACACTGGAGCGTGTCAAAACCCACTGTCACGACACCGGCGTTGGCAAACGTTGCACAAAGTGCCGCCACCGCAAGAATGATCAAGAGTCTTCGCATTTTTTCCCCTCGCCTTGTCGGAATTTACGTTTCTCTCCCCGACTCAAGAAAGTATACATCTAATTACCTGGATTGTGCCAGTCTTTTCGAGCTTTGGCTTAGTTTTTTTTCGAACTGGTGGTAGAATTCGCTGCGAATATTGCCGAGCTTCTAAGAATACTAGCTACTTTCCGGCGCAAAATTGGTTTTTCAGCACGAGAGCTGACCACCTGCGCACGGTGTCAGAAGCTGCGAAAGGCCCGACGGTCGTCCCGCCGGGCAGTCAAGTGATTGGTTTGGG
>JBEKQS010000204.1:0-9768 GCA_049519475.1 Bryobacteraceae bacterium | reverse complement strand
GCTCCAGCGGCTCGGCTTGAAACTGCCCAGCGCGCTGGAACCAGCGGCGATGTAGTGGAAACTCGCCCACGCCGCCGCTGAAACCAAAGACTTTATGCTTCAAACTGCGGAACCTGGGCTAGAAGATGGTGGAGGGGCGTTGATCCGGTCCGGTGCGAAACGTGCGTGAACCGGCATCGCTCGGAGGCAGCGTCAGAAGGACGGGCCGCAGCAACACCAGCACCTGATCGCCGGAACTGTCGTGCTCATGCGTGCTGGTGAGCGGCCCCAAGCCCGGTATGCGGGCAAGGCCGGCCAGTCCCGCAATGGTGTGACCCTCCTGATTGTCCAACAGGCCGGCCACCACCGCCCACTCCCCGAATTTCAGCCGGACGTCTTCCTTGATGGCGCGGTTTGAGATAACCGGAAGACCGTTGACCGATTGCCCGGTCAGCACCTTGAACTCCGCGTCGATATCGAGCGAGACTTCCTCGCTGTCATGCACCAGCGGCGTGAGAGTCAAGTTCAATCCGAGATCCTCGAAAGTGAAGGAGGGAGGCGGCGTGTATGAGCCCGCGGCAAGCGTGGTGGTGGTCTGATACCCGGCGGTGACGATGGGATAGCGCTCGCCGACGTGAAAGGTGGCCTTCTGGCCGCTCACGGAGCGGATTATGCTATCGAGCAGCAGACTGCCGGAGGATCGCGACATCTGAGCCACCAACGAAGCGTTGGTGATGCCGATGCCGATCAGCGTTTTGCCCGCGCCGAAAGTAAGCAGCCCGGAGATGTTGGTGGGAAGCGACGCGAGGTTGTTGAAAGCGGTGGTGAGGAAGTTGAGCGAAAAGACCTGCGGGAAGTTGATGCCGTAGGTGACCATGTCGTTACGGCTCACTTCCAAAAACTGCATCTCGATGGCGACTTGCGCGCGGGGCCGCGCCAGCTCCTCGAAGAGCGCCTGCGCCGGCAGCACTTTCGAAATGCGGTCGCGCATCACCACGGTGTTGGTGGAGGTTTGCCAGTAAATCTTCTCGATGCCCATGGACTGCTGCACGGCACGGAGGATTTCCTGGAAATCCTGCTGCGCCACGGCTTCGGGAACCCTCACGTACACCGTGACGGAGGGCTCGACGGCGGTGCGCTTCTGGACCGTGTCCTGAACCACCATGAAGAGCTTGTCGCTCAGGGGAACGATGAAAGAGCCGGTGGCGGCCTCCAGGCCGTGCAGCGCGTCGCGGTAATCGACGTCGTCCAGCTTGAAGCGGATGGGGGTTTTCTTATCGAAATCCGAATCGAAGACGCAATCGAGGCCCCACTCCTTGGCCATTTTTTCAAACAACTCCTGGCGGTTGCCGAGCAGGTCGAAGCTCTTGCGGCTGGCGGTGGCGGTCAATTCGGTGGGCGGCAAGGGACGGTTGGCTTCGGCCAGAACCTGCAGTGGGGGCTCATCGAAGTGAGGAGCTTCGGTGAACTCCATCATTTCCTTATCGAGGTCGGCGGGCTGGGGAATATTGGGCTGCGGTTTGGCTTCCATGGCCGCGCGCGAACGCACCGCCTGGCTGCGCAGCCAATAGGTCTTACTTTTGGGATCCAGGGCGGCGGCTTGGGAATACAGCAGGTAGGCCTGAGTCATGTGGCCGGCCTTTTCGGCGGTGCGTCCCTGTTCGTACAATTCCCAGGCCGCAGGGTCGTCCGCCAGAAGGCAGCCAGCCATCAACAGCCCGACCAGGGACACACTTAGCCGCACAATTTATTGACGAAAAGGACAGTGGGCGCGTGCAGGCGATTTGATTTGTGCGAATCTGGGTAAGGAATCGGCATGCAAAACCTGCGGCGTCTGCTGGAAAAGAATCCGATGGAAGTGGTGTGGCCGGTGGTGATCTTCGCCGTCACGTTTGCGGTCGGGTGGCTGATCCGCGCGGTCGTGCTGCGGGCGTTGCGCGCCTGGGCGGCGCGCAGCAAGAGCCGCGCCGGCAGCGTTCTCTCCAGCGCGCTGCGGGGGCCCATGCTGATCTGGTGCGTGATCCTGGGGGTGCACATCGCTTTGCAATCCTCCAGCTTGCCGACGAAGTACACGGGTTGGTCGGCCCGGGGGCTGCTGGCGCTGTGGATAATCTCCCTGACCCTCATGTTTATGCGGGTGGCGGGAGAGCTGGTGCACAACTACGGGGACCAGGTGCCGGGCGCGCTCCCGGTGACCACGCTGAGCGAAAGCCTGGCGAAGGTGGCGGTGTTGATCCTTGGCCTGGTGCTGCTGCTCAAGAACGCGTTCGACCTTGAGGTGACCCCGCTGCTGACGGCCCTGGGCGTCGGCGGACTGGCCGTCGCGCTGGCGCTGCAAGACACGCTTTCGAACCTCTTTGCGGGAGTCCACGTGGCGATGGCGGGGCAGATCCGGCTGGGCGATTACATCAAGCTGAACACGGGCGAAGAAGGTTACGTCACGGATATCGGATGGCGCGCCACCACCATGCGCGCGCTGGCCAGCAACATGATCCTGGTGCCTAACAACAAACTGGCGCAGGCCATCGTGACGAATTACCATTTGCCCGCCCTCCAGATGTCGGTGTCGCTGCAGGTGGGGGTGAGCTACGCGAGCGATCCCGAGCATATCGAGCGGGTGCTGCTGGAAACCGCGCGGCAAGGCGCGGGCGAAATCGGGGGGATGCTGGCGGATCCGGCGCCCACGGTGGCATTCGACCCGGGCTTCGGCGAATCGGCCCTGCTGTTTACGGTGAGTTTCCAAGTGGCGGAGTTCGCCGACCAGTTCAGCGTGCGCAATGAACTGCGCAAGCGCCTGGTGCGCCGGTTCCGCGAAGAGGGCATCGAGATTCCCTACCCCACGCGCACGGTGCGCTGGGAGCGGCCGGGCGCGCCACTTTAGCCGGGCCGGCGCCTTGAAATAGCCGGGCCCGCCCGACTTTGCTCGAATCGTCCGGGCGTGGTATATTTGGAGCGCGTTTGATAGCTTCCGCGAATCCGGTAGAGAGTTTCTTGAGCGATGGCAGCATTTCCCCGCTTTTGTTTCCTCTTCGATGAGCCTGGCGTCAATCAGCAGGAGGAGTGAATGAAGAAGATTTTCGTGGGCAACCTCGATTTTCAGGCAACTGAAGAGGCTGTGCGCGGCCTGTTCGAGCAATACGGCCAGGTGAGCAGCGCGCACATTATGACGGATCGCGATACCGGCCGTTCGCGCGGGTTTGCCTTCGTCGAAATGGACAACGAAACGGAGGCGGACCAGGCGATTACCGCGCTCAACGGTTTCACTATGGGGGGACGCGCTCTGAATGTGAATGAAGCACGGCCCAAACCGGATCGCGGATTCGGCGGCGGCGGTGGCGGCGGCCGTCCCGGCGGCGGCGGCGGCCGGCGTCCCGGCGGCGGCGGCGGTGGTGGTGGCGGCGGCCGGCGCGAACCGCGCTGGTAAGCTAGCCTCCCCGAGTCCCGTTTTCCAGAAAGGCGCGCAGACGGTGGCTGCGGCTGGGATGCCGCAGCTTCCGCAGCGCCTTAGCTTCAATTTGGCGGATGCGCTCGCGCGTTACGGCGAAGTTTTGCCCCACTTCTTCGAGCGTGTGCTCACTCCCATCTTCCAGGCCAAAGCGCATCTTGATGATCTTCTCCTCGCGCGGCGTCAGGGTCTTGAGCACCTGCGCGGTCTGTTCGCGCAGATTGAGATTGATGACCGCGTCCGATGGCGAGATGCCGTTGTGATCGACGATAAAATCGCCCAGATGCGACTCTTCCTCTTCGCCAATCGGCGTTTCCAGCGAGATCGGCTCCTGGGCCACGCGCAGCACCTTGCGAATCTTGGGCACCGGCAACTGCAACCGCTTGGCCAGCTCCTCATTGGTGGGTTCGCGCCCGAGTTCCTGCACCATCTGCCGGGAGGTCCGGATGAGCTTGTTGATGGTCTCGATCATGTGGACCGGAATGCGGATGGTGCGGGCCTGGTCGGCGATGGCGCGGGTAATGGCCTGCCGCACCCACCAGGTGGCGTAGGTGGAAAACTTGTAGCCGCGACGGTATTCGAATTTGTCCACGGCCTTCATCAGGCCGATGTTGCCCTCCTGAATCAGGTCGAGGAACTGCAGGCCGCGGTTGGTATAGCGCTTGGCAATGCTGACCACCAGGCGCAGATTGGCCTCGATGAGTTCCTTCTTGGCGGCCTCGGCTTCCTGGTGAGCCTTGGTGATGATTTCGAGAGTGCGGCGCAATTCCGCCGCCGATCCGCCGAACTGCTCCTCCAGTTGCTGGAGCTTCAGACCGTGAGCGCGCTGCTCTTTGCGCACTTCCTTGAGGCCCTCGGCGCGGCCGGACCAGGTTTCGAGCTTCTTCTGGATGCGGGTGACCTCGCCCTCGAGGGGCTTGAGATCCTCCACCGCGGCGCGCAGGCGTTCGATCAGGTGGCGGATGACGGGGCTCTGGAACTTCACCGCGCGCACCAGGCGCGAGGTGCGGATCACCAGCCGGCCGAGCTCCCAGAGCTGCCGCCGGTACTGCTTGGGCTTCATGCCGCGCGGCACGGCCTGCAGCTTCTGGCGGCATTGCAGGATCTTCTTGTAGTGGCGCGAGACGTCGTCGATGGATTGGGCGAACTCCAGCCGCTTCTCCTCCACCATCTCATCGGTGAGCATGGGGTCGGCGATCTGGATCACGTCGCGCGCCGAGATGACGTCGCGCGCCATCTGGTCGCCGAGGGAGATGATTTCCTGGATCACCAAGGGCGCGCGCGACAGAGACCGGAGCGCGGTGTTCTGGCCATGTTCGATGCGCCGCGCGATTTCGACTTCGCCCTCGCGGGTAAGCAGCGGAACGGTGCCCATCTCGCGCAGGTACATGCGGACGGGATCGTTGACTTTTTCGCCCAGGCCGGGCGGCAGCTCCAGGTCGACAAGCTCGTCGCCCTCGTCGAGCTTCCTTTCGAAATCCTTGGGCTCTTCCAGGATTTCGATGCCCGCGATGTCCAGGCCGGCGAGGACATCCTCCAGGTCGGCGCCGGCAGACAGGTCTCCGGGCAGAACTTCGCTCACCTCGTCATAGAGGACGTAGCCCTTCTCCTTGCCCATTTGCACGAGCCGTTGGAGACCATCACCTTTGTCGTCAAGCGCCACCGAAACCCCATTACTCCCAGCGAGAAGAATCGAAATTATTGTACACCACGGCGCGATGCCGATTGAGGAGACCTCAAGTCTTCGATCCCCCCGAACGTTCCAGAGATTGCAGTTCCTTTAACAGGCGCATGATTTCGGCGGTGTTGCCGCAGCGCTCGGCTTCTTTGATGCGAACCTTCAAATCCCGGCAGCGGCGCTGGTCGTCGGAGCGGCGCAGGCTTTCCAGGCACTGGCGTCCGTACTCCAGGGTGGTCGCGCGGCCCTCCACTTCTTCGGTGAGAATGGCCTCCGCCAGCGCGCTCTGGTCCTCCGGCTCCAGGCGGCTGCTGACCGCGTCGAAGGTGAGCGCGGCGCCGCTGGAGTGCACGCCCAGCACCGCCTGGTAAATGCGGCGCGTAGCCAGACGGTCGAGGATATCGAGTTTTTCCAGATCGGCGAGGAGCGACTCGCGGCCCTCCACATCGGAGAGCAGCACGCTCAGCAGCCCTTTTTCGTCGACCCGCACGGGCTCCTTCGGCCGCTCGATGGTGTTTTCCTTGCGATCGGCGACGGTCTTGCGAAAACTGTCGAGCACTAATCCGCGATCCACCCCGATGTAGCCGGCCACATCGTTGGCGATGGCCATGCGCTCCAGCCGGTCGGGGACGCGCTGCACCGCCGGAAGCAGGAATTTGAGAACCTCCACGACGCCTTCGCTGGTCTTCGTGTCGAAACGGGCGCGCGCCCGGTCCGCCAGCCAGTAGAAGTAACCCTTGGCGCCGTCGAGCTGCTTCTGGTAAGCCGCCGCGCCGCGCTCCTTGCAGTACTCGTCGGGGTCCAGATCGGCGTCCAGTTGGAGAATGCGCACCTGCAGGCCCTCATCCAGCAGCAGACTGATATACTTTTCCGCGGCCCTGGCGCCGGCCGCGTCGGGATCGAAATTCACTATAATTTTATTGGTGTGACGTTTGAGCGCCCTCACCTGGTGCTCGGTGAGCGCGGTCCCACAACTGGCCACGACCGGGAGGATGCCCGCGGCCGTGACGCCGATGACGTCCATGTATCCTTCCACCAGCACTACGCGCTCTTCCTTGCGGATGGCTTCCTTGGCGCGATGGAGATTGTATAACACGTCCCTCTTTTTATATATCGGCGTTTCCGGCGAATTCAGGTACTTGATAGTGTCTTCATCGGCCAGCGCGCGGCCGCCAAAGCCAATGATTTTGCCCGATTCGCTATGGATGGGAAACATGAGACGGTTGCGGAAATAGTCGTAGAAGCTACCGTCGTCGCGCCGGCCCACCAACCCCGAGGGCTCCAGTTGCGCCGCGGTGAAGCCGCGCTGTTCGAGCAGACGAACGAGAGCGCGCCCATTGCGATCGGAATAGCCCAGGCCGAACTGCTCGATGGTTTCCGGCCGCACGCCGCGGCGGGCCAGGTAGGCGCGCGCGATTTCGCCGGAAGGCCCGGCGAGGCCGGCGCGGAAATTCTCCTGCGCCAGTTCGTGCATCTGGTAGAGTGCCTCGCGCTGGCGGGAATCCTCGTCGGCATACTGCGAGCGCTTGGGCATGGGAATGCCGTTGCGCTCGGCCAGGCTCTTGAGCGCTTCGTAAAAACTCAGGCCTTCCAGTTCCATGACGAACCGCACCACATCGCCCTTGGCCTGGCACCCGAAGCAGTAATAGAACTGCCTGGTGGCGTGGACCGAGAAAGAAGGCGTCTTCTCCTGGTGAAACGGGCAGAGGCCGGAATAGCGGTAGGCGCCGGTCTTGCGGAGCCGGACTTTTTCGCCGATGACGCCGACAATGTCGACGCGCGATTTCAGTTCCTCGACGAAGTCCATGGCCCCTGGTTCATTATCCCGCATTGTGCCAACCGGTACCGGTGACAAGCGCGGCCTATCCGACGATAGCTTGACCGGCGCGTCGGCGCCCTCGACACTTCAGTCATGCTCGGCAGCATTCTCCACCAACTGAGCCACTACGCGCGGATACTCACGGCGGTGATGCCGTTTCTATTGGCCATCGTGATCCGGTTCCTCTATGGGAAAAACCGGGTCACGAAGGTGCTGTTGTCGATCAGCACGATGTGGTTCGCCGTCAATATTATGCTGGCGCCGTATTCGGCCGGGATGCAGCGGGATCTGGCGTATGTGCGGGCCTGGTTCCGGTAGGTGCGGTCTGTGTTGACATAATCCAGCTTATTCGTTAGCATTGAAGGGTGCCCGATATCCAACAGGCCATCAAGGAATTGCAGGAAACCGCCATCGTAATGAGCGGCATTCAATCGCGGCAAGCGGCCTTGCTGAAAGACCACGTGGAGTGGCTGCATTCCCACGACCTCGCGATGACCGAAGCCCGCGAGCGCGGCCGCGAGATCGATGAACGCATCGCCAAGCTGGTGAGCGCGATTGGCGAGTTGGTCCGCAGACAGGGTTGAGGCTCATCTGGGCAGACTGACACTGCCAACCCGCACGGCGCGCCGCATGAGCGCCGCGCGTAAAACCAAGTCGGGCGGTAGCCATGGTGGCCGGCCGCGGTCCACCGGCCGCCGTTGTCCCTGCGCCGCGATGACGCTCAAGCGAGCCGAGGCGCGAGGGAAGTCGGGCGAGCACGATCCGTCATGCTCGTTTTATCGGGGGCTGGCGATTATCGCCTGAAGCCGCGCGGCGCGCATGCGCCTGGTTCCGATAAGCCAAACGGGTGTGCGGTCCGCTACAATGAAAGCGACAAGGAGGCCGTATGGAACCCATCCAAACTGCCGGTTTTTTCGGCCTGGGCGGACCCGAGGTAGCTGCACTTTGCGTGCTCGCCGTGCTGTTGTTTGGCGGCAAGAAGGTTGGTGAACTCGGGAAAGGCCTGGGCGAAGGGATCCGCAACTTCAAGACTGCCTTGAAGGGCGACGAAGAGAAGAAGGAAGAAGAGAAGAAGTAGGAAATAAGGCTTCGAGAACAGCCCGCAAGTGGGGCTGGGTCCAGCTCGGCTTCAAGAGATCCATCCAAAAAGAAAACCCCGCAGGTCCGGAAGGGCCTTGCGGGGTTTTGATTTTTCCGGCGGACAGCCGCGTCCGCGCGAGATTATTTCTTCTTAGGCGGAACGATTGCGTCCTTGGCGGCCTTGGCCACGCGGAACTTCACGACCTTCTTGGCCGCGATCTTGATGGCTTCGCCGGTGGCCGGGTTGCGCCCCATGCGGGCCTTTCGATCCTGGCGGACGAGGCGCCCGAGACCGGGTACCACGAACACGCCGTTCTTCTTCACTTCTGTGATGGCCAGGGCAGCCAGGCCGTCCAGGAACCCGCGCGCCACCTTGCTGCTGACTTCGCAGTGCGCCGCCATTGCTTTCACAATCTGGGTTTGGGTCATTCTAGTAGTTGCCATAAATCTCCTTTGATTCTCCCGTCAAACTTTCCATCGAAACATTTTTGTGCCGCAATGTTCTCGTCGAACATGCGCCGTAATCGATATCAATCATAAGGGAAGGCCATGGGGATGTAAAGGGAATTTCGCAAAAAAAGCCCGGTTTTTCACGGTTTTTTTGCACGCGGACGGCTAGAGAGCCCGTTTTACGGGCTTTTCACGAAGCCCTGGCCGCTTTGGTAGTGTAAATCCCCCTCACCGAAGGCTGCCGCGGCCTTGTTTTTCAGCACTCGGAAGCGCACCCGGCCGGCGGCTCGCGCATCCAGCGAGATGCGGACGGCGGCGTACAGTTTGAGCGCCGGACCGCCGGCGGTGGTCTCCGATTCTTCCCGCGAAGCCTCGGGGCGCGAGCGCAGTTGATTGAGAAATACGACGACCGTGCCGGTTCTTGCGACCATCCCAGCCAGGTTTCGCAGCCCCGAAACCAGCACGCGGCTCTGCAAGCCTGGTCCGCCCTCTCCCAGCCCGGTTTCCAACTCCAGCCTGGGGATGAGCGCCGCGGCCGAATCCACCACCAGCAAGTCCACGGCCCGCGAAGCAGCCAATTGGCGCACAATCTCGAGGGCCTGCTCCGCCGATTCGGGCTTGGCCACGGGCAGCCGGTCGATGGCTACCCCGAGCGCGGCGGCGTAAGCCGGATCGAAGGCGTGTTCGGCATCGATCCAGGCGGCCGTCAGGCCGGCGCTCTGTGAGTGGGCAATCACCTGGAGGGCCAGGGTGGTCTTCCCGGTGGATGAGGCGCCGAACAGTTCCACAACCCGGCCGCGGGGAAATCCTCCCGTGCCGAGCGCGGCGTCGAGGGCCGCAAAACCGGTTGCAATGACGGGTACGGCGGGCGGCTCGCCCATGCGGGCCAGTCTGAGCCGAATGGCGCGTTGCCGGTCCTGCTCCGTCATGGCTGCTCGGGCGCCCGAAGGCTACCTGCGGGGAGCCGCGGTCTTCGCCGCGGGTACCGGGGCTTCGGGTGGGGCGGCCGGCGCGTCCGTCTTGATCAACCCCAGGAGTTTGCGCAGCTCGGTGTCGAGGGCCTGGCGGATATCCGGGTTGTCCTTGAGGAACTGGCGGGCATTCTCGCGGCCCTGGCCGATGCGATCGCCTTTGTAGCTGAACCACGAGCCGCTTTTCTCCACCAGGTTTTGCGCCACTCCCAGGTCCAGCAGGTCGCCTTCCTTGGAAATGCCCTCACCGTAGATGATGTCGAATTCGGCCTCGCGGAAGGGCGAAGCGACCTTGTTCTTCACCACTTTGACTTTGGTGCGGTTTCCCACCACGGCGTCGCCGTCC
>JBEKQS010000203.1:0-9822 GCA_049519475.1 Bryobacteraceae bacterium | reverse complement strand
TGAAACAATATGCGTGAGAACCTATGCGGATACGTGTGTTGGGCATTGTTCTGGCCGGCGGGAAAGGCACCCGGCTTTGGCCCCTGACCAAGGAGCGGGCTAAGCCGGCCGTTCCTTTTGGCGGCAAGTACCGCATCATCGATTTTGTCCTGAGCAATTTCATCAACTCGGGCATCTACTCGGTGTACGTGCTGACGCAGTTCCGCAGCCAGTCGTTGTTGCAGCACCTCAGCGAGGGATGGCAGTTCGGCGGCATGCTGCGGTCGCAATTCGTGATCCCGGTGCCGGCGCAGATGCGGTCGGCCGATGAGACGTGGTACCAGGGGACGGCCGACGCGATCTACCAGAACATCAACCTGGTGGAGCAATCGGCGCCGGATGTGGTGGCGATCTTCGGCGGGGACCACATCTACCGCATGAACATCACCTCCATGATCGAATACCACCTCCAGAAGAAGGCCGAAGTGACGGTGGCGGCGGTGCCAGCGCCGCGGGAGACGGCGGGCGAATTCGGGGTGATCGAAGCATCCGAAGACGGCCGCATCCTGGCTTTCCACGAGAAGAATCCGGACGCGCCGCCCATGCCGGGCGACGCCGAGCGGGTTTTCGCTTCCATGGGCAACTACGTTTTTTCGACTGCCACGCTGCTGCAGTTGCTGCGGGTGGATGCCGCCAACGAAGATAGCCAGCACGACTTCGGCCACGACATTCTGCCCAAACTGGCTGGCCAGGCGGAAATCTACGCTTACGACTTCCAGAGCAACCGCATTCCCGGGGAGGCCGCCGACGCCGAGCCCTACTGGCGGGACGTGGGGACCATCGATGCATACTACGACGCCAACATGGACCTGCGCTCGGTCTCTCCGGCGCTCAACCTGTTCAACCGGGCGTGGCCGCTGCGCAGTTCCAGCTACGCGGACCCGCCGGCCAAGTTCACCTTCGACGACGAAGACCGGCGGGGACAGGCCATCGACAGCATCGTCTCGGGCGGGTGCATTCTTTCCGGCGGCGAGGTGCGCAATTCGATTCTGGGACGCCACGTCCGCGTGCACACCGGCGCGCTGGTGGAGGATTCGATCATCATGGACAACTGCGACATCGGCCGCCGCGCGAAAGTGCGCCGCGCCATACTCGACAAGAACGTCAAGGTGCCGGCAGACGCCATTATCGGTCACGACCTGGAGGCGGATCGCGCGCGCTACTTCGTCACGGAAAGCGGCATCGTGGTGCTGAGCGGGGAGCGTTCGGCGGTGGCAGTGACCGGCCTGGTGGTGTGAGGCGCAAGGGCTTCGCTCTTGAAATCCCTGCGGGATTTGGAAGTCAGAAGTCAGAAGTCAGAAGTTAGAAGTGCAACGGCGCTGATGGAACAACACGTCCTGGCCTGGATTTCGCAGTACGGCTACCTGGCGATTTTTCTGCTGCTGGTGATGGGGATTGTGGGGCTGCCGGTGCCGGATGAGACGCTGCTCACCTTCACGGGCTACCTGGTTTTCAAAGGCCGCATGTCCCTGCCGCTGGCCTACGGAGCGGCGCTGGCAGGCAGCCTGTGCGGCATTACCATCAGCTACACGCTGGGCCGGACCTTCGGCATCAAGTTGATCCATCGCTACGGCCGCTACATGCGCATCACCGAGGAGCAGGTAAACAAGGCGCATGCCTGGTTTGCGCGGGTGGGCCATTGGGGGCTGACGTTCGGTTACTTCGTGCCCGGGGTGCGGCATCTCACGGCCTTCGCCGCGGGCATGAGCGCGGTGGAAGGTCCGCAATTCGCGCTGTTCGCTTACAGCGGGGGCTGCGTGTGGGTGGGCACCTTTTTCGCCCTGGGCTATTTTCTGGGGGAGCGCTGGCAGGTGGTGGAGCGCAACATCGAACGCTACTTCGCCCGAGTGACCGTCGCCGCCGTTATCCTGGTTGCCGCATACCTGGCGTGGCGGATGCTCGAGGCACGCCGCCGCCGGGCGACAAGTAAGTGACTATCAGGGCGGTGGCCACCACGGTGGCGCAGCCCAGCAGGTTGTACCAGAGCCAGGAGATGCCAGTGAACAGGAAGGCGGCGAAAATGGCCGCCTCGCCGGCCAGCATGCCGATAAACACGGCCGTGCCGCGCACGCGCCGGAAACCGAAGGCCACCACAAAACAGCCCAGCAGCGAGCCGTAGAATAACGAGCCCACCACGTTCACTGCCACAATCAGCGGCCCGAGGTGCTTGCCCCACCCGGCGAAGGCCACCGCGTAAACGCCCCAAAAGAGCGTGGCCCATCGGGATGCCAGCAGGTAATGGTGATCGCTGGCGTCGCGCCGCGCGTAGCGGCGGTAAAGATCCACGACGGTGACGGTGGCCAGCGAATTGATTTCGCCGGAACTGGCCGACATGGTGGCCGCGAAAATGACGGCGATCACGAGGCCGACAATGCCGGCCGGCAGGTAGCGTGTGACAAAGGAAAGAAAGATGTAGTTGGTGTCGCTGAAACCCTTTTCGCCGCCGGTCTGTTCCACCAGGCGCGCGGCCTGGGCGCGGGTGGCATCGATCTCCTGCTGGGCGGCGCGATAGTTGGCCGCCTGGCGATGTTCGGCGCCCGGGTCGCCGCTGTGATGGGCTTCCACCAACGCCAGGGTGGCCTGGCGGCGGCGCTCGAAGGCCTGGCTGTATTGATTCGCCACGGGAAGGAACTCGGCGTGGCTTTGAATGCGCGCCAGTTCGGCCTGCTGGAAGAGCACCGGCGGCTGGATGAACAGGTAAAACACAAACACCATGGCGCCGATGAACAGAATGAAGAACTGCATGGGGATCTTGGCCACGGCGTTGAATAACAGGCCGAGGCGGCTCTCGGTGATGGAGCGTCCCGTGAGATAGCGCTGCACCTGCGACTGGTCGCAGCCGAAGTAGGAGAGGAACAGGAACGTGCCGCCGAACAGGCCGCTCCAGATGTTGAAACGGTCGTTCCAGTCGAAGTGGGTGGTAACCACGTTGAGGCGGCCGGCGGCGCCCGCCAGATAGACGGCGTCGCCAAACGAGACCTGCGCGGGCAGCAGGACAATCACCGTGACCAGCGCCACCACCAGTCCGAAGAAAATGATGCACATCTGCTGCACGTCGCTCCAGGTGACGGCTTTGATGCCGCCGGCCACCGTGTAGGAGATCACGGTGACGCCCATCAGAAACGTAGTGGCTCGTTCCGGCCAGCCCAGAATCACGGAGAGCACCAGCGCCGGCGCGTAGATGGTGAGGCCGGCGGAAAGTCCGCGCTGACAGAGGAAAATCAGGCTGGCGAGCGAGCGCGTCTTGCCGTCGAAGCGCTTTTCCAAATATTCGTAAGCGGTGTAAATATTAGCGCGGCGAAAGATGGGGACGGCGGTCGAGCAAATAATAATCATGGCGATCGGCAGCCCGAAATAAAACTGCACGAAGCGCATGCCGTCGACGTAGGATTGGCCGGTGGTGGAGATGAAGGTGATGGCGCTGGCTTGCGTGGCCATGATGGAAAGCGCCATAGCGTACCAGGGCATGGACCTTCCGGCCAACAGGTAGCGATCGACGGTGTCGCTGCCGCGGCTGCGGTACAGCCCATAGGCGACAATCGATACCAGGGATGTGACCAGGACGAACCAGTCGAGCGTTCTCATCGATAGGCCAAGGTGAACAGGTAGAGACCGGCGATGATCAGGCAGAGATAGATGAGGACCGCGATGTAGACGCGCCGCCAGCTACCCAAGAACGGCGGCGGATCGTCGGGAACCCGGGGAAGCTCCGGCATGAACGGAGTGTATCATGGAGATCGGCCACGGCTGCCGCCAGCGGCAGGTTGAGCGGGCAACCCTGCCGTCAGCCGCGGAGCGTCGACATGAGTGTCGACGCGGCACGCATGAGTGCGTGCGCCACGAAAACCTTCCTGCGGTCAAGGGAAACTCACCTAGGCCAGCAGTTCCGCCGTCATCACCGTCACCGCCTGGCCGCCGAGAATCACGCGATCGCCCGCGAGCCGTGTGCGCACTACGCCGCCGCGGGCCGAAGCCTGAAAGGCGGTCATGGAGGTCTTGCCGAGCCGCCGGCCCCAGTAGGGCGCCAGCGCGCAGTGGGACGACCCGGTGACGGGATCTTCGTCCACGCCGGAGCCAGGCGCGAAAAAGCGCGAGACAAAATCGAATTCCGGGCTGGCCGACGGGGCCGTCACAATCACGCCGCGCACGGGCAGTTTGCGGAGCATCGAATGGTCTGGATCGAGCGCACGAAGGGTGGCTTCGGAATCCACTTCCACCAGGTAGTCGAAGACGTTCTTGCCGACGAATGCGGCGTGGGCCACTCCCAGCGCCGGAAGCAGCTCAGCGGGAGCCTCGGCGGGAGCGACCAGCTTGGCCGGGAAATCCAGTTCAATCCAATCACCCCGCCGGTCGGCCAGCAGCAGGCCGCTGCGGGTGTGGAAGCGCGCTTGTTGGCCGGGCGGCAGGTGGCCGTCCTCCCAGAGCACGTGCGCGCTGGCCACGGTGGCGTGGCCGCAGAGCTCCACTTCCACCGCGGGGGTGAGCCAGCGCAGGTGGAAACTGCCGTCGCGGGGCACCAGGAAGGCGGTTTCGGAGAGATTCATTTCGCGCGCCACGTTGCGCATCCAATCTTCGGGGGCGGGCGACGGCAGCACGCAGACGGCGGCGGGGTTGCCGGCAAAGGGCCGATTGGTGAAAGCATCCACTTGGACAATCCGGACGGACATATTTTCGAGGGTACCGTACTTGCAAACTTTTCCCAACCAGTGCAGTCTATAAATAGAGCTGGGATGCTATTGCGCCTCTTAACCCGGGTATTGGCCGCCGTTGCGCTGCTGGCGCTGGTGTGGCGCTTGGGCAGTATGGGCGGCTCGGGCGCGGATTCCTGGATCCGCCCGGTGGGCGGCCCGCGCGGCCCGGTTCGCATTCTGCAGTTCTACGCCACCACGGGAATGCTGGTAGCCGGCGAGAAGGCCAAGCTATGCTATGGCGTGGAGAATGCCAGGGCCGTGCACATTTCTCCGCGCCTCGCGGGAGTGGTGCCATCCGTCAACCGCTGCCTGGAAATTGTGCCGGAACGCACCACCCACTACACCATCCTGGCGGAAGGTTTCGACGGCGCCTTCGTGACGCGGTTTCTCACCCTGGTGGTGGAGGACGCTCCGGCGGCGGACCGCGGCGGGCTGAACGTCGCGATGGTCCAGTGGGAGAGGCCATCGGGCCTGTCATTCTGACCGGGCGCCAGCGCTTGACTGGTTGCCAATCCTCGACTTGCGAAGACCTTTCCCGCGGCCTACCGGTGGGGCGGGCGCCGCCCGTAATACGTCCAGCCCTATCGGTAACCCGAGAGGACAGGCCTCCCGGCGCCAGGAGGCCTGTCCTACGGCGTGGCCGAAGCCACTTTTTGAATCTTGATGCCGCCTGTGTGCACCCGCAAATATACCTTCTTGGCGGGCGCCTGTCCGCTTTGCACGAACCGCTCGCTCGTCAGGTGGGCGATCTTGTAGTTGCCGGCGAAGTCCGAATCGACGCCGCCGAAGCGGCACTGGGCGTCGAACGAGTATTGCCCGGCGGCGGGCAGTTGCATCAGGATGTCGCCGGTGCGCACGGAGGCGTCGATATCGCCCGAGACGTCATAGACCACCACATCACCGGTCGAGAGGCGGAGAACCAGCTTGGAATCGCGCGGCACGCGGATGCGGTAGTCCATTTGCACGTCGGGCCGGCAGCGCGCCACTTTGGCCCAGAAGCCGCGCTTCGGGAAGGCGGTGTTGATGACGAGCTCGGTCGGACTCTTGCGCTGGGTGGTCACCTGGATGGCGTCTAACTGGCGCTTGGCGAGGTCCTGATCCTTGGGCGTGTCCGGGCGATAGGTGGAACGGATGACCGTAATTTCGACTTCGGCGCGGTCCCAGCCTTCGATATTCAGTTCGCCCACCGAGCCAGTCACCTGGATGGCGCCTCCCGGCGCAAACTCCACGCGCTCGGTGGTGACGACGGGCATGCCCGACTTGGGCATTTTGGCCGCCAGCGGCAGGCAGACGGCAATTGCGAGCGCAGCCAGTCTTCGAGTCATTTGCAACCCTCCGGCTTTTATGATCGCACGCTTAGCAAGCCGGCCACTCGCAGCCGCCACCGTACCATCTGTGGTACACTGGGTCGTGTCCGAAAAGCCGGCCAAGCGTGCCCCCGCCATCTTCTTTCGAACGGAAGCCGGTGGTGAACCGGTGCGGGACTGGCTCAAGATGACTCTTTCGGCGGAGGATCGCAAGCATGTCGGGCATGACATTATGACCGTCGAGTTTGGCTGGCCGCTCGGGATGCCGACGTGCCGGCACATGGAGGATGGGGTCCATGAAATCCGGACGAACCTCTCGCAGAATCGGATCGCGCGGATTCTGTTCTACATCGATAAGGTCGGGCGGATGGTGCTGCTGCATGGATTCATCAAGAAGACCAGGCGGACTCCAGCCGAAGACTTAAGGCTGGCGCGCGCCAACAAGAAGAAGCATGAAAGGGGGCTGCCATGAAGAAGAGAGAGAAGAAGATCGCATTCGACCATAGCGGATCGAGCTTCGATAGTTTTCTCGAAGAGGAAGGCATTCGGGAGGAAGTGGAAGCTGTTGCGATCAAACGGGTGCTGGCGTGGCAGCTCTCGCAGGAAATGCACCAGCAAAAGAAGACCAAACAGGCGATGGCGCGAGACCTTCAGACCAGCCGGTCGCAATTGGATCGCTTGCTGGACCCGCGGAATGTGTCGGTCTCGCTGGACACCATGGCGCGGGCGGCGAGAGTGCTCGGCAAGAGCCTGGTCATTCGGATCAGCGATCGGAAGCTTGGTAGCGTGAAACATCGGACGCACCGGATCGGAGCGGAAATCCGCGGCCGATAAGAATGTGGAGTTTGCACCCCCGTTGTAAAATATGAACTGATGAGCGACCCTATCCCCGACGAGACCCCGCAGGAGGACTTCGAAATTCCCCTGCCGCCAGCGTCCTTTTCCTTTTTGGTACTGAGTTTGCGGACCCAGGCCGAAGTGCAGTTGGGACTGCTGCACTTCGGCGAGGAGGAAAAGCCGGAACCCAACCTGCCCCTGGCGCGCCACTCGATCGACCTGATGGCGGTGCTGCTCGAGAAAACCAAGGGCAACCTAACGATGGAAGAACACCGGCTGCTGGAGAATTCCCTCACCGAGCTGCGGTTCCGGTTCGTCCAGGTGTCGGATGACGTAGCCAAGGCAGCGGCGCAGAAAGCCTGAATGCCGGCGCCTGCCCTGAAGATCACGGTACTGGGCTCGGGCACCAGCGTGGGCGTGCCTACCATCGGCTGCCATTGCGCGGTCTGTACTTCCACCGATCCGCGCGATTCGCGCTTGCGTCCCTCGGTACTGATCGGTTACGAAGGCCGCAACGTGCTGATCGATACGACGCCCGATTTCCGCACGCAGGCGCTGCGCGCGCGCATCCAGCGTCTGGACGCGGTGGTCTTCACGCACCCGCACGCCGATCACCTGATGGGGCTCGACGACGTGCGTCCGTTCAATTTCCGCCAGAGGGACCGGATTCCGATTTACGCGTCGCCCGATACCATGGACGCGGTGCGCCGCTGCTTTCCCTACATTTTCGACGAAGAGGAAAGGAAGACCAACGTTCCGCAGCTCGAACCCCGCCTGATCGACGGTGGGCCTTTCGATCTGTTCGGCCTCCAGTTCGTGCCGGTTCCCGTTCTGCACGGCAAGCAGACGATCTACGGCTTCCGTTTCGGAGCGGCGGCGTACCTGACGGACCACAGCGAGATTCCGGAACGGTCGATGGAACTGCTGCGGTCGCTCGACGTGATCTTTCTGGACGCGCTGCGCTACAAGCCGCACCCCACGCATTCCACCGTAGAACGCTCCGTGAAGACCGCCGAGACGCTGGGGGCGCGGCGCGCCTTCTTTACGCACATCTGCCACGACCTGGGGCACGAGCGCGCCGAAAGCCTGCTGCCGCCGCACATCCGGCTGGCGTATGACGGCCTGGAAGTCGAGGTCGGCGCGTCATGACCATCTACCGCAGCCTCGCCGAAGTGCCGGCCGATTTCGGCCCCAGCGCGCTCACCATCGGCAATTTCGACGGCGTACACGCGGGCCACCGGCGGATCCTGCGGCGGGTGTGCGAAGTGGCGGAAGAGCATGGATGGAAGCCGTCGGTACTCACCTTCAATCCGCATCCCACGCGCGTGGTGGCGCCGGAACGCACGCCGCGCCTGATGACTTCGCCCGCCCGGCGCGCCGAATTGATGGAGGAGGAAGGCATCCGCCAGGTGCTGATCCTGCCGTTCACCGAAGAGCTGGCGCATCTTTCCGCCGAAAATTTCGTGCGCCAACTATTGGTGGAGCGCCTGGGAGTGCGGGCCGTCCTGGTGGGCGACAACTTCTGCTTCGGCTACCGGCAATCGGGCAACACGGCGATGCTGGAGGAACTCGGGCGGCGGATGGGCTTTGAGACGGAAGTGGTGCACGCCGTTTCCTGGCGAGGCCGAGTGGTCTCGTCGAGCGGGATCCGCCGCATGATCGAAGCGGGGCGCGTATCGCTGGCCGCCCGACTGCTGCACCATCCTTACGCTTTGGAAGGGGAAGTCATCGGCGGACGCGGGGTGGGGTCCGCGCAGACCGTTCCCACGCTGAACCTGGCGCCTACGTCGGAGGAGTTCCCGGCGGCCGGCGTCTACGTCACGCGCACCACCGACCTGGACGCGGCGCGAGCCTGGAACTCGGTGACCAACATCGGATACCGCCCTACCTTTGGGGCGAGCGACCAGATCTCGATCGAGACTTTCCTTCTCGATGGGTTGGAAGGCGGCGCGCCGCGGCACATCCGCGTGGAGTTCCTTTGGCGCGTGCGGCGAGAGCGGAAATTCGACGATGCGGCATCGCTGAAAGCGCAAATCCTCAAAGACGCGCTCGCCGCGCAGGCTTATTTCCGGCGCGTTGGGGCATGGACCGGGCGCTTCGAGCGGCAGTCGGCGAAGCCGGCGTAAGAACCCATGCCAATCAGCCACCTGATTCTGCGCATTCTGACGATTGTCTGGATCGATCTGCTGCTGGCCGGCGACAACGCGTTGGTGATCGCGCTGGCGGTGCGTTCGCTTCCCACTCGCCAGCGCCGCACCGGCAGCGCGTTTGGCGCCGCCGCCGCCGTGGCGTTGCGCGTGGGGCTCACCTTTGTGGCGGCACAGATCCTCAACGTGCAGTATTTGAAGCTCGCCGGCGGATTGTTCGTGCTGTGGATCGCGGTCAAGGTTCTGGTAGACGCGAGCGAGCCGCCCGACGCCGAAATCAAGCCCAGGCAGCTTCTGCAAGCCGTCTGGTACATTGTCTTCGCGGACCTCACCATGTCCACGGACAACGTGCTGGCCGTCGCGGGCGCTTCCGGCGGCAGCTTCGAGCTGATCCTCTTCGGGCTGGCCCTGAGCATCCCGTTCGTGATTTTCTCCGCGAACCTGCTGGCCGAACTGATGAATCGCTACCCCATCCTCATTTATCTAGGCGCGGGAATCCTGGGCCGCGTGGCCGGCGAAATGATCCTGACGGACCGCTTTACGGATCACCTGCTCCACCCTTCCGACCTGGCGCGATACATCGTAGAAGGCGTGCTGGTGGTGGCGGTGATGGCCGCCGGGAAACTGCTGTCGCGCAAGCGGCCGGCCTGATGCGCACCGGGCGCCAATCCGAGCCGCGACCGTAAGGGAGCGTTCGCCGTCCTCGCGCATAGCCCTAACGCTCCCTTACGGTCGCGGCTCGGATTGGGCACATAATAGAGCCAGGAGCCTTTTATGCGTCTTGCCATTTTGGCCTTCTCC
>JBEKQS010000202.1:0-9910 GCA_049519475.1 Bryobacteraceae bacterium | reverse complement strand
TTCGCTCGGCCTCAGCCCTTACGATGGCAACGCCGTCCTCGAATTGAACCCGTCGCTGGTCTTTCCCATCCTCGAAATGCTCCTGGGCGGCACCGGCAAGACCTCCACCACCATCCAGCGCGAAATCACCGAAATCGAACAGAAACTCCTCGACGGCCTCTTCCGCATCATCCTGCATGACCTGCGGGAAGCCTGGAAAGGCGTCACCAACGTCGATTTCACCATCGAATCCATGGAAACCGAACCGCAGTTGCTTCACCTGCTGGCTCCCAATGAAGCGGTGGTCGCGGTGGGCGTGGAAGTCCGCATCGGAGAAACCGTCGGCATGATGAATATCGCCATGCCTTCCATCGTGATTAAGATGATGCGGCAGAAATTCGACCAGCAGTGGTCCGTCCGCAAGACTCACGCCAGCGTCAGCGAGCAGCTTCGCGTCCTCGCGGTGCTGCGCGAAGCCGCCCTCACCCTGGAGGCCCGCCTGGAAGGCCCCACTCTGGCGGTTCGGGACCTGCTCGAATTGACCGAAGGCCACCTGCTCACCTTCGACTATCCGGTAGAGCGCTCCGTGGAATTACTGGTCAACGATACGCACCGGTTTTCCGCTCAAATGGTGGGAGCCGGACGGAAGAGGGCCTGCCAGGTCGATCAGATCCGTCCCTCCCTGGGTCAGGGTAAGACCAGTGAGGAGGAGCCCCCGGACTCTCCGTCCGATCCGGAAGGGTAGAGCCACCGCAGGGCGTGCAGAAATGCGCGGCCCCGCCGCCGGCCATTGTTGCGGTCCAGTTCGAAGTGCTGCAGGAATACCAGCACGCCCAGCACCGCCGAATCGCGCGTCCGCGACATCCCCAGGCGCTCGGTCTCCTCCCGCCGAAACTTCTCCGCCGCATCCAGAACCGCTCGCGCCAGCCCGGCCGCCAGCGGATTCTCCGGCAGGCTCTCGTAATAGAGGCCGCTTTGGCGCGTCCGGTAGGTGCGAATGGCCGCTGCCAGCGCTTCGCGCGCATCGAAGTCCACTACCTCGGGCGTTGCCTCCGCGGCGGTCACCAGAGCGTCCGCCAGGCCGAGCACCAGCCCCTCGTTCTCCGCCACCAGCTCTTCTGTAACACGGATATCCTGGTTGGGAATCGCCGTGGCGTCCAGTGGAACGGGCTTGTCGTGCTTGCGCGCCTCCAGCAGGAACTCGCAATCCGGCGGGCAGTCCACCGTCATCTCGCGTTCGGTTCCGCAGCACATGGTGCAAATCTCGCTCCGGACTCCGGGGCAATAGCGCCGCGGCCGGCGCGTCTCGCACAAGGCGCAGGCCATTCCCTTAGTATAAAGGTTGGAGACTCCTCCACCGATGAGCCGTACCGATCTCTTCTTCAAGGTGGAAGTGGAACACGACCCCGCCGAAAACCCCGAGCGCATCGGCGACGAAATCCGCCGCCACGTCCTGAAACTTTACGGTGTGCGGGAAGTCGAACTGTCGAACTTCACGACCCAGACGGAGTAAGGCCAGAAGACAGAAGTCCGGAGTCAGAATGCGCGGAGCGCGCGCAGTTGGATTCCGCATTCAGCCACGCCGAAAACCTCGAAATGCGCGGCGTGCGCCGGGCTTGCGTCCGCGTGAGAGAATTGTCTTCTAGCTCATGAAGACATTCACGATCGCGGTAATCGCGGGCGATGGCGTCGGCACAGAGGTCATCCCGCAAGCCAGGCGCATCCTGGAACGGATCGCCAGGAAACACGACATCACTTTTGCGTTTCAGGATTTCGACTGGGGCGCCGAGCATTACTTCCGTTGGGGGCGCATGATGCCCGCCGGGGCCATCGATCTCCTACAGCCTTGCGATGCCATTCTGCTGGGCGCGGTGGGCCATCCCGATATCCCCGACCACACCACGCTCAACGGCCTGCTGCTGCCCATCCGCCGCGCGTTCGATCAATACGCCAATGTGCGGCCGGCCTACCTCTATCCCGGCGTGGAATCGCCCTTGCGGAGGGCCGGCGGCGGCGACATCGACCTGGTGGTGGTCCGCGAAAATACCGAGGGCGAATACGCGCCGGTGGGCGGCTTCCTGTACCACAACCAGCCCGAGGAAATCGCCATCCAGACCTCGGTCTTCACACGCCGAGGCGTCGAACGGATCGTGCGCTTCGCTTTCGAACTGGCCCGCAAGCGCAACAAGAAGCGGCGGGTCGCGTCCATTACCAAGTCCAACGCGCAGGGCTACAGCATGGTGCTGTGGGACCGCACCTTTGAGCAGGTGGCCATCCAATATCCCGATATCGAGACCGAGTCGCTGCTGGTGGATGCGGCTGCCATGAACTTTATCCGCCGCCCGCAAAGCTTCGACGTGGTGGTGGGCTCGAATCTCTTCGCCGACATCTTGAGCGATCTCTCCGCCATCATCGTCGGCAGCATGGGTCTCGCCGCCAGCGCCAATCTCGATCCGCTGCGCCGCTTTCCCTCGATGTTCGAACCGGTGCACGGCTCCGCGCCCGATATCGCAGGCAAAGGTGTGGTCAACCCGCTGGCCACTATTCTCAGCGCGGGCCTGATGCTGGATCATCTGGGAATGAATGAGGCGGCGGGCGCCGTGGAATCCGCCGTGGCGGCCGTGCTGGCCGACGCCAAAGTGCGCACCCCCGATCTCGGCGGCCACAACAGCACCGAAGAAGTGGCGACTGCCGTGCTTGAGAAGTTGGGTTAGTGGCGACGACAACCCAGCGTGAAGCGACCGGCCGGCACGCGTTCCTGGTGGGGGCCGGCATTCTGCTCAGCCGCCTGATCGGCTTCGTGCGGCAGCGCATCTTCTCGCGCTACTTCGGTCTCTCCGATTCGGCCGACGCCTTCAACGCCGCCTTCCGCATCCCCAATCTGCTGCAAAACCTCTTCGGTGAGGGCGTGCTCTCGGCATCGTTTATCCCGGTCTACGCGCGCCTGCTGGCGGAAAATGAAGAGGAAGAGTCGGGACGCGTGGCGGGTGCGGTGGCGGCCGTTCTGGCGCTGACCACGTCGGTCCTGGTGCTGCTGGGTGTGTTGTTCACGCCGTTCGTGACCGATCTGGTCGCCGCCGGCTTTCATGGGGCCAAGCGCGACCTTACCATCCGCCTGGTGCGCATTCTTTTTCCCGGCGCGGGTCTGCTGGTGCTGTCCGCCTGGTGCCTGGGGATTCTCAACAGTCATCGCAAGTTCTTCCTCTCATACACCGCGCCGGTGCTCTGGAACCTGGCGATGATCGCGACGCTGTTGGTTTTCCGCGGCGAGCGGGAGTCATCGCTCGCCGTCACGCTGGCTTGGGGTTCGGTGGTGGGAAGCGCTTTGCAGTTCGGCATACAACTGCCCGTGGTGCTGCGTCTGGCGCGACCCGTTCGTGTACGCCTGGAGACGCATCGGCCGCAGGTGCGCGAAGTGGTCCGCAACTTCGTGCCGGTCTTTATGAGCCGCGGCGTGGTCCAGATCAGCGCCTACGTGGACGCCTGGCTGGCGAGCTGGCTGGGGATGGGAGCGGTCGCCGGGCTCACCAACGCGCAGACCCTCTACACGCTTCCCGTAAGCCTGTTCGGCATGTCGGTCTCCGCCGCCGAGTTGCCGGCCATGTCGAGCGCGCTCGGCGATCGGCAGGAAGTGGCCGGCTATCTGCAGCGGCGCCTCGACTCCGGACTGCGCCGTATCGCATTCTTCGTGGTTCCTTCCGCGATGGCGTTCCTGGCGCTGGGCGGCGTCATCTGCTCCCTGTTGTTTGAGAACGGCCGGTTCACGCACAAAGATTCCTTATACGTCTGGGGCATCGTGGCCGGCTCGGCTGTAGGCCTGCTCGCATCCACCATGGGCCGTCTCTACTCCTCCACCTACTACGCTTTGCGCGATACCCGCACTCCGCTACGCTTCGCGCTGGTGCGTGTAGCGCTCACCACCGCGCTGGGCTACCTCTGCGCGCTGCCGTTGCCGAAATTAATCGGCATCAATCCGCGATGGGGCGCCGCGGGCCTCACCGCTTCGGCTGGTGTCGCCGGTTGGGTTGAGTTCACGCTGCTGCGCCGCGCCCTGAACCGCCGCATCGGCCCGACCGGCCTGCCGGCTCCTTTGGTGGCGAAGTTGTGGATCTCAGCCGCCGTCGCCGCAGCCGCGGCCTGGGCTCTCAAACTGGCCATCGGCACCCGACACCCGATGGTGTACGGCGCATCCATCCTGTGCTTGTATGGCGCGGTCTATTTCGGAGCGACCTACCTTTTCCAAGTGGAAGAATGCGCCGGGGCGCTGCGGCGGATTATGCGCCGCGTTAACAGTTCAAGTCCTTAAACGCCCCACGGGAGCCGTCGGAGAAGGGCGTTAGAATAGGGTGAACACGCTTGCAGACGCGATTCTATATCGATCCGGCAACTGGTTTGCCGCACATCTATGACCACCAGGTAGATGAAGGCGAGGTGATGGAGGTTTTGGAGAAACCCGGCGAAGATCGGGCAGGACGCGACGGCTCAAGGATCGCATTGGGCCAGACCGTCTCGGGCCGGTATTTGCGGGTCATCTATGTTCCCGACCCGGAGCCGGACAGCGTGTTTGTGATCACGGCCTACGAACTGGGAGGGAAGCCACTCGCGGCATTTCGCAGGCGAAGAAGGAAGAAACAACAATGAGCCAGAGCAAATTTCCAACTGGATGGGATGAAGAGAAAGTGCGGCGCGTGCTAGCCCACTACGAGGAGCAGACCGATGAGGACGCCCTCTTGGAAGACGAAGCTGGTATTGAGCCGTCCGAAACGGTCATGAACGTCCCTCACGATCTCGTTCCCAAAGTCCGGGAGTTGATTGCGAAGCGACGCAGTTGATTGGCTGCGGACTCGTCCGCTCGATGGGCGTGCTCAAGGGCAAGCCGCTCAGCCGCTGGCGTTTGGGAGCTTCGTAGCCTGTCACCGAAATCCACATGGCAAAGTTCGAAATCACTTGGCTGGAAGATAGATCGGACGAAGCAGTGCTGGCGGAAATTCGGCGCGTTGCCGCATTGATCCCGGACCGCCGCTTGACAGCAGACAGGTTTGATTCTTTTTCCAGAATTAAGAGCACAGCAGTACGGGAACGATTCGGATCGTGGAGCGAGGCGACCAGGAGAGCCGGCCTGGCTCAGGCTTTGCCAGATTACTCTGACGCCGCGATTATTGAGGACCTGAGGCGTGTATCCGAGTCGTCCCCGAATGAGCCGTTCACAAGCGCGTTCTATTCGGCGCGGGGGCAGTACTCTCACAGCTGTGTGAAGCGGCGGTTTGGCGGTTGGCGAGAAGCGCTCGACGCAGCGGGAATCGGCGGCCGATTTGTTGGTCCAGTTACGACGGAACGAATGATAGCGCAGCCGGGCCGCGCCATGAGTAATGAGGAGATCCTCGCCCAGATACGCGACGTATCCGCGCGACTGGGCAAGGCTTCCCTCGCCAGTGCTGACATTGTGGCGAATTCTGAAATCACCCAGTCCCAGTTGTTTCGCAGATTCGGCAGCGTCTCAGCAGCGCTCAGACTGGCGGGCGTCGAACAGGCCAGTCACGGACGAAGACATACTGAAGACGAGGTGTTCGAGAATCTCCTCGAAGTTTGGACGCACTACGGTCGACCGCCGACCGTTTCCGAGATGGACCGGCCACCATCGAGTGTTGGCAAGAACACCTACATCAAGCGCTACGGGGGATGGAGAAAAGCACTGTCGGCCTTCGTGGAGCGCGCCAACTCGGAAGCCGATGGCGGTCCTGCGGTGGATGCCGAACAAGACCCTCCCACGCTGGCCGATCCCAGCGGTTCAACGGAAGGTCCCATAGCCAGTGCTGCCGGTACGAGAAGGCTACAACCAGCAAGTCAAGTTAGCGAGCGTCTTCGCGTCCCAAGGTGCACGCCGGCGAACGTCAAACCCGAGGACCGCCGCGATCCCAGCATTGGGCTCCGGTTCAAGGTGCTTCAGCGTGACCAGTTTCGCTGCAAGCTTTGCGGCCGAAGCCCAGCCACTGAGCAGAGCTGTCAATTGCACGTCGACCACATTGTTCCTTTCTCCAAAGGAGGTAAGACTACGTTCGAAAACCTACAAGCGCTCTGCTTGCAGTGCAACGTCGGCAAGAGTAATCGTGGCTGAACCGCGGGATTTTCTGAAGCTTTGAGAAACCGGGGACGGGACGTTTCCAGTGGCTTTCAGCGATTCCTCACGTGACACGCCGTCACATCCCAACCCATGGCGCAAGTGGTGCTCTCCGGCGTTTTGCCAGCATGACCCGGACTCCACATGGAACGCTGGATGTTCGGGCCGAAATTGGCTGGTCGCCCGTGAAGCTATAATTGCGGCATGTCCTCCGATCGCTTTCAATCGCTCGTGGATGCCCTTCCGGGCACTGAGGTGCAGGTGGCCATTTCTTTTCTTGCGGAACTGGGTGAGCAGGAGATCGTCGATGCCGAGACTGCGGCCAAGCTGGATCTGGCCCGTACGGAAACCGGCGACGATATCCCCTTGGAGGGAGGCCGGCATCGGCTCGGGCTGTGATCCGCCGCGTCGTTTTCCGCCCTGCCGCGGTACGCGATCTGGCGCGTCTTGATCGCGCTTACGACGTGATCTCCATCTCTCGTGCGAGGCTCCGCCTCACTGCTGCAACGGCAAATCCGCTCTTCTCCATAGCGCCAGCGCCAGGCCAACGATCGTCAGCACGAGGATCACAAGGTTGACGTAGATGCCGGCAGGTGTCCCGGTCCGGGCGATGGGCCTCACCAGCAGAATCCACTTCCTCGCGAGGTGCTCGGTCAGGAGCAGGACGAACATGAAGGGAATCATGGCGCGATAGCGAATGAACGCCAGTACACCGAGCACGCTGAACACGAGCTGCGCAAGTCCCCAGATCGCGAAGAGCGCCACCACGGCCTCCGCGCCGCTGGCGCCGAAGCTGTCGAGGGGGATGCCATCGGCCGATTGCGCCGCACCACGGCCATTGAAGATGCTGGCCAGGGCGATACCCGTCTTCAAGATCACGACCGGTATGAAGAACCAAACCGCGAGGGGGTGGCCGCGATAGGTGTTGTCGATGCGTTGAGGAAAAATCCGGTTGAGCGTTGTCGACATGGCTTCATTGCCCCTTGCTCTCGCTGGTGGATGGGCCGAAGCCGCAACGTTCTCGCATGCGTTGCCGGAATCGTTCCCGCTCCTCAGGGGTCATATGCTTGGAGCGGGAGAAACCGCGGCCGCCAAATCCGCCGAAGAGGATCCGGCACAGCGCCAGAATTCCCAGGGCTTGCCAGAAGGTAATCTGGCGCCAGCCGAAGATGGCCGGCAGCAGCCAATTCCACAGTTGCCGCACTACTTCGCCGCCGGCGGCGATAAACAGCAGGAATCCGCCGATCGCCAGGGGAGCCAGAAAGAACCATCTCTTTTTCAACTTCATTTCCTCATCCTTTCGTAAATTCGTCGTAAATGTCTTGCAATCGCTCGCGCAGATGCAGCACCGCATAGCGTTTGCGCGAGAGCAGCGTATTCACGCTCACGCCCGTCCGGGCGGCCATCTCCTTGAAGCTGCGCCCTTCCAACTCGTGCGCAACAAACACCTCGCGCTGCTCCTCCGGCAGCTCGTCGACTGCCACCTCGAGTTCATCGAGAAGCACGTGGCGGGCGTAAAGCGCCTCCGGTCCGGCATCGGGCGAAGGCAGCAGGTCTTCCAACTGCAGCAGTTCGTCGTCCTCGTCCGCGACGGCGCTATCGCTGAAGCTCTCCGGCCTCTTCTTGCGGAACAGATCGGTGATGCGATTGCGCGCCACGCGAAACAGCCAGCCGGTGACGTGATCGATCGGCATCAGCAGGCGGTTCGCTTCCACCAGCTCGTAGAAGACGTCCTGCAGAATGTCCTCGGCGTCGCGCGGGTTGGGCACGCGCCGGCGAATGAAGTTGAGCAGCCGGGACTGCTCCCGCTTGACCACTTCGGAGATCCGCTTGTCCTGTTCGAGTGCCATCCGGTCCAGGCCCGCCGCGTCCTTCACCTACGGTTGTAGACGAATGAGGGGGTGCGGATATTGTAGGGCCGCCAGTGATTCTTCAGTCGCCGCCCTGGTCGGCGGCGGGGCGCATTTAGCGGGCACGCTCGCCCCGCAACGGATGCTGCGCCCCAACGCCATACGCGAAGCCCAACCCTACAGACCGGGCGGCTCGCCCCCTTGAAGTGAGGGTCAGGCCCTGGACCTGTGGAGCCAGCGGATGATCAGCCAGAGGCCCGCCATGGTGACCAGAATGGCCGCCAAAGAAATGGCCAGGCCCAGGCGCCGGATATTCTTCTCTTTCAGCGCGGCCTCTCCGGCCCGGTAATCCTCGGCGGCGATGGCCAGGCCCGCCTCGACCGGCTGGCTCACCGCCTGGATCGCAAAGGCGTGCACATTCGCGCGGGCTTTCACCAGGTTCTGGCGCGCATCCGTTTGGCGCAGGATCGCCTCCGAAACCTCCATCCCGGAAGTCCGGGCCTGCTCGAGAATCCCGTCCGCGGCGACGATCCTGTTCTCGAGACCCTGTATCAGACCGGCCGCTTGGGCGGCGGTTTTGCCGCCGGCCGAATCGGCGTCGTGGCATTCGCCGCACACCGCGTTCTTGCCTCCCAGCAACTCGTCGGAGGTCTTCAGGATGGCGTGGTTGCTATGGCAGACCACGCAGGCGCCCGTGGACATAGCCGCAAACACGGGCTGGTGAGGGCTCTTCTCGAAAAGCTGCGCCTCAAAAACGTGACACGTCCCGCACACCGCGGCCACCGAAGAGACCGCCGGCGGTTTGGCGCCGTGATTGCCGTGACAAGTGGCGCAGTTGGGCGCGGACAGATCGCCGCGCTTGGACAACTCCTCCCAATGCACGCTCTTCAGGTAATTGGCGTACTGATCGGTGGGGATTTTGTACTTGGCCATATGGGCCGCGTCCGCATGGCACTGCGCGCAGGTCTTGGGGAGGTTCAGCGGGTACACCGGTGATAAGGGGTCGCGGGCGGCCCGAATATCATGCACGCCGTGGCAATCGATGCAGGTGGCCACCCCGGTGTCGCCCTTGGCCAGGTGCTGGCCGTGGACGCTGGTCTCATATTCGGCGTCCTGGTCCACTCGCTCCGAGGGGTTATACTTCCGCATGAAGTTTGGATCGCTGTGGCACCGGGCACAGAGTTTCGGGACTGCCGTCCGTGGGGGCACACCGGCGAATCCGTGGGCCTTGCTCATGGCGGCTTCCGGATCGTCCGAATTGGGGTCGCCGCCGTGGCAAGCGGCGCACGTCAATCCATGCTGCAGGTGCACGCTACTTTGAAATGCAGCCGCCGGCGCCTGCAGATCGCCCGTCATTTGGGAGTGGCACTCCAAACAGGAATCCTTTCCGGGCAACCGGGCGGCCGCCAGCAGGAGGAGGATCAGTGCGTGCTTCATCGCAGATACCCCAGCAGGGAAAATGTCGCGAGATAGGCCAGGAACGCCACTGCGCCACCGGTCACCAGTTTGGATCGCACAGTACCATCGGGGCGCGCTCCCCAAAATGGGAGTGTGACCCACCAAAATGCCAGCAGGCCGAATCCCAGCAGCCCGACGACTTCCCCTTCGATGCCCGCCACGTGGCCGGGTATCAACTTCAGGGTGTAGAACGGCGCCAGAAAATACCACTCCGGCCGAATCCCCGCGGGAGCCGAGGCAAACGCATCGGCCTTGTCGCCCAATTCCCATGGGAACACAGCCGCTAATATTCCCAGGAGTGCCAGTGCGCCGTACCAGACCATCAGCTCGTGCAGAAAAAAATCGGGGAAGAACGGCATCTGCGGCCGGTTCGCGCCGGCCTGACGAGACCGCCTTTCCACCCAGGGAGGCGTGCTGATGCCGAACTTCTGGACTAACCCCAGGTGGAAGAGCAGGAATAGCGAAGTGAGGGCGGGCAGCACAGCCACGTGGAATCCGAAGAACC